>NZ_JBHYJI010000036.1:23085-94238 GCF_042740435.1 Streptomyces sp. NPDC059002 | reverse complement strand
AAGCCCGCTTCGGCACACTCGCCAAGATCTGGCCCACCACCCCGGCACAGTCCGGACTGTTGTTCCAGTCGATGCTGGCCGGATCCTCGTTCGACGCCTACCACATGCAGTTGGTCCTGCACCTGTCCGGCGAGGTCGACCCGGAGCGCATGCGCCGGGCGGGGCAAGCGCTCCTCGACCGCCATCCCGCCCTGCGTGCGGCGTTCGTCAACCGAGCCGACGGCGACGTCGTGCAAGTGGTCCCGGAAACGGTGCCTCTCCCCTGGCAGCACCACGACCTCACCGCGGCGGCCGACGACGCGGAGCGCGTCGAAGCCTTCGAGCGGTTCCTCGAAGAGGACCGGACCGCCCACTTCGAGGCGGACACCCCGCCGCTGCTGCGGCTGGCGCTCGCCGTCCTCGAACCCGGGCGCGCCGAACTGGTCCTGACCGCCCATCACACGCTCTACGACGGCTGGTCCACCCCTCTCCTCATGCGGGACCTGCTGCTCCTCTACGCGTCCGACGGCGACCCGTCCGACCTGCCCACCGCCCGCGACTACGGCGACTTCCTGTCCTGGCTCACCCGCCAGGACCACGAGGAATCCGCGCGCGCGTGGGCGGCCGAACTCGACGGTGTGAACGAACCGACGCTGCTGGTGCCGCACTCCGGGGCCCGGCACGACATGGCCGGTATCGGGAACCTCGAAGTGGACTTCGAGGACAAGCACGGCCTGTCCCGTCGGGCCGCGCAGCTCGGCGTCACCCTCAACACCCTGTTGCAGGGCGCCTGGGCGGTGCTCCTGGCCCATCTCACCGGCCGCCAGGACGTGGTGTTCGGCACCACCGTGTCCGGCCGGCCGGCCGCGGTGAAGGGCGTCGACGACATGGTCGGCCTTTTCATCAACACCCTTCCCGTCCGGGTGCGCCACCGGCGGCAGGACACCTTCGCCGAGCTGCTCACCGGGCTGCAGGACGGGCAGGCCGCCCTGCTCGGCCATCACCACCACAGCCTCGCGGAGATCCAGCAGGCCACCGGGCTGAACGCGCTGTTCGACACGATGGTCGTCTTCGAGTCGTTCCCCGTCGACCGGGAGGCCATCGACGAGGCCAACTCATCGGCCGGTGTCGCCCTCACCGGCCTGCGCCCGCTCGCGGGCTCGCACTACCCCGTCATCCTGACCGCCGCGACCAGTCCGCAGTTGCAGATGGCGCTGCAGTACCAGACGGACCTGCTGGACGAGGACGCGGCGGCCGACCTCGCCGTCCGCTTCATACGCGTACTGGAACACCTGGTCGCCGACCCGCAGGTGCCGGTCGGTGCCATCGACGTACTGTCGGAGGACGAGCGGGACCGGCTGGTACGGCGGGTCAACGACACGGCGCATCCGGTGGCCGCCGGCACCCTGCCGGACGCGTTCGAGGCGCAGGCCGACCGCACCCCGGACCGCGTCGCGGTGATCGGCGAGCAGGAGCGCCTGACGTACGAGGAGTTCAACCGGCGCGCCAACCGGCTCGCCCACTGGCTGATCGAACAGGGCGCGGGTCCCGACCAGTTCGTCGCGGTGCGCATCCCGCGCTCGGTCGACCTGCTGGTGGCCGTCTACGCGGTGGTCAAGGCCGGGGCGGCCTATGTGCCGGTGGACCCCGACCTGCCCGAGGACCGGGTACGGCACATGCTCGACAGTGCCCAACCGCTGCTCGTGCTCGACGACGGTCTCCCCGACACCTCCGCGTACCCGGAGAGCAACCCGGAACGGGCGCTGCTGCCGGACCATCTCGCGTACGTCATCTTCACCTCCGGTTCCACCGGCGGCCCCAAGGGCGTGCAGGTCTCGCACCGGTCGATCATGAACCGGATGCGGTGGGGCCTCGCGCACTTCGACGTCGGCGCCGAGGACCGGATGCTGTTCAGCACGCTGGCGAGCTTCGACGCCTCGGTGCAGGAGATGTTCGCCAATCTGCAGGCGGGAGGTGCCGTCGTCGTGGCACGCCCGGACGGGCGCCGTGACCCGGCGTACCTGGCGGAACTGATCCGGCGGGAGCGGGTGACCAGCGCGTTCTTCGTGCCGTCGCTCCTCGCGGCGTTCGTCGCCGAGCCCTTGGCGAAGCACTGCGACTCGCTGCGCTGGATCGAGTCCGGCGGCGAGGCGTACCCGGCCGCGCTGGCGGACAAGCTCGTCGGGCTGCTGCCCGGCTGCGGGGCGCACAACCACTACGGCCCCACCGAGGCGGCCGTCGAGGCCACGGCCTGGCAGCACGTGCCGGGCGCGGACCGGTTGCCGATCGGCGTGCCGCTGTGGAACGTCCAGGTGTACGTGCTGGACACGGCGCTGCGGCCGGTCGCGCCGGGCGTGGCCGGTGAGCTGTACATCGCCGGTGTCGGGCTGGCTCGCGGCTATCTGGGGCAGAGTGCGCTCACCGCCCACCGGTTCGTCGCCTGTCCCTTCGGTGAGCCGGGCACCCGGATGTACCGCAGCGGCGACCTCGTCCGCTGGAACAAACAAGGCCAGCTCGAATACATCGGCCGTTCGGACTTCCAGGTGAAGGTCCGGGGCTATCGCATCGAGCTGGGCGACATCGAGCACGCGCTGACCGGGCACCCCGCCGTCGCACAGGCGGCCGTCGTGGTGCACGAGGGGCAGCAGGGCGACAAGCGCCTCGTGGGGTATGTGGTGCCCGATCCGGCTGCCGCGGTCGCCGACACCGGCACCCAGGTGGACGAGTGGCGTCAGCTCTACGACGACAACTACATCGCGCCCGCCGACGAGACATGGGGCGAGGACTTCCAGGGCTGGAACTCCAGCTACACGGGCGAGCCGATCCCGCTCGATCAGATGCGGGAGTGGCGGGACGCCGCCGTCGCGCAGGTGCTGCGGGGCGCGCCGCGACGGGTCCTGGAGATCGGTGTGGGCTCCGGGCTGCTCCTCGCGAAGATTGTCGATGAGGTCGAGGAGTACTGGGGCACCGACATTTCCGCCACGGTCGTGGACCGTCTCCGGGCCCAGACCGCACAAGCCGGTCATGGGGACCGGGTACGCCTCTGCGTCCAGTCCGCCGATGACATCTCCGGCCTTCCCCAGGGCCACTTCGACACCGTGATGCTCAACTCCGTGGTGCAGTACTTCCCCAGCGCCGAGTACCTCGACCAGGTGCTGGCTCAGGCCCTCGAACTCCTGGCCCCAGGCGGCCGGTTGATTGTCGGCGACGTCCGCAACGCCACCACCCTCCGGCTGATGACGACGGCCGTGCAGCGTGCGGCGCATCCCCATGCCTCGCGTGACGAGCTGCGGGCGTTGGTGGAGAAGGCGCTCCTGGCCGAGCGGGAGTTGGTGATCGCTCCGGAGTGGTTCGCCGAATGGGCGGCGGAGCGTTCCGTCGGGGTCGACATCCGGCTGAAGCCCGGGCAGGCCCACAACGAACTGACCTGCCACCGCTATGAGGTGGTCCTCCACAAGCAGTCGGCCGACCTACTCGACCTCACCGGCGTACCCACCGTGGCGTGGGGTGAGGAGGTGACCGACCTGGCCGACCTCGACGGGTGCATGGGACGGGCGGGCGGCCCCGTGCGGGTGACCGGGATACCCAACGTACGACTGGGGGAAGAAGCCGCCACAGCCACGTCCGCCGGTGTCCTGAGTGCGGCCGCCCTCTCCGGCAGGCCGCTTGATCCGGAACACCTCGCCGCATGGGCGCGGCGCCAGGGCCGGGCCGTGGTCCTCACCTGGTCGGGCCGGACCGCCCACGCCTTCGACGCGATCCTCCTGCCCGACGAAGGAACCGGGCAGCGGAGCGTCTCCGGAGGGTTCGTGCCCGGCGCTGCGCCCGGGCGGGCCCGGGCCAACGCTCCCGCGCTGGCCAAGTCGATCGGCCCGCTGCTCGCCGAACTGCCCGAGTACCTGCGGGGGCGCCTGCCGGACTACATGGTTCCTGCCGTGGTCGTGCCGCTGTCGGAGCTGCCGTTGACCCCGGCGGGGAAGCTCGACCGGCGTGCGCTGCCCGCGAAGCACACGGCCGCCGTGAGCAGCCGGGGCCCGCGCAACTCCCATGAGGAGACGCTCTGTTCCCTCTTCAGCGAGCTGCTCGGCCTGGAGCGGGTCGGCATCGACGACAACTTCTTCGAGCTGGGCGGGCACTCCCTGCTGGCCACCCGGCTGATCAACCGGGCCCGCGCCGAGCTGGGCATCGAGATACCCATCCGCAAGATCTTCGACCTGCCGACGGTGGCCGCGCTCGCCGCGTGGTCGGAGGAATCGGCTGCTCCCCGCCGCCTGCGGTTCGCGCACCGCGATCGCACCCGGGCGGACGGTGTGACGCCACTGTCCTTCGCGCAACGCCGGATGTGGTTGCTGCACCAGCTGGAGGGCGGGGCGGAGACGTACAACATCTCGCCGGCGTTCCGCCTGACCGGGCCGCTGGACCAGGACGCGCTCGTCGCCGCGATCCGCGATGTGGTCGACCGGCACGAAATCCTGCGCACCACATACGTGCCGGACGAGGACGGCGAGCCCCACCCGCGGATCCTGTCGTCGGCGGAGGCGTCGGTGCAGGTGCCGGTGGTCGAGGTCACGCCCGAGGACGAGTCCGACGCGATCGACGAGGCCGTCACGCACCGGTTCGACCTGGCGGCCGACATCCCCCTGCGCGCAACCCTGTTGCGCTGTTCCCCGCAGGAACACGTCCTGGTCCTCGTCATCCACCACATCGCCGCGGACGGCAGTTCGGGGGTGCCGCTGACACGGGACCTGACCGAGGCGTACGCCGCCCGCCTTGAGGGCCGGGCGCCGGCGTGGGCGCCGCTGTCCGCGCAGTACAAGGACTACGCCTTGTGGCAGCGCGAGTTGCTCGACGACGTGGCGGATCCGGGCAGCCTGGCCGCGGCGCAGGCCGAGTACTGGCGCGCGGAGCTTGCCGGGGTGCCCCAGCCGCTCGACCTGCCGCTCGACCGCCCGCGGCCCGCGGCCCGGAGTTCGGCGGGCGGCACGGTCGGCGTCATGGTGGACAAGGAGGTGGCGGCCGGGCTGCAGAAGCTGGCCGACGAGCGCGGGATGACCATGTCGATGGTCCTCCAGGCCGCGCTGGGCGTGCTCCTCGCCAAGCTGGGCGGTGGAGAGGACGTGACCATCGGCGGGCCGATCGCCGGGCGGACCGACGAGGAACTGGCCGATCTGATCGGGTTCTTCGTCAACACCCAGGTACTGCGGGTGGATCTCTCCGGCGACCCGTCGTTCACCGACCTCCTCGCGCGAGTGCGAGAGAAGGCGCTGGCCGCCTACGAGCACCAGGACATCCCGTTCGAGACCCTGGTCGAGACCCTCAACCCCGACCGCTCCACGGCCTACCAGCCGCTGTTCCAGGTGATGTTCGCCTGGCAGAACTTTGCCCGCAGGGACTTCGAACTCCGCGGCCTCCAGGTGGAGTTCGAGCAGCACCTCACGTCGACCGCCATGGCCGACCTGCTGTTCAGCATGGCCGCGGACGGCTCCGGAGCGCTGTACGGCGACCTCCAGTACGCGACCCAGCTGTTCGACCGCGACACGGCCGAGGCCATCGCCGCCCGCTTCGTACGCGTACTGGAACACCTGGTCGCCGACCCGTCGGTGCCGGTCGGCGCGATCGACGTACTGTCGGAGGACGAGCGGGACCGGCTGGTACGACGGGTCAACGACACGGGGCACGCGGTGGCCGCCAGCACTCTGCCGGACGCGTTCGAGGCGCAGGCCTCGCGCACTCCGGACCGCGTCGCGGTGATCGGCGAGCAGGAGCGGCTGACGTATGGGGAGTTCAACCGGCGCGCCAACCGGCTGGCGCACTGGCTGATCGAGCAGGGCGCGGGCCCGGACCGGCTGGTCGCGGTGCGGATCCCGCACTCGGTCGACCTGCTGGTGGCCATCTATGCGGTGGTCAAGGCCGGGGCGGCCTATGTGCCCATCGACGCCGGGCTGCCCGAGGACCGGGTGCGGCACATGCTCGACACCGCCAGACCACTGCTCGTACTCGATGACGAACTCCCCGACACGACCGGCTACGTGGAGTCCAATCCGGAGCGCGCGCTGCTGCCGGACCATGTCGCCTACGTCATCTTCACCTCCGGCTCCACCGGCGGCCCCAAGGGCGTGCAGATCTCGCACCGGTCGATCATGAACCGGATGCGGTGGGGCCTGGAGCACTTCGCCGTCACGGCCGATGACCGGATGCTGTCGAGCACCTCGGCCAGCTTCGACGCCTCGGTGCAGGAGATGTTCGCCCACCTCCAGGTCGGCGGCGCCGTCGTCATCACCCGCCCCGACGGCCGCCGCGACCCCGCCTACCTCGCCGAACTCATCCAGCGCGAACAGGTCACCGCCGCCTTCTTCGTCCCCTCCCTGCTGGAAGCCTTCATCGCCGAACCCCAGGCCGGACAGTGCACCAGCCTGCGCTGGATCGAATCCGGCGGCGAAGCCTTCCCCGCCGCCCTGGCCGACAAGGTCACCGCCCTGCTCCCCCACTGCGGCGCCCACAACCACTACGGCCCCACCGAAGCCGCCGTCGAAGCCACCGCCTGGCAACACACCCCCGGCACCGAACGCCTCCCGATCGGCGTGCCCCTGTGGAACGTCCAGGTCTACGTCCTGGACACCGCCCTGCGCCCGGTCGCCCCAGGGGTGGCCGGAGAGCTGTACATCGCCGGTGCCGGACTGGCCCGCGGCTACCTGGACCAGAGCGCGCTCACCGCCCACCGGTTCATCCCCTGCCCCTTCGGCGCACCCGGCACCCGGATGTACCGCAGCGGCGACCTCGTCCGCTGGAACAAACAAGGCCAACTCGAATACATCGGCCGGTCCGACTTCCAGGTGAAGGTCCGGGGCTACCGCATCGAACTGGGCGACATCGAGCACGCACTCACCGGGCACCACGCCGTCGCACAGGCAGCCGTCGTGGCGCGCGAGATCCAAGGGGGTGATCAGCGCCTCGTGGCCTATATGGTTCCTCACCCGGGCGCCGCGGTGGTCGATGCCGACGCGCAGGTGGACGAGTGGCGTCGCGTCTACGACGACACTTACGCCGATGCGGGCGAAGAGGCATGGGGCGAGGACTTCCGGGGCCAGAACTCCCACTACACCGGCGAGTTGATCCCGCTCGACGAGCTGCGGGAGTGGCGGGACGCGGCGGTGGCGCAGGTGCTGCGGGGCGCGCCCCGGCGGGTCCTCGACATCGGTGTGGGTTCCGGTCTGCTCCTCGCGAAGATCGTCGGCGAGGTCGACGAATACTGGGGCACGGACATCTCGCCCACGGTCGTGGACCGCCTCCGGGCCCAGACCGAAAGGGCCGGTCACGGTGACCGGGGCCACCTCAGCACCCAAGCCGCCGACGACATCTCCGGGCTTCCCCAGGGCCACTTCGACACCGTGGTCCTCAACTCAGTGGCCCAGTACTTCCCCAGCGCCGAATACCTCGACCAAGTGCTGCGCCAGGCACTCGAACTCCTCGCCCCGGGCGGCAGGTTGATCGTCGGCGACGTCCGCAACGCCACCACCCTCCGCCTCCTCACGACCGCGGCGCAGCGAGCGGCCCATCCCCACGCTTCCCGTGACGAGTTGCGGGCGCTGGTGGAGAAGGCGCTCCTGGCCGAGCGGGAGTTGGTGATCGCTCCGGAGTGGTTCGCCGCGTGGGGCCGTGAGCATGCCGGTGGCGTGGACATCCGGTTGAAGCCGGGACAGGCCCACAACGAACTGACCCGGCACCGCTACGAGGTCGTCCTCCACAAGCGACCGGCGAACGTACTCGACCTCACCGAAGCACCCACCGTGGCCTGGGGCCGGGACGTCACCGACCTGGCCGGACTCGACGGCTGCGTGGCGCGGGCGGGCGGCCCGGTCCGCGTGACCGGGATACCCAATGCCCGTCTGGCCGACGAGGCCGCCGCGGCGACCTCCACAAGCCCGCGAGGCTCAACCGGCCTTGCCGGTACGCCACTTGACCCGGAGGACCTTGCCGCCTGGGCTCGCCAGCAGGGGATGGAAGCGGTTTCCACCTGGTCGGGCCGGATCGTCCACGCCTTCGACGCGATCCTCCTGCCCGGACAGGGAAGCGGACCACGATCCGCCCAGCAGCCCCTCTCCGGAGTCTTCATTCCCAGTGAGGCGACCGGCCGGACCCCGACCAGCACCCCCGCCCTCGCCACGGCGATCGGTCCGCTCGTGCACGAGCTGCCCGCGTATCTGCGGGAGCGCCTGCCGGACTACATGGTCCCCGCCGTGGTCGTACCGCTGTCGGAGCTGCCGCTGAACGCGGCGGGCAAGCTCGACCGGCGTGCGCTGCCGTCGGAGCACACGGGCAGCGTAGGCGGTCGCGGGCCGCGCAACTCCCATGAGGAAAGGCTCTGTTCGCTCTTCAGCGAGCTGCTCGGCCTGGAGCGGGTCGGTATCGACGACGACCTGTTCGCGCTCGGCGGGCACTCTCTGCTGGCGATCCGGCTCAGCACCCGGATCCGCAAGGAGTTCGGCGTCGACCTGCCTCTCAGGACGATCATCGACTACCCCACGGTGGCCGAGTTGAGCGGTGTGGTGCTCACCGGGCGCGCTCCCGGCGACCACGCCGACTCGTACGACGTCGTACTGCCGCTGAACAGGGACCCGGGTACGGGCAAGACGCCCGTCTGGTTCTTCCACGGCGGTGGCGGCCTCGGCTGGGCGTACTTCACCTTCGCGCCGCACCTGGACCGCCCGGCGTACGCCCTCCAGGCACGCGGCTCCAACGGCACCGAACCGGTGGCGGAGTCCGTGGAGGACATGATCGAGGACTACCTCACGCAGATGCTCCGGATCCAGCCGGAGGGCCCCTTCAACCTGGTCGGCTGGTCCTTCGGCGGCCCGGTCGCCCACGCCGTCGCCGCGGCCCTGGACCGGCGCGGGCACGAGGTCGCCCTCCTCGCCGTCCTGGACTGCCCACCGGCCGCCCCCGACCCGGAGAACGGGTTCCAGCAAGTGGCCGGAAGGTCGGAGGCGCTGTACCGGGCGGATCTGGAGGACGTCTTCGGCGAGTACATGAACACCGACACCATGGACACCTTCATGGACAACATGTCGAGGGTCGGCGCCAACAACATCCGCATCGTGTCCGCCTTCCAATCGCCGGTCTACCGGGGCGATCTGCTCTATTTCAACGCGACCTTGGACAAGACCGAGGTGGCCTCCTACGGGCCCGACTGGCGGCCGTACGTCCTCGGCTCCATCGAGGAGTACGGGGTGGAGGCCAGGCACCACGACCTGCACATGCCGAAGCCTGCGGGCCAGATCATGCAGGTCATCGCCCGCAAGCTCACGGAGTGACGGGGCGGGACCCCGCGCACGCCGCGTTCCGGTCCTCACGGACCAGTTCACCCACTCACCATTCCCCTTCTCACCATTCCCAGGGAGCCACCATGACCGACCTCGCCACCAAGTGGGGAGTAGACGAGGCCCGCTTCTGGCTGCACGGCCGATCGCCGAAGGAGGTCGTGGAGTTCGACGAGCCGATGGGGCTGTGGAACGTCTACGGTCACGCCGAGTCGCTCGCGATCCTCGAGGATCCGGCGACGTACTCGTCGAATACCGCGCCGTTGTTCGCCGCGGGCGTGGAGATGGACTTCGGCGACGCGTTCGCGGGAAACCCCATCCAGATGGACCCGCCGCACCACGGCAAGCTGCGCAAGCTGGTGAACCGGGCCTTCACCCCGAAGACGGTCACCGATCTGGAGCCGCGGATCGCCGCCCTCACCCATGAGCTGCTCGACAAGGCGGTGGACGGCGACCGGATCGAGCTCGTGTCGGCCCTCGCGTATCCCCTGCCGGTGATCGTCATCGCCGAACTCCTCGGCGTGCCCGCCAGCGAAAGGGACATGTTCAAGAGCTGGGTGGACAAGATCTACGACAGCGACCACCAGCAGGTGTCGCTCAAGCCCACCGAGGAGCAGCGGCGCGCCATCGAGGAAGGCGTGGAGTTCTCGAAGCGGCTGCAGGACTATCTGCTCAGTCACGCGGAGGAGCGCAGGCGTTCCCCCCGGGAGGACCTGCTGACCAAGCTCGTGGAGGCCGAGGTCGACGGGGAGCGTCTCAGCTCCAGGGAGGCCGCGAACTTCGCGACGTTGCTGCTCATCGCCGGGCACATCACCACCACGATGCTGATCGGCAACACGCTCCTGTGCCTCGACGCGGAGCCGGAGGTCGACGCGCGGGTGCGCGCCGACCGCTCGTTCCTGCCGGCGGTCATCGAGGAGTCGCTGCGTTTCCTCACGCCGTTCTCGTCGCTGTACCGGGCCACCACGACCGAGGTGGAGCTCGGCGGGCAGCGGATTCCGAAGGGGCAGCTGATCGCGGCGCGCATCGGTGCCGCCAACCGGGACGAGCGGGCCTTCGACCGGCCGCACACCTTCGACCCGGGCCGCGACCCCAACCCGCACCTCGGTTTCGGCCGCGGCATCCATTTCTGTCTCGGCGCCCCGTTGGGCCGCATGGAGGGGCGGATCGCGCTCGACATCCTGCTCGATCGCTTCCCCGTGCTGCGCGCGGATCCGGAGAACCCGCCGGTGTTCCTGCCGACACCGGATCTGACGGGGGTGAAGACCCTGACGCTGCTCACCCGTTGAGTCGGCGATACGCGCCCGGGGTGTCGGCACCGGCGGGGAACACCTGCGGTGCGGCTGCCGCGTGCCCCAGGATGTGAGGGGTACCGGTGGACCGGCCCGGCCGGTGCCGGGCATCCGGGGCGTGACGTGGCGGGTGCCGCAGCGGCGGATCACCTGATCCCGCAAGGAGCCGGGACGGTCAGCGCGTCAGGAACGCGTGCAGCGCCGTGATCAGCGCGGCCGGATTGTCCTCCTGCACGTTGTGTCCCGCGTCCGGCACCACCACGAGTTCGCCGTGGGGAACACGCCCCACCAGACGCTCGGCGGCGGCCTCGGAGAGCACCTTGCTGCGGGCGCCGCGCACGAGGAGGACCGGCAGGCCGGTGAGCCGCGCGGCGAGGTCCTCCATGGCGGCGAGGATGGCGGGGAAGTCGGGCGGCCGCGGATCGCTCTTCGGCACCCAGGCACCGCCGGGCGTACGGCGGAACAGTGCGCGCATCCGGTAGGTGACGCGGGCGCGGTCGGCCCGCGGGTTGACCCGCATCGCGGCGTCCACCACCGCGTCGAGGGCGACGACCGGTCCCAGTGCGGCCATGAAGGCCCGGATCCGCCCGGTGCTCCCGAAGTCGACGCCGGGTGCGACGTCGATCAGCGCCAGGCGTTCGACGCGGCCCGGATGCGCGTCGGCGACATGCGCGGCGACCACGCCGCCGAGCGACATGCCGACCAGGCGCACCCGGTCGCAGCCGAGGTGGTCGGCCGCGGCGACGACGTCGGCGGCCATGGTGGCGATGCGGTAGTCGTCGGACCAGTCGCTGTCACCGTGGCCCCGCAGGTCGAGGGCGACGAGGCGGGCGGCGCCGCGCAGGCCGAGGCAGACGAAGTCCCAGGTGTGCGCGGTCAGTCCGCCGCCGTGCAGCAGCAGCACGTCGGGTCCGGTCCCGCCCCAGTCGAAGCCGTGCAAGCGGCAGCCCGCGCGGGAGTGGAAGACGTCGGACGGCGGTGCGGGATCGTGGATCCGGACGCCCAGTGACGCGGCGAGACCGGTCATCGACGGGATCGTGGTCCGTCCGTCCATCGCGACGCCCCCTTACCTTGGCACCCCAAGGTAAGACTCTTGCCTTGACCGGTCAAGGTAAGGTTGATGTGTGGCAACTCGCATACGACGTACGCCTGTTGAGGCCCGGCGTCTGATCCTGGAGGCCGCGGGCGAGCTGCTCGCCGCGGGAGGTCCTGCGGCCGTGCAGGTGCGGGCCGTGGCGGCCGCGGTCGGCGTGTCCGACGCCGCGGTCAACCACCACTTCGGCACCCGCGAGCAGTTGCTGTCGGCGCTGCTGCGCTTCGGCGGCAGGAAACTCAAGTCCGAGCTGCACGCCGCCCTCGGCACCTGGCGCGACGGATCCGCCGACCCGGCCGCACTGGTGCGCATCCTGGCCGCGCTCTACGCCGACGGCTATGCCGAACTGGCCCTGGCCCTGCACCAGTCGGGCTGGCGCGACACCGGAAGCGGACTGCTCGACGAGATCGTGGACCGGCTGCACGCGCAGGCGCGGACCGACTGCGCGACGACCGGCCGCACTCCCCCGGCCCGCGAGACCGTCCAGCTCACCGTGGCCGCGCTGCATCAGGCCGTCGCCATGGAGCCGCTGTTCGGCGACGCGTTCCGCAGGAGCGCCGGTCTTGACGCGGCCGCGCGCGACCGCATGCTCGACTGGTGGATCGAGACGCTGCGGAGGACCGTGGCCGGGACGTGAACTACCGGCACTGACCGGGATCGTCGTCCCGTCGGCGCGCGCACAGCAGACTGCCGTCCAAGGGCAGGTCGGCGACGGACACCAGGTCGAACCCGGCCGCGGACAGGAGACCCTCGTACTCCTCGGCGGTCCGCTCCCTGCCGCCCACGTTGCACAGCATGTGGAGGTCCCAGGAGACGGCCAGGGAGGCGGAGCCGTCGGTCGGCAGCAGCCGTTCCACGACAAGGAGGGATGCCCCGGCCGTCATGCTCGCCGCGCAGCCGCGCAGGACCGTCAGGGCGCGCTCGTCGTCCCAGTCGTGCAGGACGCGGGCGAGCACGTAGACGTCCCCGCCCTTCGGCACCGTTTCGGTGAAGTCGCCCTCGACGAACTCGCAGCGGTCGGCCCAGTCGGCGCGGGCCGATCGCCGTCGCGCGGCCTCCAGGACGTCCGCCCGCTCGAACAGCACACCCCGCGCCTGCGGCACCCGCGCGAGGATCCCGCCGAGCAACTCGCCGTCGCCGCCGCCGACATCCACCACCACGGGGGCACGGGTGAAGTCGAAGAGCCCGGGGATCGGCTCGAACATCGCCGCGCTCGCGAACATCGCCGAGTCGAACTGCCGGGCAAGCGCGGGGTGTTCGGCGAAGTAGTCGAAGTGCCCCTTCCCGAAGAGCGCCGCGAAGGCCTCCTGCCCCGTTCGTACGGAGTGGGACAGGGCGCCGAAGGACTGGTAGAAGAGCCCGCCGTAGAGCAGGGCCAGCGGACGTAACGAAGGGTGGGCGTCGCGGCGCAGGAGGTCGCCCAACTCCGTTGCTGTGTACGTCCCTTCGGACGTGTAGGTCCCTTCGGCCGCGTACGTCCCTTCGGCCGGGGTCACGAGGCCCGCGGCCGCGAGGAAGCGCAGCAGCCGGGCCAGGCCGCCCGGGTCGGCGCCGATCCGGGCGGCCACCTCCGCGACCGGCAGGAGCCCGGCGGTCTCCCCCGCGGCGGGCAGCTGGTCGATCAGCTCGAATTCCGCGGCCACCGCGATCGCCTGGGTGGTCCAGGCTCCGGTCATGAGGTCGAGGAGCCGCTTCGCCGGATCGGGCGTCGCCGCGCGGTGTGCGGCCAGGGTCAGGGGGTGGTGGCCGGGCACGCGCAGTTCCAGCCGCCGGTAGCGGGGCCGGGCCGCCGCGGGTGCGGGTTCGGTGGTCCCGAAGTACAGCACCGTGCAGTCCTCGTGCCTGTTGTAGCCACCGCCGTCCGGCACCAGACCGCCCTGCCCGCCGAGCAGCGCGCACAGTCCCGACAGGACGACCGCGTCGCTCGCCCCCACGTCGAGGGCGACGTGGGACTCGTTGCGCTCGGCCCGTTCCCGGGCGGCGATCTCCTGGAGCGCCGACCCCGGCGGCACCTCCAGGGCGAAGACCTCGACGGTGCGGGGGCCGCCGTCCGCCGCGGGGAGCCGCGCGTGGTGGATCGTGACGTCCAGCGAGGGCTCGGGCACGCCGTACCGCTCGCACAGCCGCGCCCGTACGACGGCGCTGGGCACCCGGTCCCCGACGTCGAGCCCCTCGGCATCGAGCCCGGCCGTCAGCGCGTCGAGCGAGGGCGGGAAGACCAGTTCCGCGACGTGGGCGGGTGTGCAGTGCGCGGCCAGTGACGCCCGCTCCCCCGCCGTGAGCGCGGGGACCAGCTCGGCGAGGACGCCGTCGGTGTCCCGGCCCCGCCCCCAGGACGACGCCGCGCGGATCAGGGCGAGATCGGCCGGATCGAGAGCTGCGGAGGGAACAGGAGGCGAGGGGACGGGTATCGATTCGGTCCGGGTCCGGGGCCGGGGAACGCGCTGAGCCATGAGGATCAGCTCCTTTCGGTGTGCACCGCTTGACATGACGGCAGCACCCGGTACGACGTCCCCCTGACCAGCATCCGGCACCTCGTTTCGGACAGTCACCCCCCTTCGGTCAACATTCGTCCGGATTTAGTGTCGTTGATGTCACACCGCGCGCGGGATGTACGCCAGGCCGTGCGCACCCGACGCGCCGAACGCGGGGTGCTGGAGCCGACTCAGGGGCCGCAGCGTCTCCAGGTCGACGATCTCGACGGTGGACGAGGCGAAGCAGGCGACGTACGCGATGCGGCCGTCGCGGGGCGACGTGATGGTCAGCGGGACGAGCCCCACCTCGACATCGCCGAGCCGCTTGCGGGTGTCCGCGTCGAACACCGAGAGGCGGCCGGGCGCCATCGTGCTGGCTCCGGTGGCCCGGTCGCGCTCCGTGCGCACTTCGCCCGCGAGCAGCTTCCCCGTCGAGGTGAGGTGGAGCGGCATGGCGGCGTCCGTCAGCGGGAGGGTGTCGACGACGGACGCGGTCCGGGTGTCGATGACCTTGATTTCGGGGGGTGTTGCGCCTTCGGCCGAGAAGGAGCCGCCGTGCGGCGTGGCGACGAAGGCGTGCGTGCCGTCGGCCGCGACGGCGACTCCCTCGCTGCCCGGCACCTCGACCTTCGCGGTGAGGGTCTCCCGTTCCAGGTCGAGGACCGAGACGTACGGCGCTTCCTTGTTGACGACGTACGCCGACCTGCCCGCCGCGTCGACGGCCACCCAGTGCGGCCCGGGCGCGCCGGTGTCGATCCTGCCCAGCGGCCGGCGGGTCCGCGTGTCGACCACGACGACGCCCCCGACCCGGTCCTGCGCCCCCTCCACGGTGACGTACAGGCGGCCGCGCGACGCGTCCAACGCCATTCCGTGCGGGGCGTGTTCGGGGGCGAGGTCGACGACCTCGACGACGGTGCGGGTGTCGGGGTCGATGACGGTGAGCTCGGTGCGGCGGCCGCTGTTCGCGTTGTAGTAGCCCGAGCGGTAGGTCGTCGTGCACCACAGCAGCCGCTGGGTCGGGTCGAAGCACAACTCGTGCGGCTGGGCGAGGGTTTCGAGCGTCCCGAGGTGCCGGTCGGACGCGGCGTCGAAGAACGAGACCGAGGGGCCGCTCTGGCTGACCACGGCCAGCACGTCGCCTTCCCTACCGGCCCTCGGGGGTTCCTGCGCGGCGGGCTCGGCGGACGCGGCCGAGTTGGCGGGCTCGACGGGCTCGGCGGACTCGGCGGACTCGGCGGACTGGGTGGGCTCGACGGACACGGTGAACTCCTGGCGTTCGGTGGATGGTTGACCCTCGTTCCCGTGGGCCTGCCTCCACCCTCCGCGTACGAGCATTGACCGGCAATGCAAGAATGGGTACCACCTCATTGCCTGTGTCGTAAAGATGCAGCTCAGGAGCCACTCATGGACCTCAATCTGCTCCGCGCCCTGGACGCCCTGCTCCAGGAGAACAGCGTGACCCGCGCCGCCGAGCGCCTCGGCACCTCCCCCGCGGCGGCCAGCCGCACCCTGGCCCGG
Organism: Streptomyces sp. NPDC059002; assembly: GCF_042740435.1. Classification (NCBI taxonomy): domain Bacteria; kingdom Bacillati; phylum Actinomycetota; class Actinomycetes; order Kitasatosporales; family Streptomycetaceae; genus Streptomyces; species Streptomyces sp. NPDC059002. Next base: position 78,565 of record NZ_JBHYJI010000036.1, on the reverse strand, counting down.
CTGCGTCGCGCCGTCGGCGATCCGCTCCTGGTCCGCGCGGGGCAGGAGATGGTTCCCACTCCGAGGGCGCTCGAACTCCGGGACGAGGTACGCGAGTTGCTGCGCGGGTGCGACGACGTGCTGCGGCCGGGGGCGGGCTTCGAGGCCGTCCATCTCCAGCGCACCTTCACCGTGCAGGCCACCGACCTGCTCCTGGCGGGCATCGCCGGTCCCTTGACGGAGCGGGTCCGTGCGGCGGCGCCGGATGTGGACGTGGTCTTCCTGCCCGAGGCGCTGGAGGGCGGACCCGCGCTGCGGCAGGGCCCGGTGGACGTCGAACTCGGTGTCCTGGGGCGCCTTGACCCGGAGATCCGCACCCGGCGCCTCGCCCGGCGGGCCCTGCTGGGGGTCGCCCGCAAGGATCACCCCCTCTTCCGGAAGCGGATCGACGCCCGCCGTTTCGCCGCCGCCGACCACATCGGCATCTCCCGGCACGGCAAGGGCGTCGGACCGATCGACGAGGCCCTCGCGGAGCACGGGCTGCGGCGCCGGATCGCCGTCGTGGTGCCCAGTCACACCAGCGCGATGATCCTCGCCAGGGACACGGACCTCGTGGCCCTCACCATGGCCGCCTGGCTCCCCGGTACGACCGACGCCCTGGGGCTGCGGACGTTCCCGATCCCTCTCGACCTGGCGCCCCTCGACCTCGGCATGGCCTGGCACCCGCGCAACTCGGCGGATCCGGGCCACCGTTGGTTCCGCGATCAGGTGGCGGCCGCCGTGCAGGAGGTGGCGGGCCCCGGGCACGTGGTGGGCCCCGGGCACCTCCCGCGCCATGGCAAAGAGTTCGACAAGTAACTTGGTGAAGTTACTTGTCGAGTTCTACGGTGGGGTCATGACCGAGAACTCCCGGCCGCCGCAGTCCGCCGCGGCCGCACAGCGCCTCAACGACGCGTTGAAAAGACTGCGCGCACGGCTGCGCACGGAATCGGGGCAGCATGCGATCGGCCTGACCGTCACACAGCTCAGCGTGCTGGGGAGCATCGTGCGGCAGGGCCCGATCACCGCCGCGCGGCTCGCCGCGGTGGAGCACGTCAGCGCGCAGGCCGTCGCGCAGAACCTCGCGGTGCTCAAGGCGGCGGGGCTCGTCCACAGCGAACCCGACCCCGAGGACGGCCGCCGAAAGCTGATCAGCGCCGATCCCACGGCGACCGAGATGATCGGCAGGCTCCTGGCCGGTCGTGACACCTTCCTGGCCCGCGCCATCGACCAGCTCGCCACCACACCCGACGAACTCAAGGACGTCGAGAAGGCCATCGACCTGCTGGAGCGGCTCGCCGCGGCCGATCCTGGCGACGGCGCCCCGTGAGGACCGGCATACGGCGGACCGCCGCCCGGGCCCCCGGCCGCGCGCCGGAACCCTTCGCGTGGACGTTCACCACCCCGCTCTATGTGGGCGCGAGCCTCAACCCCGTCAACAGTTCCCTCATCGCGACGGCCCTCGTGCCGATCGCGGCCGACCTGCACGTCCCGGTGGGCAGCACCGCCGTCCTCGTCTCCGCGCTCTACCTGGCCAGCGCCGTCGCACAGCCCACGGCGGGCAGGCTGGCCGAAGTGCTCGGCGCGCGCCGGATCTTCCTGTCCGGCATCGTGCTCGTCCTGCTCGGCGGCGTGGTCGGCGGTCTCGGCGGGAACCTCGCGACGCTGACCGTCGCCCGGGTCCTGATCGGCGTCGGCACCTCGGCCGCCTTCCCCTGCGCGATGGTGCTGATCCGGCGCCGCGCCCAGGACGCGGGTCTTGGCGCCCCGCCGGGCCGGGTGCTCGGCGGCATCGCGATCGCGGGCCTGACCACCGCCGCCGTGGGTCCGCCGCTCGGCGGACTGCTGGTCGGCGCCGCGGGCTGGCGCTGGGCCTTCCTGGTCAACATCCCGGTCACCGCGCTCGCGATGGCCATGGCGGTGCGCTGGCTGCCCCCGGACCCCGCGCCCGACCGCGGGCGCGGAGGGTTCCGCGAGGTCGCCGACCGGATCGACCTGCCGGGCATCCTCGGCTTCGCCGCGTCGATGAGCGCGCTCGTCCTCTTCCTGATGGGTCTTCCGCAGCCGCACTGGGCGGCGCTCGCCGTCTTCGTCGTGGCCGTCGTCCCCACCGTCGTATGGGAGTTGCGGAAGTCCGCGCCGTTCTTCGACCTCCGGGGTCTCGCGGCCAACGGCGCCCTCGCCCGCACCTATCTGCGCCAGGCACTGTCCCTGCTCGGCGTCTATTCGGTGATGTACGGGATGACCCAGTGGATGCAGGCCGCGTACGGCCTGTCCACCGTGCGGGCGGGGCTGATGCTGCTGCCGATGGGCGCCGTGGCCGCACTCCTCTCGCGCCCGCTCGCCCGCCGCAATCTGGTCCGCGGACCTCTGATCGTCTCGGCGGTGACCTCGCTCCTCGGTTCGGTCGGCATCATGCTGCTGACCTCCAACAGCCCCGCCTTCGCCCTCGTGCTGGTGTCCCTGGTCTTCGGCGTCACGTCGGCCACCGCCATGGTCGGCAACCAGACGGCCCTGTATCTCGCGGCGCCCGCCGAGCAGATCGGCACCGCGTCCGGGCTCTTCCGGACCTTCGGCTTCCTCGGCAGCATCACCTCCGCGGTGATCTGCGGCCAGGTCTTCCGCGCCGGGGCCAGCGACCACGGTCTGCACACGCTCGGCGTCGTGCTGGTCGGGGCGGGCCTCGCGGTCCTGCTCCTGACCGTCCTGGACCGCCGTCTGATGGGCCGCGGACCGCGGCGGAAGGCCTGACCCGGTCAACCACCCCTCCTCCGCGGGCCGTTACCGCCACCTCCCGACCACCGCCGCTCCCCCAGCCTCTAGGGTGTGGACCGCGAGCGCGATCGACGGACAGCAGGAGACGGCCCATGACCAGCGAGACACCCGACAGCAACCTCGGCCGGATCGACACCAGCAGGGCGCACACCGCGCGGATCTGGAACTACTGGCTCGGCGGCAAGGACAACTACCCCGTCGACGAGGAGGCGGGCGACCAGATCCGCCGACTGCACCCGGGCATCGTCGACTACGCCCTCGCCGACCGGGTGTTCCTGGGCCGCGCGGTCCAGCATCTGACCGCCGAGGTGGGCATGCGGCAGTTCCTCGACATCGGCACGGGACTGCCCACGGTCGACAACACCCACGAGGTCGCCCAGCGCACGGCACCGGAATCCAGGATCGTCTACGTCGACAACGACCCCCTCGTCCTGAGCCACGCCCAGGCCCTGCTCACCAGCACGCCGGAGGGCAGGACCGACTACATCGACGCCGACCTGCGCGACGTGGACCAGATCCTGGAACACGCCGCGAGGACGCTCGACTTCACGCAGCCCGTCGCCCTGATACTGCTCGGCGTGGTCATCTTCGTCGCCGACGACGAGGACCCCTACGGCGTGGTGCGGCGCCTGCTCGACGCGCTGCCCTCCGGCAGTCATCTCGTGCTGTCCCACACCATCACGCGGCCGGACATGCCGGACGTGGACGAGGCCGTGGCGTTCTGGAACGAGCACGGCACCCCGAAGCTGAACCAGCGCACGCCGGACCAGATCACCCGCTTCTTCGACGGTCTGGAACTCCTCGAACCCGGCGTGGTCTCCTGCTCACGCTGGCGTTGGCAGGGCGGCACGGACGGACTGCCCGAACCCGACGAGGTGGCGATGTTCGGCGGGGTCGGGCGGAAGCCGTAGGCGCGCACGGGCCCTGACCGCAATGCTCGACCGGAACCCCTGACCGGAGTTCCTGACCGGAACCCGTGACCGAGGTTCCCGACTGGAAAGGCAGTGTCATGACCGTTCTCGACTCCCCGATCCCCCGGTTCCACCTGGCCGTGCCGGTCGACGACCTGGCCGCGGCCCGCCGCTTCTACGGCGACGTACTGGGCCTGGAGCAGGGCCGCAGCACGGACACCTGGATCGACTGGAACCTGCACGGCCACCAATTCGTCACGCACCTCGCGGCGGAGCGCGGAGCGGCCGTCCACAACCCGGTCGACGGCCACGACGTCCCGGTGCCGCACTTCGGACTGATCCTGGCCGTCCCGGCGTTCGACGAACTCGCCGAGCGGCTGCGCGCGGCGGGCACGGACTTCGTCATCGAGCCCTACGTCCGCTTCGAGGGCCAGACCGGCGAGCAGCGGACGATGTTCCTCCACGACCCGGCGGGCAACGCCCTGGAGTTCAAGGCGTTCGCCGACGACTCCCAGGTCTTCGCCGTGTGAGGGGGCGGGGGCCGCAGCACGGCGGCGAACCCTTGCCGCTGCATCGCCCCACACGCTTTGATGGGTGATCGGTCCGCCGACCGGATCACCCAACTGCCGCACGGGGCACGGGACACCGCATACGGGAGCGACGAAACAGATGACTCGGGTCAGGGTGGAAACGGTGGCTCTCGACGCCGTCGGCAACCGTCAGATCGCCAGCCGGACCCGGACTACGTCGCCGCTCGCCGACCGCTCCGCCGAGGTCGAGGAGGCGATCGTGCAGGCCTCCACGATCGCGCAGCAGGCCCTTGCGCAGGCTCCCGCGCGGGACGGCTGGCAGGTCTCCAGCATGGAGGTCACCTTCGGTCTGACGCTCGCCGCGGAGGCGGGCGTCATCCTCTCCAAGGCGTCGGCGGAGGCGTCGTTCGAGGTCACGCTGACCGTGGAGCGGGTTTCCGGTACGCCATGACGAGCGCGACGGACCCCGACTACTGGGTCGACCTGTGCCAGGATCGGCAGCGTCTCGGCGGCGGCTTCCTCCTGACGCCCCGGTACGTCCTCACCGCGCTGCACTGCCTGCGGGGCCTGAGCACACCCGACCGGAGCGTGCAGATCGTCCTGGCCGACGGCACCCTGATCGAGGGCCGCGTGTGCCGCCAGGACGCGAGCGCCGACCTGGCGTTGATCGAGATCGGTGCGCATCACTACGTACCGCTGAGGATGATCAGGAAGGCCGGACGCGCGCTCGTCGGCGGCCGCTGGGAAGGGCCCTACCGTCCGGCTCTCGACGAGGCCAAGCTGCGCGGCAACATCGACGCCCGGTCCGACGACTACGCATGCCAGGGCGGAGCGGCCATCGAGGCCCTGCAGTTGACGGTCGACCAGGTGCTCGGCGACTACTCGGGATACTCCGGCGGCCCGGTGGAGAGCGACTCTCAGGGGCATGAACCGGTCGTCGTGGGCATCCTCCTGGAACAGGGCCTCGACCGTGCGGACGGGCAGCGTGCGGCCAACGTCCTGTTCGCCGCGACGATTTCGGAGGCCGTCTCCCGCTTCGACCATCTGCAGCTGTCCCACCTCATCGACGTGCTCCGGCCGCCCGGGCCGCAGGCCGGGACGACGGGCGGCGCGGTGGAGTCCGTCGCCGTCACGAACGGCGCCAAGCTGGAGGAGTGGTTCCACCGGCTCAAGGAGTGGGCCGACGCGGGAGAGATGGATCCGTCGCAGATAGCCGAGCTGAAGTTCATCGCGGCGCGACGCGCCATCGAGAACGACTTCGGAGGGGGTGGCGGGTGAACGGCCCCTGGCAGTCCGCCCTTTCCCGCGCGGAGAGCGCCCTGGCCGGTGAGCCGGGGAGCCCTGCCCGGCTCACGGAGGCACTCGACGAGCTGCGCGAGGACCCCCGTGCGCTGTTCGCCCCCGCGGCGGGCAGGCACTTCGCGTACCTCTGCACCCTCCTCGACGCGCTCGGCCTCGGGGACCGCTCGTCGGCGCTGGTGGAACAGGTGTCGGCGCGCGCCCTGCGGGACATCGAGATGCGGCGTCTGGACAGCGGCGTGCGCAATCAGATCGCCGTCACCCTGGCGAACCGCGGGAAGCTGACCGCCGCATCGGTGCTGCTGGCGTTCGACCACGACCCCGGCACGCGCGGCGCCACCGGAATCGCCGCCGCCCGCACGCTCGCGAATCTGGCGGCCGTGAAATTGCGCAAGGGCGATCACGAGGAGGCCGTTCCTGCCGCCCGGCACGCGCTGGCCGCGGCGACCGCGGACGAGGGCCCCGCGGCCCTGCTCAACGTGCGGCTCCTCGCGCTCACCGTACTCATCGAGGGCGTACGCCTGCAGGGTGCGACCGCCGAGGCGGACGAGCTCCTCGGTGAACTGGAGGACGTCGTCCGCCGGTTGGTGCACCTCCTCGGCGAGGGCCATCCGCGGTCCCTGTCGGCCGTGGTGGCCCTCGCGTCGGCCGAGTTCGAGTCGGCGCGGTCGGCCGGTGCACGGGACCGCATGGAGCGGGCGGCGGACGTCCTCGCCGTCGTGGCCCAGAAGACCTCGGCGACGCTCGGCATCCACCACCCGCAGTCGCGGTCCTCGCTGCGCACGCTCACGGGCACCGAGTTCGAGGCGGCCTCGGTCCTGGGGCCGCAGCAGCGGGTCAGCGACGCCCGGACCATGGTGCGGGCGGCCACCGCACTGCCCGAGCGCGGGCACAACGTCGATTCGGTGCGCTTCTCCGTGCTCGGCCCGGTGCGGGCCTGGCACGGGGAGGAGCAGCTGTCCATCGGCTCCCCGCAGCAACGGGCGCTCCTGACCGCGCTGTTGCTCCGCGAGGGGCGCGGGGCGTCCATGGCCGAGCTGATCGACGCGCTCTGGGGCGACGAGCCTCCGCACCAGGCCCTCGCGGCGGTGCGCACCTATGCCGCACGGCTGCGCAAGGTGTTCCCTCCCGGGCTGCTCGCCAGCATCTCGGGCGGTTACGCGATCAGGCTTCCCGTTCCCCACGAGGCGCTTGACCTCGGGGTCGCCGAGCAGTTGTGGGCCGATGCCGGGAAGGCCCGCATCGCGGGTGACCTGACCCGGGCCAGGACACTGATCGACGAGGCGCTCGCGCTGTGGGTCGGCGAGCCGCTGTCCGATGTGCCAGGACCGTACGCGGACGCGCAACGCGCACGCCTGGAGGAGTGGCGGCGGCTGCTCGTCGAGACGCGCCTTGAGATGGACCTGGAACAGGGCTGCCACGCGGAGGCGGTCCCGGAACTCACCGCCCTGACCGCCGCGCACCCGCTGCGGGAGCGGCTGCGGGAGCTGCTGATGCTGGCCCTCTACCGCTGCGGCCGCCAGGCGGAAGCCCTCGCCGTGTACGCCGACACCCGGCGCCTGCTCGCCGACGAGCTGGGCGTCGATCCCCGGCCCGGTCTGCGCGAGCTGCAGATGCGCATCCTGCAGGCCGACCCGGGCCTCGCGGAACCCGCCGCGCCGTCGCCGGAGTCATCGGCGGTGACGGTGCGCCGCCCGACGCAACTCCCGGCGACGGTACCGGACTTCACCGGCAAGGACGCCCTGGTGACCGAGCTGGGCGCGGTGCTTTCCTCGGCCGGGGAGCGGGGCAGCACGAGGGTCGCGGCGCTCGCCGGGATCGGCGGGACGGGCAAGACGACGCTCGCGGTCCATGTGGCGCACCTGGCACGGAGCTTCTTCCCGGACGGGCAGCTCTACGTGGACCTGCAGGGCGCGGGGGCGCGGGCCGCCGACCCGGAGACGGTCCTCGGCGCGTTCCTGCGGGCCCTCGGCACCCCCGACTCGGCGATTCCGGACACACTGGTGGAGCGCGAGGCCCTGTACCGTTCCGTCCTCGCCGACCGCCGGGTCCTCGTGCTCCTGGACAACGCACGCGACGTGGCGCAGGTCAGGCCGCTGCTGCCGGGCACGGGGGGCAGCGCGGCGCTGATCACCTCGCGGGTGCGCATGGTGGACCTGCCCGCGGCCCATCTGGTCGACCTGGACGTGATGTCCCCCGAGGAGGCGCTGCGGCTCTTCACCAGGATCGTGGGGGAAGAGCGGCTGGCCCCGCAGCGGGACGCGGCGCTCGACGTGGTCGCGGCGTGCGGCTTCCTGCCCCTGGCGATCAGGATCGCGGCGTCCCGGCTCTCGGCGCGCAGAACCTGGACGGTCTCCGTGCTCGCGGCGAAGCTGGCGGACAAGCGGCGCCTGCTCGACGAGTTGCAGGCCGGCGATCTCGCGGTCAAGGCGACGTTCGAGCTGGACTACGGGGTGCTCGAACCCGCGCAGGCCCGCGCCTTCCGCCTGCTCGGCCTGGCCGAAGGCCCCGACATCTCGCTGGCCGCGGCGGCCGCGATGCTCGACCTGTCGGTGGAGGAGACGGAGGACCTGCTGGAGTCCCTGGTCGACACGTCGTTGCTGGAGTCGGCGGCACCGGGCCGCTACCGGTACCACGATCTCGTACGGCTTTACGCGCGTGCGTGCGCGGAGCGCGACGAACTGCCGCCGAGCGCACGGGATGCCTCGCTCTCCCGGCTGATGGACTTCTACCTCAGGACGGCGTCGGCGGCGTACGCGATGGCACACCCCGGCGACACGATGGTCGCCCACTTCGAGACCGGGCGGACCGCGGGCCTTGCCTTCGACGACCGCGCCGCCGCCAGGGACTGGCTGCCGTCGGAGTCCGACTGCGTCCTCGCCTGCGTGCAGCAGTCCCTGACCACGGGGTCCCTGCGCCGCGGCGTGGATCTGCTGCTCGCGGCCAGGGAGCTCGCCGATCCCGGGGCCAATCCCGGTCTGTACGAGTCGGTGGCCGATGCGGCGTGCGCCGCGAGCCGGGCGGCCGGGGATGTCCGGGCCGAGGGCCGGGCCAGGACCGCGCTGGCCACGGTGCTGCTGGCCGCCGGGCGGCTGGAGCGGGCGGACGGGGAGGCCCGGCGCGCCCTCGCCCTCGCCGGGGCGACCGGCGACCCGCTGCCGCGCTGCTGGGCCACCGGCGACCTCGGGATCATCGCGACGCTCCAGGGCCGCTACGAGGACGGCGAACGGTATCTGCGGCAGGCCGTCGACACCTTCCGCGCCCTCGGGAACCGGCCCGGCGAGGCCGCCGCCCTCAGCAACCTGTCCCGCGTCCACCTGGCCACCGACCGCCCCGCCGATGCCGTCGAACTCGCCAGGGAGGCGCAGGACATCTACGACGGCATGGGGCTCACCCTGCAAGGCGCCGACGCCCGCTATGCGCTCGGGCTGGCCCTCGCGGGCAGCCGACGGTTCGAGGAGGCCGTGTCGCAACTGCGGCTGGCCCTTGAGGTGTTCAGGGAGCACAGGCACCGGACGCGGGAGGGGCAGGCCCTCTTCCGTCTCGCCGAGGTGCACATGGCCAGGGGCCGGTTCGCGGACGCCGCGTCCGACGCGGAACTCGCGCTGTCCCTGCTGACCGGGCCCGCGCGGGCCACGCATCGCGCGAGCGCGCTCACGCTCCTGGGCCGCGCGCTCGACGGGATCGGGCACACGGACCGGGCCCGTGCCTGCTGGCGGGAGGCGCTCTCCCTGTTCGACCAGCTGGGTTCGGCGGGGACGCGGGAGACGGATGCGCTGCGCCGGCAGGCGGCGGCCCACCTCCAGAGCGCGGGCACGGGCCGCGAACGGCCGTGACCTGCCGCCTCATTCGCCTCCGAGCGTGGGCACCACCATCGGCGTGTCCGTCACCGGGTCGGGGATGATGACGCTCGGCAGGTCGAACACGTCCTTGATCAGTACGGCGTCCACGATGTCGGTGGGGTCGCCCTCGGCGACCACCCGGCCGTCCTTCATGGCGACGAGGTGGTCGGCGAAGCGGCACGCCTGGTTGATGTCGTGGAGGACGGCGATGACCGTGCGGCCCTGGTCGCGCAACTCGGCGAGCAGGCCGAGCAGTTGGTACTGGTGGGTGATGTCCAGGAAGGACGTCGGTTCGTCGAGCAGCAGGTAGGGCGTCCGCTGGGCGAGCACCATGGCCATCCACACCCGTTGTCGCTGCCCGCCGGACAGCGCCTGCACCGAACGGTCGGCCAGGTCGGCGACTCCGGCGGCGGCCATCGCGTCGACGACGGCCTCCTCGTCCTCCGTGGACCACAGGGCGAGGAGCGACTGGTGGGGGAAGCGTCCCCGGCCCACCAGTTGCCGGACCTTGATGTCCTCGGGGGCCTGCGGGTCCTGCGGCAGGAAGCCGAGCTGCTTGGCGAGTTGCTTGGCGGGGAAGCCGCCGACCTCGCGCCCGTCGAACTCCACGCGTCCGCCGTCGGGGCGCAGGAGACGGACCAGCGCGCGCAACAGGGTGGACTTTCCACAGGCGTTGGGCCCCACGATGGCGGTGAACGCGCCGTCGGGGACGTCGAGGCTCAGCCGGGTGGACACCACACGGTCTCCGTAGCGCAGGGTGATCTCCCGCGCGGTCAGGCGGGCGGTCACGCGCGCCTCACCTCCTTGGTCAGCAGCCAGATCAGATAACAACCGCCGATCGCGGTGCTCACCACGCCGACGGGCAGCGCGACGGGCGCGAGCAGCATCTGCGCGAGCAGGTCGGCGCCCTGGAGGAGCACGGCGCCGGTCAGTGCGGCGGGGAGCAGCGGCACCCCAGCGGCGCCCGCGAGCCTGCGGCCGATCTGCGGTGCGGCAAGGGCGATGAACGCGATGGGTCCGGCCACCGCGGTCACCGTGGCCGTACAGCCGACGCCGACGAGGACCATCAGGAGGCGCAGCCGGTCGAGCCCGACCCCGGTGGTCACCGCGATCGCGTCGCCGAGCGACGCCTGGTGCATGGCGTGCGCCCGGGTGGCCATCAGGACGAGCAGGACGGCGATCACCGCGAACGGAAGGCCCAGGTCGGACCAGCCGACACCGTTGAGCGAGCCCGCGCTCCAGCCGACCGCGGCGATCGCCACCTCCAGATCGGCGCGCAGCACGATCCACGAATTGACGGCGGTGACCATCGCGTTGATCGCGATGCCGATCACCACGAGGCGCAGCCCGGAGAAGCCGCGGTCGTACGAGAGGAGGTAGATGGCGGCCGCGACGACGAGTCCGCCGAGCACCGAGCCGACGGCCAGTTGCGCGGAGGTGCCCGTGAGGACGGTGAGGGCGACGAGGGCGCCGGTGTAGGCGCCCGCGTCGAGGCCGATCACGTCGGGGCTGCCCATCGGGTTGCGGGTGAGGTTCTGGAAGATCGCCCCGGACACGCCGAGCGCGGCGCCGAAGACGAGTGCCGCGAGGACGCGCGGCATGCGCCAGTCCCAGATCACCACGGAGGGCTTGGCTCCGGTCAGCACGGAGAACACCTCGCGGGGCGTGGACCAGGACGTGCCGTAGCACAGCGCGAGCAGGGCGAGGCCCGCCATCAGGGAGAGCAGTGCGGCGACGAGCACCAGCGTGCGGCGTTCGGCCCGCACTCCGCGTACGTTCACGTTCACAGCGAGCCCGCCCCGTGGCGGCGGACGGCCCAGATGAGCATGGGGCCGCCGAGGAACGCGGTCACGATGGCCACGGGCACCTCGCCGGTGGGCAGCAGCACGCGGGACCCCATGTCGGCGATCAGGAGCAGGACCGGGCCGAGCACCATCGCGTACAGGATCAGCCAGGGCACCGAGCCTCCGGCGGGCCTGCGGACCAGCTGCGGCACGATGAGGCCGACGAACAGGATCGGTCCCGCCACCGCCGTCGCCGCCCCGCTGAGCACGGTGATCAGTACGAGCGTGACGGCCCGGACCCGGGCCACGCCCGCGCCCAGGGTGTGGGCCACGTGCTCACCGAGCGAGAGGGCGTTGAGGGTCCTGCTCAGCAGCAGCGCGCCGAGCAGGGACACCCCGATCGCGGTCAACGGCAGGGCGAGCGGCGCCTGTTCGCGGCCCGCGAGGGAGCCGACCGACCAGAACCGGTAGGTGTCGAACACGTCGGGGAGCATCAGCCGCATGCCGAGGGCGACACCGTTCAGTACGGCGGTCAGCGCGACGCCCGTCAGGACGAGGCGCAGCGGTGAGCTGCGCCCGACCGCGGCGACGAGCAGCGCGGCGAGCACCGAGCCGATGATCGCGCAGCCCAACTGCCCTGTCTGCCCCGCGGCCAGGCCGATGCCCGAGCCGAGTGTGATGGCGAATCCGGCGCCCGCGGTGACCCCGAGGATGCCGGGCTCGGCCAAGGGGTTGCGGGCCAGTGTCTGGATCAGCGCGCCCGCCACCGCGAGGGCCGCGCCCACGGCGACGGCGAGGAGCGCGCGGGGCAGCCGGACGTCCCGCACGATCACCTGCTCGTCGGTGCCCTGGTGGTCGAACAGCGCGCGGACGACATCGGCGGGCGGGATCGGGCGGGCGCCGACGCCGATGCTCAGCACGGCGACGGCGACGAGCAGCACGAGGCCGCCCACGAGCAGGCCGATCTGCGGCCCGGCCCGGCTGCCGCCCGTCGTCTCCGCATCGGCCGCAGGGCGCGCGACGGTCACCGCTTGAGCAGCGGCGCGAACGCCTCGTCGATCGCGTCCAGGGTCTGCGTGGCCTGTCCGTAGGTGGCGGCCTCGGTGTAGCGCAGCGGGAAGGTCCTGCCCGCCTTGACGGCGGGCAGGTTCTTCCAGAGCTTGGAGTCCATGACGTACTTCACCGGCTGGGGGATGCTGCCGTCGGGCTTGACGGAGTAGGTGATGGCGTCGGCGTCGCCGAGCGATTCGGGGAGTTCTTCGAGGGACGGGTACTCGCTGACCGCGTGGGAGCCGGGGCCCTTCTTCTTGACCTCGCCGTAGTACTTCGCGCCGACGTCCTCGGCGATGTTGGTGCCCCAGGAGCGGCCGAACTCGCGGTGGAAGGTGCCCTTGGCGCTCTCGCCGTACGCGCCGACGTGGCCCATCTTGAGTCCGGGCAGGACGTCCTTGTACTTCTTGGCCAGCTTGGCGGCCTTGGTCTCGTACGCCTTCTGCACGGTGTCGAACTGCTTGAGCGCGCCCGCCGCTTCGGCCTGCTTGCGGGACTGCTCGCGCCATGCGGACGGCACGGTCGGGCCGATCGCGACCACGGGGGCGATGGACTCCAGGCGCTTGACGTCGATGTCGCCGAGCACTGGGGCGGGCACGCCGATGACGATCAGGTCGGGTTCGGCCTCGGCGACGGCCTCGTAGTTGGTCTCCGCCGCCTGTTCGCCCGCCACCTTGGGGAGCTTCTTGTAGGTGGCGAGGTCCTTCTTGCTCATCATCGGTTCGCCGCGCTGCCACGACGAGATGCCGACGAGCGGCGCGTGGGCCTCCAGCATGACGGGGACCGCGTAGCCCGTGGCGACCACGCGCTTGGGGTCGGCCGGGATCTTGATCTTTCCGTTGTCCGCGGCGAACACCCGGGTCGCGCCCTTGCCGGAGTCGTCGGATCCGCCGCCCGACGAGCCGCATGCGGTCAAGGTGAGGGCCAGCGCCACGGCGCCTGCCAGGCCCGAGGATCTGCGGAGGGACATGCGATGCTCCTTGTTCTGCTCTTCAGGTGCGGCAGGTGTGCGCCGGTCTTGCAGGTGCGGCAGGTGTGCGCCGGCAGGTCAGTGGTCGTCTTCGTCGAAGTCGGCCGTGCCGCGCTTCCAGTAGCCGGTGATGTCGTGGTCGGCCTTGTCCAGGCGCAGTGCGTCGCGGACCCAGCGGCGGACCGGCTTGAGCTGGCCCGCCTCGCCCGCGGCCCAGACGTACACCCGCTCGTTCTCGGGCACGGTCACCGCGGTCACGGCCTGCGCGAAGGCGTCGCCCGTGCCCGCGGGGCGGTCGCCGCGGTGCAGCCAGGTGACCTCGATGCCCTCGGGGGCGGACAGCTCGATCTCCTCGGCGGCGTCGGCGACTTCGATGAACGCCCAGCCCCGCGCGCTCCTGGGCAGTTCCTCCAGCCAGCGGGCGATCGCGGGCAGCGCGGTGAGGTCGCCCGCGAGCAGATAGCGGTCGTAGGAGTGCGGGACGATGAGCCCGCCGGGCGGGCCCGCGACGTGCACGAGGGCGCCGGGTTCGACGGCGCACGCCCAGTCCGCGGCGAGGCCGCCGTCGTGCAGGGCGAAGTCGACGTCGATCTCGGCCGTGAACGGGTCGTAGCGGCGGACCGTGTATTCGCGGGAAGTGGGCGCGGGGCGCGGCCAGTTCAGCATGAGGCCGTCTTCCTCGGGCAGGCGCAGGGTGCCGTCCGGCTCCGGGAAGAGCAGTTTCACGTGCTCGTCCGGGGCGTGGGCCTCGAACCCTTCGGTTCCTGCGCCGCCCAGGGTCACCCGCAGCAGGCCGGTGCCGACCATGAGGGTGCGTACGACCTCGGTCTCCCTGACGCGGATCGGGTAGCCCACCTTCTCTGCGTGGCGGCCCGCCCGGACCTCCGCGATCCGCTCCAGGTGCCGGTGGCGGTGGTCTTGACGGGTCATGCGGTTCATCGGGGTGACTCCTGCACAGCTCGATCCCGTTCGGATAGGTAAGCCTAACCTCACCACCTGGATCATGCGCAAGTGATCTTCGTAACGGGGTGGCATCAGCACCACCCCGCATCCGGGCCCCAGACCCCCTGCCCCGCCGCCCACTTGGCAGCAGGCTTGCTCATGTCACAGGAGAACGGCCAACGGCGAAAGGGGAGTTGCGATGAGCGGCCACACGCGGCGGAGGAACCTCCAAGGAGCGGCACCCGCGGCGGCGGGCGGCGCGGCCGACGCCCCGCAGCCGCGCCCCTTCCTGGAGGGCGCATTCGCGCCCGTCACCGAGGAGTTGACCGCCTTCGACCTCAACGTGACGGGACACGTGCCGCGCGACCTCGACGGCCGCTACCTGCGCACGGGACCGAACCCGCTGGGCATCGAGGACCCGCGGGCGCACCACTGGATGCTGGGCGACGGCATGGTGCACGGCGTGCGGCTGCGCGGCGGACGCGCCGAGTGGTACCGCAACCGGTGGGTGCGCTCCTCGCAGGTGGCCGGGAAGCTGGGCGAGACGTACCCGGGCGAGGCGCCGCCCGACGACTTCGCCTGCAACACGCACGTGATCCCGTACAAGGGACGGATCCTGGCACTCCAGGAGAGCGGACCGCTGCCCTACGAACTGGACGGCGAGCTCGGCACGGTGCGTCCGTACGACTTCCGCGCCACCCTGAAGGGCTCCTTCACCGCGCACACCAAGTACGACGCGGCGGCGGACGAGTTGCACGCGGTGGCGTACTACCCGACCTGGGACCACGTACGGCACATCATGATCGACCGGACCGGGCGGGTCGCGCGGACCAGCAGGATCCCGGTGGCGGACGCGCCGATCATGCACGATTTCGCCCTCACGCAGAAGTACGTGGTGATCGTGGACGTCCCGATCACGTTCGACGCGGCGGCCGCCGAGGCCGGGGCCATGGTCCCCTACATCTGGAACGAGCGGCACCCCATGCGCATCGGGGTCATGCCGCGGACCGGGGGCGCCACCCGCTGGTTCGAGATCGACCCGGTCTACTACTCGCACACGCTCAACGCCTATGACCACGGCGACGAGTTGGTGGTGGAGTACACCTCCATGCCCGCCCCCTTCCACGCGGCGGGACGCGGCAGCGGCGGACCCTCCGCGACGGGCTCGCCGACGCTCGACCGCTGGACGGTCGACCTGCGCGCGGGACGGGTCGGCGGTGCCCGCATCGACGACCTGCCGCAGGAGTTCCCGCGCGTCAACGAATCCCTCGTCTCCCGCAGGCACCGCTACGGCTACGCGGCGAGCGCGGCCGAGATGTGGCGCGCGTACGAGACGGTCGACGGGGTGCCGCCGGACCGCACGTTCACCAACTGCCTGGTGAAACACGACATGGTGCGCGACAGCAGGCAGGTGCACCGCTTCCCGAAGGACGCGGCGGCCGCCGAGCCGGTGTTCGTGCCGCGCGGGGGCGCACGCGACGAGGACGACGGCTACCTCCTCAGTTACGTCCACGACCCCGACCGCGGCGCGACCGACCTGGTGATCCTCTCCGCACAGGACTTCACCGGGCACCCGCTGGCCCGCGTCCAGCTGCCGGGGCGGGTGCCGCTCGGCTTCCACGGCAGCTGGGTGGCGGACCGCTAGGGCCAGCCGCGGCTATCCGCGGGCGCGGCTGCGTACCAGCAGATACAGGAAGTACGGCGTGCCGATCACGGCCGTCATGAGTCCCGCGCCGAGCTGGGCCGGGGCGATCACCGTGCGGCCCACCAGATCGGCGGTGCACACCAGGATGGCGCCGAGCAGCACGGCCACCGGCACGACGCGGATGTGCCGGCGGCCCACGAGGGCGCGGGCCGCGTGCGGGGCGACGAGGCCGACGAAGCCGATCGTGCCCGCGGCGGCCACCGCGGTGGCGCTCAGCAGGACGCCGAGGACGAGGAAGCCGAGGCGGCCGCGGCTCAGGTTCAGGCCGAGCAGTCGCGGGGTGTCCTCGTCGAGGGAGACCAGGTCGAGTTCGGTGCGCCGGGTCACCGCGACGGCCAGGCCCACCACGAGGACGATCGCGAGGGGCACCGTGTCGGGCAGGGTCCGCCCGTAGGTCGAGCCCGCGAGCCAGGTGAGCGCCTTCGTCGCGTTGAACGGGTCGGTGAGGATGATGAGCATGCTGATGATCGCCGACGAGCCGGTGGCGACACCGAAGCCGACGAGGACGAGCCGGTTCTGCTGGAACCCGCCCCGCGCCGCGAGACCGAAGACGACGACCGAGCCGACCGCGGCGCCCGCGAACGCGCCCGCCGCGATGCTCCACGAACCGGCGGTGGGCACGGTCGTCACCAGCAGGACGGCGCCCACCGCGGCGGCGTTGGTCACGCCGAGCACACCCGGTTCGGCGAGCGGGTTGCGCGTCACGGCCTGGATGAGTGTGCCCGCGAGGGCGAGGGCCGCGCCCGCGAGGAGGGCCGCGGTGACGCGCGGCACGCGCGTGTCCAGGATGAAGGAGACGGTCTGCCCCGCCCTGCCCTGCGCCCAGTTGACGACGTCGCCGAGGAGCAGCTTGCTGTCGCCGACGAGCACGGCGGCGATCGCGAGACCGATCAGGACGGCCACCAGGACGGTCGTCGTGACGACGAAGACGGTCCTGCCGCGGATGCGCAGCCGGTCGGCGGGGGCGGCGCCCGCCGTGTCCTTGGCCCGTGCCGCCATGACGACCAGGAAGACGGCGCCGACCAGGCTGGTGACCACGCCGGTCGGCACGGCGACCGCCGTGTCCGAGGGGACGACGGCACGCAGCAGCACGTCGGAGCCGAGCACCAGTGCGGCGCCGGTCAGGCCCGCGACCGGCAGGCGCGCCCGCGACTTGGTGAAGGCGCGGAACCTGCGGGCGAGCGGCCGCACGAGGGCGGGCGCGCACAGGCCGACGAAGCCGACGGGCCCGGCGAGGGTGACGGCGGCGGTGGAGAGCAGCGCGGCGAGCACGACGGCGACGACGCGGGTGGAGCGGACGGGCACACCGACGCCGTGCGCGGCCTCGTCGCCGAGGGCCAGCGCGTCGACCCTGCGGGCGAGCAGGATCAGACCGACGAGGCCGACGACGGCGATCGGCAGCATCTGCAGCACGCCGTCGAAGCCGTTCTGCGCGATGCTCCCCTGGTTCCACTTGTAGAGGCCCTCCGTCTCCTGCGGGAACAACAGGAGCAGGCCCTCGGTGACGGCGATGAGACCGAGTGTCAGGGCGCTGCCCGCGAGGACCAGGCGGACCGTGCCCGCGCCGAGCCCGGACAGGCCGAGGACCACCGCGGCCGCGGCGAGCCCGCCGAGGAAGGCGATGCCGGAGGAGGCGAGGAACGGCAGCGAGACGCCGGTGGCGGCGGCCACGCCGAGCGCGGCATAGGAGCCCGCGTTGACGGCGAGGGTGTCGGGCGAGGCCAGGACGTTGCGGCTGACCGCCTGGAGGGCGACGCCCGCCATGCCGAGCACGGCGCCGACGAGCAGCCCCGCGGTCATCCTGGGCAGCCGGGAGGCGATGACGACGGACGCGTCGCCCTGTTCGGCCCGGCCGGTGAGCGCCTTCCACACTTCGGGGGCGCCGACCGACGCGGTGCCCTGGGTGATGTCGACGACCGCGAGGGCGGCGACGAGGAGGACCAGTGCGGCCGTCACCGCGGCCGCGCCCGTACGGGAGACGGCTGTCGAAGGACGGGTGGCGGGGGTGGTTGCGGTGACGGCCATGGGGTTACTTCTTCAGCGCCTCGACGACGGAGTCGACGTACTGGCTCATCGATCCGGTGCCGCCGAACATCCAGATGCCGTCGGGCAGCCGGTGCACGTTGCCCTTCTTCACGAACGGCAGCGACGTCCAGACCTTGTCCTTCTTCAGGACACCGGCGAAGGGGTTGCTGCCCTTGTCGCCGTCGTTGCCGATGTAGGCGAAGTGCACGTCCTCGTCGAGCTTGGTGAGCCCCTCGACGTCGGTGGAGCCGAGGCCGTACGCCTTGTCGCCCTTGCCCGTCCAGTCGTTCTTCAGGCCGAGCTTCTCGTTGACGGCGCCGATCAGCGAGCCGCTGGTGTACGGCCGGATCGAGGTCTGGTTGCCGGTGACGTAGCCGTCGGCGAAGGCGTACTTCGCGCCGCCGCGGCCCGCGTCGGCGAGTGCCTTCTTGCCCTCGGCGAGCTTCGCCTCGAAGTCCTTCTTGAGCTTCGCGGCCCGCTCGGTGGTGCCGGTGGCCTCGGCGAGCAGGTCGAGGTTCTCGGTCATCTGGCCGAGCGGGTTCGCGGCGTCGGCCGGACGCAGGTTCAGGACCGGGGCGATGTCGCGCATCTGCTTCACGGCGGCGGCCGGCAGGTCGGTGGTCGCGATGATGAGGTCGGGCTTCAGGGACGCGATCGCGTCCATGCTCGGCTCGCCGCGGGTGCCGACGTCCTTGGGGTCGTTCTTCAGCGGGACGGCGGTGTCCCACGTCTTGTAGCCCTTGACGTCGGCGACGCCGGTCGGCGCGACGCCCAGGGATATCAGGCTCTCGACGGCGTTCCACTCGGTGCCGACGACCTTCTTGGCGGGCCCGTTCAGCTTCACCTTGGTGCCGGTGCCGTCGGTGAGGGTGAGGGACTCACCCTTCTTCTTCGCGTCGTCGGCGGCGGGCTCGGTGGTTCCGCAGGAGGACAGGGTCAGAACCGCGGCGGTGGCGGCCGCCGCGGCGATCAGGAGGCGTCTCATGAGGTGGTGCTGAGCCTTTCGCTTCGCGAGTGGTGACGGCCGATGGCGCGGGTGCGCAGGCGGCCGGTGAGGGGATCGGAGTCGACTTCGATACGGATGCCGTACGTGTCGGTGAGCCGCTGCGGCGTCAGGACGTCGTCGGGGTCGCCGTCCGCGACGACGCGTCCCTCGTCGAGCAGCAGGATCCGGTCGGCGACGGCCGCGGCCTGGTCGAGGTCGTGCAGGACGGCGCCTACGGCGATGCCGTGCAGGTCGGCCAGGTCCCGCATGAGGTCGAGGAGTTCGACCTGGTAGCGCAGGTCGAGGTGGTTGGTCGGCTCGTCGAGCAGGAGCACGCCGGTCTCCTGGGCGAGGCAGCCGGCCAGCCAGACCCGCTGGAGCTGCCCGCCGGACAGATGCTCGGCGCCGCGTTCGGCGAGGTCCTCGACGCCCGTCATGGCGAGCGCGCGGTCCACCGCGTCCCGGCCGCCCGGATCCGCCCTGCCCCAGCGGCCGCGGTGCGGATAGCGGCCGAACTCGACGACGTCGCGCACGGTCAGGCCGCTGGGCGTGGGCCGTCCCTGGGTGAGCAGGGCGACGTGGCGGGAGAACTCGCGGGGGCCGAGCGCGAGGCCGTCGGTGTCGCCGTCGATGCGGAGCGTGGCGGTCCTGGCGCGCTGCAGCCGGGCGAGCGTGCGCAGCAGCGTCGACTTGCCGCTGCCGTTCGGGCCCACGAGGACGGTCACTTCGCCGGGGCGGACCGTCATCGAGGCGTCGTGGACGACGTCGACGCCGTCGTACGCCACGGTGACGCCGGTGGCCGACAGTTCATGACCCCGGGGGCGCGTGGCCGCGGTGGACTTCTCACCTTCATGCACGTCGCAGAGGTTAGCCTAACCTTATAACCCGGTGGAACGGCCCCCCGCGCGCCCGCCCCTCAGTCGGCGTCGTCGAACTCGCAGTAGATGACGGTGCAGTCGTCGCCCGCCTTGTACCGCGGCCAGCGCGTCCCCTCCGGGTCGCCCGCCTCCGCCTCGCGCACGAGCCGGACGAGTTCCCCGGTCCCCTTGTCCTGGAGGATGTCCAGGGTCTCCCGCCAGCCGGTGACGCCGTAGTCCTCGACGAGGCACGAGGCACCGTCGCTCAGCACCGCGGCGCGGGTCACTGCCGCGCGCGGGAGCGTGCCGGTGACGGCGTGGTGCGCGGCGTCCGGCGAGGAGCCCGCGACCCAGTAGCCGTCGGCGACATTGCGGTGCGGTCGCTGCGCGGCCACCAGGGCGCTGACCGCCCTGCGGTGTTCCTCGGTGCCGATGCGGTGGTCCAGGGTCGCCTTGTGCTCCTCCTGCGCGAAGTCGTCGGCACGGTGGTCGGAGATCACGCGCAGTCCCCCGGGCCCGTCGACGAGCAGCACGGAGTCGAAGAGGGAGAGGTAGTCGAGGGTGTCGGGGCCCTCGCGCAGGAGCGCGATCGAGGACGAGGGGGTGCCGGGGTGGCCGAGGTCGCAGGTGTCGCGGTGGAGCGCCGCGACCCGGCTGATGGCCTCGGCCGCGCAGTCGGCGAGCGGGTTCTGCGGGCGGGAGGTCGCCGCGTGCAGCAGATACGTGCTGAGGCGGGCGACGTACCAGGGGGTGCCGTGCACGCAGCCGCTGCCCAGTTCGGGCGGTGACGAGAGCCCGTCCACCACCACGGCCACCTGCGGGTTGACGGCCAGGAAGTCCTCGTTGGGCTTGTGGGCCGATCCTGCGGTGGACAGGAATGAAGTACGCATGCCCCTCCTTGGTGCGTGCGGGTGCGGGCACGGCGGCCGTGGGCCGGTGTCAGCCGTGCTCGACGTCGAAGGTCACGGTGAGCGAGTAGCGGTCGCCCGCGTACCGGGACTCGGTGGATTCCAGCGGGTCGCCGTGCTGGTCGAGGATGAGGCGGCGCTCCACCAGGAGGGCCGTTCCCCTGTCCAGGCCGAGGAGTTCGGCGTCCTCGTGGGTGGCGTTGTCCGCGCTGAGCACGGCATGCCCGAAGGACGGTGTGTGGCCCAGGTCCGCGAGTGCCTCGTGCAGGGAGCCGGTGGCGAGGTCGCGTTCCAGGAGCGCGGAGACCGTGAGGGGGAAGACGGACCGTTCGCGGGCGACCGGAGTGCCGTCGGCGAGGCGGACCCGCTCGATGGACACCACGTCCGCGCCTGCCGCCAGGCGCAGTTGCTCGGCCTCCGCCGCGGTGGCCCCGCGCCGTGCACGGGCGACGATCTCCGAGGAGGGACGGCGGCCCTGGCGTCGCATCTCCTCGCTGAACCGGACCAGGCTGTCCACGCGGCGGCCGCTCGGCGGCGGCGCCACGAACGTGCCGCGGCCGCTCTGGCGGTAGACGAGTCCGTCGGCCACCAGGCGCAGTACCGCGGAGCGCGCGGTCATCCTGCTGACCTCGAACTCCCGCGCCAGTTCGGTCTCCGAGGGCAGCGGGGCATGCGGCTGGAGGTCCGCGATGCGTCGGCGCAGGGCCTGTTCGATGGTGTGGTAGCGGGGGGCGAAGTCGGGCTGGGTTCCGCGGGAGGGCATGCGCGCATCCTAGTGAGCGGTCCAATGGGGCTTTCGCGTCTCTCCTGTTGGCGACGGGCACGTTCCCCGGGGCGGGTGCCTGCGCGCTCAGCCGACGGCAAGGGTGTCCTCTTCGGCATCGGCGTCGACGCGGTCGCGCAGCCAGCTGCGCAGGGCCGGGCCGCGCGCCGGGTCGCGCAGGGCGGCGTCCAGCGTCGCGCGGAGCATGCCGCCGGGGGTGCCGATGTCGTGCCGGACTCCGGTGTGCAGCACCACGTGCACCGGGTGCCCGCGGTCGATGAGGACGGAGATGGCGTCGGTCAGGTCGATCTCCCCGCGCGGTCCGGGGCCGATCTCCCGCAGCGGGCCGAAGACTTCACGGTCGAGCAGATAGCGGCCCGCGCAGGCGAGGGTGGAGGGGGCGTCGCGCGGATCGGGCTTCTCCACCATGGCGCGTACGCGTTTGACCCCCGGCTCGTCCGTGTCGGTCACGTCGAACACGCCGTAGGCGGACAGGTCTTCGCGGGCCGCCTCGAAGGCGCACAGCACCGTCCCGCCGTGGCGGCGGCGGACGGCGGACATCCGCGTCAGGACGCCGGCGGGCAGCACGAGGTCGTCGGGGAGCAGGACGGCGACCGCGGTGTCCCGCTCGGTCAGGTGGGGTTCGACGCAGGCGACGGCGTGGCCGAGGCCCAACGGCTCCTGCTGGACGGCGTTCTCGACGCGCAGCAGTTGCGGGGCGCGCCGGATCGACTCGGCGGCGGCGTCCTTGCCGCGGGCCTCCAGGAGCTTCTCCAGGTCGTGGTCGCGGGAGAAGTGCGCGGCCACGGCCTCCTTCTCGGGGGAGGTGACGGTGATGAGGCGCTCGGCACCCGCGTCGGCGGCCTCGGCCGCGACGATCTCGATGGCCGGGGTCGCCATGACCGGCAGGAGTTCCTTGGGGACGGATTTGGTGACGGGCAGAAAGCGCGTGCCGAGTCCCGCCGCGGGGACGACGGCGGTGCGGAATTCCCCGTGCGTGTTCATAAAGGGCCTTCTCCTGTGCTCATGGTCGGGATTTCCCCGTGGAGTACTGGTTTTCGGGCATGGTTCGCGGCAGCCCGTCAGGGGGCTGCCGCGTGCGTGCCGGGTGGCGTAATTCAGGCGGGGCGGATGAGCGCCCAGGCGTCGGCCACCATGTCGTGCAGGTCCTTCTCCGGTTTCCAGCCCAGCTCTTCGGTGATTTTCTGCGATGAGGCCACGAGGACCGTGGGGTCACCGGCCCGCGGTTCGGCGAAGGAAACGGGAATGGGATGCCCGGTGACATCGCGGCATGCCTTTACGACGTCCAGTACCGAATGGCCGGATCCGCGCCCCAGGTTGAACACTCTGTGGCGCCCCGCCATACAGGCGTCGAGGGCCAGGAGATGGGCCCGGGCGAGGTCCCCGACATGGATGTAGTCGCGGAGGCAGGTGCCGTCGGGCGTCGGGTAGTCGGTGCCGTAGATCTTCACTTCCGGGGTGCGCCCCGCGGCCACCGCGAGCACGTTGGCGATCAGGTGCGTCTCGGGTTCGTGCCGTTCGCCGCGTCCGGCGTAGGCACCGGCGACATTGAAGTAGCGCAGGCTCACCGCGCCGAATCCGTGCAGGTCGGCGTAGGAGGCGAGGGCCGTGTCGATGGCGAGTTTGGTCGCGCCGTACGGGCTCACGGGGCGGGTGGGGTCCGACTCGGTGATCGGGGTGCGCTCGGGGTTGCCGTAGGTCGCCGCGGTCGAGGAGAAGACGACGCGGCGCACCTCCGCGCGGCGCATCGCGTCGAAGAGGGCCAGGGACTGGCCGAGGTTCTGCTCCCAGTAGAAGCCCGGCCGTTCGACGGACTCGCCGGTCACCGACTTGGCCGCGAAGTGCAGCACCGCATCGAAGGAGTCACTGGTCAGGACGGCTTCCGCGCCGTCGCGCAGGGTGTCGACGATCAGCCGCGCGCCGTCGGGCACCGCGTCGGCGTGCCCGGTGGAGCAGTCGTCGAGGACCACGACGTCGTGCCCGGCCTCCAGGAGCTGCGCCGTGACGACGCTGCCGACATAGCCCGCGCCGCCGGTGACGAGTAACTTCATCGCCTTTCCTTTCCCGCGTCCGCTGGAGGTCCGTGTGCGCGGGCCGGGCGGACGCCACCGGCCTTGCTCATCCTGTCTAGCTGTATAGACCGCTCACCGTCAAGGGCGACCGGTCAACGCCCGCCGACAGGGCCCCAATTGAAAAGTGAACTGTTTAGCGATGGACCTTCAAAGCGAAAGGAATCGGCTCCCGGATCGCGAACAAGCCAAGATCATCAACGTGGTTGACACAGAACCCGTGTACCCAACAACATTACGAGTGCTACTGATTCTCTTGCTCTTGCGAGGTGTTTTCCCGGTGCGCCTTTACAAGGTGCCGCATCACACCGCCAGATGACCTTCATCACCAAGGGTCGATCGATTACCCCTTTCCGCCGCGGCCGATGCCGACGCGCACTGTTTTCCGGACGTTTCCACAGCGTTTCCAGAAACGGCGGTTAAACACATGCCCCTGTGAAGGGGCGGCGCGAACGGCTGCTCGACCGCGCCCTGATGAATACAAAAACCCCTTCCCCCCCCATCCACCGTGACCCCTGTCGCCCAGCGGAGGACATCGCATGCTGCCCCCATCCCCGCACATTCCCTCGGCGTTCACCGGTGCGACGCCCGCGTTCCGGCGCGTCGGCGTCACCGGTGGCCTCGGGTTCGTGGGCCGCAACCTCGTGCGCGCCCTGCACGCCCAGGGTCTGTCCGTGACGGTCCTCGACCTCGCGGCGCCGGACGGCGTGGACCTGCCGGACGGCGTGCGGCACGTGCCCGTCGACCTGCGCGACCCCAGGACCCTGACGACCGCGCTCGGCGACCTGGACCTGCTGTTCCACCTCGGCGGCAACTCCAGCGGCACGGTGGCCGTCACGGACCCGCGGCTCGACTTCGAGACCAACGCGCTCGGCACGTTCAACGTCTGCGAGGCCGCACGGCTCGCCTCGCTCCCCCGCCTCGTCTATCTGTCGTCCGCGATGGTCTACGGCACCCCGCAGGCGGTGCCGCAGCACGAGGAGCACCCCACCCTGCCGTACTACCCCTACGGCGCATCGAAGTTGAGCGGCGAACACGTCGTCCGCGCCTACGCCCGCACGTACGGCCTGTCCGCCGTCATGGGCCGGGCCTTCGTCATCTACGGCCCCGGCGAGGACCCCCGCAGGGCGGGCGCGGAGGTCGGCCAGTATCTGCGCTGGCACCTCAACGACCGACCCATCCGCGTGACCGGCGACCCCGACCGCAAGACCCGCGACTTCGTGCACGTCCACGACATCGTCACGGCACTGCTGCTGCTCGCCGCCAGGGGCGACGACGGCGAGGTATACAACCTGGGTTCCGGGCGCGAGGTCTCGCTGCGCCAACTCGTCGAGCACATCCACGAGGTGACGGGCCGTCGGCCGCGGATGCTCACCGACGACACCGTCACGGACGACACCTACCGCCTCGTCGCCGACATCTCCCGCCTCAGCGGCCTCGGCTACCGGCCCACCGTCGACCTGCCCGCAGGTCTCGCCGGACTGGTCGAAGCGCTCGGCCCCACCCCCGAACTGCCGCAGCTCGACACCATCTTCCACCCGACCGCGGGAGCCCCGGCATGACCGCCGATGACACCGCGCCCTGGTGGCAGGGCGCCGTCGTCTACCAGATCTACCCGCGCAGCTTCGCCGACCACGACGGCGACGGCGTCGGGGACCTCCAGGGCGTCATCGACCGCCTCGACCACATCACGGGCCTGGGCGTCGACGCGATCTGGCTCTCCCCCTTCTACCGCTCCCCGATGCGGGACTTCGGCTACGACGTCAGCGAACACACCGCCGTGGACCCGCTGTTCGGGGACCTGGACACCTTCGACCGGCTGCTCGCCGCCGTCCACGAGCGCGGCCTGCGCCTGCTCGTCGACTACATCCCCAACCACACCTCGTCCGACCACCCCTGGTTCGCCGCGTCCCGCGAGGACCGCGAGAACCCCCGCCGCGACTGGTACGTCTGGCGCCCCGCCGCACCCGACGGCGGACCGCCCAACAACTGGCTCAGCGTCTTCGGCGGCGGCCCCGCCTGGACCCTCGACGAGGCCACCGGCGAGTACTACCTGCACTCCTTCCTGCCCACGATGCCGGACCTGAACTGGCGCAACCCCGAGGTGCGCGAGGCCATGTTCGACGTGGCCAGGTTCTGGCTCGACCGGGGCGTGGACGGCTTCCGCATCGACTGCGCGCACTTCCCGATGAAGGACCCGCAGCTGCGCGACAACCCGCCCGCCGCCGACGGCACCCTCGCGATGCACCGGCCCTACGGCGACTACGACGCGCAGCAGCACGTGCACGACAAGGGCCACCCGGACAACCACGGCCTCTACCGCGAACTGCGGGAACTCCTGGAGAGCTACGGCCCCGCCGGCAGCCGCATCGCCGTCGGCGAGGTGCACGTCTTCGACTGGGCCGAGTGGGCCACGTACTACGGCGAACAGCTCGACGAGCTGCACATGCCCTTCAACTTCGGCCTGCTGCAGACGGCCTGGCGGGCCGACGACGTACGGGACCTCGTCGCGCGCATCGACTCCGTGCTGCCCGACGGCGCCTGGCCCAGCTGGGTCGTCGGCAACCACGACGAGCCGCGCGTGGCATCCCGGCTCGGCCCCGCCCAGGCCCGCGTCGCCATGCTGCTCCTGCTCACCCTGCGCGGCACGCCCACGCTGTACGCCGGGGACGAGCTCGCGCTGCCCGACGCCGACGTCCCGCCCCACCTCGTGCAGGACCCCTGGGGCAGGACGGGACAGGCGCTCGGCCTCGGCCGCGACCCGCAGCGCTCCCCCATGCTCTGGTCGGACGCGCCCGGCGCCGGATTCACCCGCGACGACGTCACGCCCTGGCTGCCGTTCGCCGACGACCCCGCCGTACGCGGCGTCGAGGCGCAGGACGGGCGTGCGGGCTCCATGCTGACGCTCACCCGCGAGCTGCTCCGGCTGCGCGGAGCGAGGCCCGAACTGCGCCACGGCGAGCAGACGTTGCTGGCCGGGCTTCCCGAGGGCGTCGTCGGCTATCTGCGCCACCGCGAAGGAGCGGTGCTGCTCGTGCTCCTGAACCTCACCGGCACCCCGCGGCGGCTCACCGCGACCGACGTCTTCCCCGAGGAACCGGAAGGACCGCACGGCCCGTTCGAGGTCCTCGCCGCCACGTCGGACCGTGCCGCGTCCGGCCCTTCGCACCTTCCCCTGCTCCTCGACGCGGACGAGGCCGTGGTCCTGCGCGTCACCTGAACTCCGCGTGCGCCCCAGCAGATCCGCGTACGCACCAGAAAAGAGGCCCCCGTTGAGCGTCTCCCTCGTCGACCTGCCCCCCGCGCCACGGCCGTCCGAGCCCGCCGCGCCGCCGCACGGCCGGACCGTCTGGCACATCAACACGACCGCGCACGGCGGCGGCGTCGCCGAACTCCTGCGCAGGGCCGTCCCCTCACACAACGCGGCGGGCGTCCCCACCAAGTGGCTCGCGCTCGGCGGCGACGCGGAGTTCTTCGCGGTCACCAAGCGCCTGCACCACCGGCTGCACGGCTACCGCGACCCGCACGGCGCGCTCGGCGGCGACGAGCGGCGGATCTACGCGGCCACCACCCGGCAGCTGGGCGCGGAAGTCCTCGGCCATCTGGCGCCCGGCGACCTCTGCGTCCTGCACGACCCGCAGTCCCTCGGCCTGGCGCCCGCCCTGTCCGCGGCCGGGGTCAGGGTGGCCTGGCGGTGCCACATCGGCAGCACCGACCACGCGTCGCCCGAGGTCCGCGAGACCTGGGAGTTCCTGCGCCCCTACCTGGACGCGCCGCTGCGCTGCGTCTTCTCCGTCGACGGGTACGCGCCCCCGGGCCTGCGCCCCGAACAGTGCGTCCTGATCCCGCCGTCCATCGACCCCGCCGCCGCCAAGAACCGTGCCCTCGCGCCGGACGAGGGGGCCGCAGCCCTGCGCGCGATCGGCCTGGAGACCGACCCGGCCGGCGGCCCGGGACCGGTGCGGGCGGGCACGGCGACGGTCCTCCAGGACGCGCCGCTGCCGCCCGGCGCGGAGGTGGTCCTCCAGGTCTCACGCTGGGACCCCCTGAAGGACATGGAAGGCGTGCTCGCCGCCTTCGCCGAGCGGATCGCGCCCCGGCGCGCCGCCGCCCACCTCGTGCTCGCCGGGCCGGAGCCGCTCGACATCCCCGACGACCCCGAGGGCGCGGAGATCTTCGCGCGCGTCCACGACGCCTGGCTCGCCCTGCCCGCACCCGTCAGGGCGCGCGTCCACCTGGTGAAGCTGACGCTCAAGGACACCGAGGGCAACGCACTGCTCGTCAACGCCCTGCAGCGGCGGGCCGACGTCATCGCGCAGAAGAGCCTGCGCGAGGGGTTCGGCCTGACGGTGACCGAGGCCATGTGGAAGGGCGCGGCGGTCGTGGCGAGCCGGGTCGGCGGCATTCCCTCCCAACTGCGCCACGAACGCGAGGGGTTGCTCGTCGCGGACGCGCGGGACGGCGGGGAGTTCGCCGAGCAGGTGCTGCGGCTGCTTGCCGACGAAGGGCTGCGCCGACGGCTCGGGGACGCGGCGCACCGCCGGTGCGCGGAGCTGTTCCTCGCCGAGCGCGAACTCGCCGACCACTACCGCCTCTATCAGGAGCTGCGGGCCTGATCCGCCCCGGCAGCACACCAGTTGACGCCCGCCACGGAACGAACGGAGAGCACCAGATGTCCCAGGAACCCGTCGTCGTCATCGGCGCGAGCAGCGGCTTCGGCGCCGCCCTCGCCGAGGAGCTCACCCGGCGGGGCCATGCCGTCCTGGCGGGCGCTCGGTCACCCGAAGGGCCAAGTGGCGTGCCCTACACGCCGGTCGACGTGACCTCCGACGAGTCGGTCGCGGCGTTCTTCGCCGACGCGGACGCCCGCTTCGGAGCGCCCTACGGATTCGTCTACTGCCCGGCGGACTCCTCCGCCGTGGGGCCCGGCTGGGAGGTCCCTGTCGACGAGGTCGCCCGGGTCGTCGACGTGACCTTCGTCGGATTCGTGCGCTGCCTGCGGCACGTGGTCCCGCCGATGCGGGAGCGCGGGCGCGGCAGCATCCTGGCCATCGGCTCGCGCGGCGCCCGCGTCCCGGTGCCCGCCCTCGCCGCCTACTGCGCGGGCAAGGCCGCCCTCGAACAGCATGTGCGGTGCCTCGCCGAGGAGTTGGCCGACACCCCGGTGCGGGTCAACGCCCTGGGCATCGCGGGCGAGACGCCGCTCGCCCGCGACCATCTGAACCGCAAGGAGAAGGCCCTCGGCCTGACCACGCCCTACCCCGCCCTGCCCGACGTCCGCGACAACCTGCCTGCCGCGTGCTTCCTGCTCTCCGAGGACGCCGCCCATGTGTCGGGGCAGGTGCTCGACGCCCGGCCCCCCGCCTGGACCTGACATTTCTTCACCTCCCCCGAACCAACCTGAGGAAGTGCCATGACGAACACCCTCGACTCCCTCGATCCCGACGCCCTCCCCACCGGCCTGCGCACCGACCGCCACCAGGAACCCCGCTGGGTCGTCCAGGCGGTGAAGCCCGTCGAGTACGAAGTACGGATGGTCAACGGCCTGCTCGACCCCGCCTCCACCGACCTGGCCACCGCGGGGACCACCGAACGCACCGGCAACCGCCGCTTCGTGGTCGTGGACGCGCACGTCGACGCCCTGTACGGCGAGCGCATCCGCGCCTACCTCGCCGCCCACGGCCTCACCGGACGGCTGTGCGTGCTGCCCACCGGCGAAGAGGCCAAGACCATGGACAGCGTGCTGCGCGTGGTGCGCGGCATCGACGAGTTCGGCATCTCCCGGCGGCACGACCCGGTGATCGCCATCGGCGGCGGTGTGCTCCTGGACATCGTCGGCTTCGCGGCCAGCATGTACCGCCGCAGCACTCCGTACGTCCGCGTGCCCACCACCCTCATCGGCCTGGTCGACGCCGGGGTCGGCGTGAAGACGGGCATCAACTTCGACGCGGGCAAGAACCGTCTGGGCACGTACGCCGCGCCCGCCGTCTCCCTCCTGGACCGGGCCTTCCTCACCACGCTCGACCGGCGCCACCTCAGCAACGGCCTCGCGGAGATCCTGAAGATCGCCCTGGTCAAGGACGCCCGGCTGTTCGCCCTCCTGGAGGGCCACGCCGAGGAGCTGGTCGAGACCGCGTTCCAGGGCCGGTTCGACCAGGACCCGGTGGCCGCCGAGGTGTTGGAGCGGGCCATCCACGGCATGCTCGAAGAGCTGCAGCCCAACCTCTGGGAGAGCCGCCTGGAGCGCCTGGTGGACTACGGGCACACCTTCAGCCCGACCCTGGAGATGGACGCGCTGCCCGCGCTCCTGCACGGCGAGGCCGTCAACCTCGACATGGCCCTGACCACCGTCATCGGCCGCCGTCGCGGTCTGGTCACCGACGGCGAGCAGGAGCGGGCGCTGAACGTGATGCGCCGCCTGGACCTGCCGCTGAGCCACCCGGTGTGCACCGGCGACCGCCTGGAGCGCGCGCTCGCGGACACGGTGCGCCACCGCGACGGACTCCAGCGCCTCCCGCTGCCCGTCGGCATCGGCGACGCCTGCTTCGCCAATGATGTGACGGCCCGTGAACTGCACGAAGCCGCACAGGAGTTGACGGAGACGGAGTCGCACCATGCACGGTGAACTCCAGGTCTCCGACCTCGGCACGCCCTCGGACGTCTTCGGCGTGCACGGCGCGACGGGACACACCCGGTGGCGCTCGCTGGCGGCGGGCCGGGCCCTGCTCGGTCCGTACGAGGCGGTGGAGTGGGCCTGCGTGCCGCCCGGCGGTCTCAGCGGCGAGCACCGCCACACCAGGACCGAGGAGATGTACATCCTCCTCACCGGCGAGGGCGAGGCCCTGCTCAACGGCTCACCGCACCCCGTGCGGGCGGGCGAGCTGATCCTCACCGGGCTCGGCGCCACCCACGCACTGCGCAACACCGGTACGGAGGACCTGAGTTGGCTCACGCTGGAGGTCCCCGCGCACCGCACGATCCGTACGGCACACACGGCCATCGACGGCCGGGAAGGCGAGGAGAACATGCCGGTACCGCCGCCGGGAGCGACGGCCGTCGTCAGCCTGGACGAGCAGGGGGACATCGACCCGCGCCCCGTCCTGCAAGGTCCGCTGCGCCGGGTCCGGCGCGTCCGGGTGGCGGCCGGTGCCGCGGAGAAGTTCTCCGGCGCGGGCCAGGAGCACAGCGTCTTCGTACGGTCCGGTGCGGGGGTCGCGCGGTGCGGCGCGTCGACGGTTCCCGTGCGGGCGGACCTGGCGCTGACCACCTCGCTGGGTGAGGACCTGGTCGTGCAGGCCGGTGCGGAGGGCATCGAGCTGATCTGTGCGACGTTCGTCGTCGAGGACGGCGCCGGGGATCCGGAGGGCGAGAAGTGATCGTCACGGACAGCCGCTCGGCATCCGTCTCGCACCGCGCCGACGGCGACATCCGCTGGCGCACGCTGGCCCGGCGCGGCATGTTGTTCAGCGAGTGCGAGGCCGTCGACCATCTCGCCCTGGACGCGGGCGGCACGCTGGAGTTCCCCGCGGACACCGGCACGGACCGCGTCTGGTACGTGCTCGCGGGCGGCGGCGAGTTCCAGGAGGCGGGCGGGGCACGGCGTGCGCTCGCCGCGGACGACGTGGCCCTCGTGCCCGCGGGCGCCGCCGTGCGGCTGACCTGCGCGGGGCCGACCCGTGTCCTGGTCCTCACGACGGTCCCCGAGCGGGTGTCGCGCCGACTGCCGCGCCGGGCGCCCTGCATGTAGGCCCCGGGCCCGCCCCCACCGCACCGGGCTTCCCGCCCCGGCCCCGCCCCCCCCTCTCACCCTCTCCCCACACTGCCCTCGTCACCACCCGGGAGTCACCTTGCCCCCACACCCGCCCGCCCCCGCCGACCACGGGGTGCGCACCCACGGGATCCCCTCGGCCACGCACGTCGACCACGTCGCGTACACCGTGCCGGACCTCGACGAGGCGGTCCGCTTCTTCACCGAGGTGCTCGGCGCCGACCTCCTGTACCGGGAGGAGCCCGTGCGTGCCGACGACGACTCCATGCGCGAGAACCTCAACGTCCACCCGCGCGCCGTGGCGGAGATCGCCATGCTCCGCCTGGGCCCCGTCACCAATGTCGAGCTGTTCGCCTACCGCTCCCCCGACCAGCGCCGCATCATGCCGCGCAACAGCGACTACGGCGGCCACCACCTCTCCTTCCACGTCACCGACATCGACGCGGCCGCCGACCATCTCCGCGCCCAGCCCGGCGTACGCGTCCTCGGCGCGCCGCGGACCGTCGCATCCGGGCCCATCGCGGGCATGCGCTGGGTGTACTTCCTGACGCCCTGGGGCATGCAGATGGAGCTGAGCTGCCCGCCCGAGCGGCTGCCCTACGAGGAGTCGACGGCGCACCGCAGGTTCTCGCTCACCGGCCGGGGGGTGTGAGCCATGGATGTGGGCATCTCGCTGCCGACGACCTCGCGCCGTGCCTGGGACCCGGGCATCGCCCAAGTGGCCCGCGCCGCCGAGCAGGAGGGCGCCGCGTCCCTGTGGGTCAACGACCATCTGGCGATGGTGGCCGACCCCGCGTCGCCCTACCCCTACGGCGCCGACGGCCGCATCGACTGGGACCCGGCGGCCCCGCAGCTCGAGGCGCTCGTCGCCCTGGCGCAGGCCGCCGCGGTCACCGAGCGGGCCAGGATCGGCACCGCCGTCCTGATCCTTCCGCAGCGCAATCCCGTCGAGCTGGCCAAGGCGACGGCGAGCCTTGACGTGCTGTCAGGAGGGCGGCTGCGCCTGGGAGTCGGCGCGGGCTGGCTCGCCGAGGAGATGCAGGCGCTCGGCCACTCCTTCGCCGGGCGCGGCAGGCGCATGGAGGAGTGCATCCGGGTGCTGCGTGCCTGCTGGTGCGGCAGGCCCGACCGCTTCGACGGCGAGCAGGTCTCCGTTCCTGAGGGGCTGTTGATGTATCCCCGTCCCGTCCGGGCCGAGGGCGTGCCGATCCTCATCGGCGGGATGAGCAGGCCGGCCCTGCGCCGTGCCGCGCTGCTCGGCGACGGCTGGCTCGCCGTGGCCGACGCCGACGCGCTGGACGGCGCCGAACTGGCCGCCGCCATCGGCCGGTTGGAGGACGAGCGGTCCGCGCACGGGCGCGGCGGCCGCGCCGAGCGCGTCCTGAAGGTCAACTGCCCGCCGGGGACGGACGAGCGGCGGTGCGCGGCCGCCACGGCCGCCGCGATGGCGGCCGGATTCGACGAGGTGATCCTCGACGTGTCGTGGGAGCGTCTGGAGGACGCGTCGGCGTTGCTGCGCGCCGCGCTGGACGTCGCGTCCGGGGCGCGTACGACATCGGAGGAGCACGAGAGGCCGCAAGGCCGCACCACGTCGGGAGGTCCGCGATGACCGGGCGGTTCACCGGCCGCACGTGCCTGGTCACCGGGGGCACCCGGGGCATCGGCCGGGACGTGGCGCGCCGTCTGGTCCAGGAGGGCGGCGACGTACTGATCACCGGCCGTTCGGACGGGCCGCTGGCCGATGCCGTCGAGGAGTTGGACGGTGCGGGGCCCGGTTCCGTGTCCGGGATCCGCTGCGATCTGGCGGACCCCGCGTCGGTGCGCGCCCTCGCCGCCGAGTCCCTTGCGCGATCGGGCCGCGTGGACGTCCTCGTCAACAACGCGGGCACGGCGACCCTGCACCGCTTCACCGACGTCCCCGAGCACGACCTGGACGAGGTGTGGGCCGTCAACGTACGGGGCGCCTTCGTGCTGACCCAGCTGCTCGTGCCCGCGATGACGGCGGCGGGCGACGGCGCCGTGGTGAACGTGTCGAGCCAGGCGGCCGTCCAGGGCCAGGCGCTGATCTCGCACTACGCGGCGACCAAGGCGGCGCTGCTCGGCCTGACCCGGAGTCTGGCCGTGGAACTCGCACCGGCCGTGCGGGTCAACGCGGTCTGCCCCGGCATCGTCGAGACCGACATGATCACCGAGGACTTCCGCCGTCAGGGCGGGCTGCTCGGCAGCGACGCCGGTGCCGTGCGCGACACGACGCTCGCGGGCATTCCGCTGGGCCGCTTCCAGCAGGGCTCGACGGTCGCCGCGACCGTGGCGTTCCTCGCGTCGGCGGACGCCGCCGACATCACGGGCCAGACCTGGCACGTCGACGGCGGCATGACGATCGGCCGACGCGGCCCCGGACACGACCGAGCCCCCGACCTACAGGAGACCTGACACCATGCCGGTTCCCCCCTTCCTCGCGGACCTGCGTGCCCACGTCGGCACGCAACTCCTCTGGCTCTCCGGGGTCAGCGCGGTCGTCGTCGACGACGACGAGCGCATCCTGCTCGTACGGCGCGCGGACAACGGACTGTGGGCGATCGTGGGCGGTGTGCTCGAACCCGGCGAGCAGCCCGCCCCGGCCATCGTGCGCGAGGTGCACGAGGAGACGGGCGTCCATGTGGTGCCCGAGCGCATCTGCACGGTCTACACCGAGCCGTCCATGACCTACCCCAACGGCGACCGGGCGCAGTACCTGGACATCGCCTTCCGCTGCCGTCCGGTGGGCGGTCGGGCCCGGGTCAACGACGACGAGTCCCTGGAAGTGGCCTGGTTCCCCGCCGACGCGCTGCCCGACATGGAGGAGAAGAACCGCCTCAAGATCGAGCGGGCGCTGAAGGGCGGCACCGAGGCGTGGTTCGTGGAGCCGTCCTCATGAGCGGCGCGAACGGCGCCCTGCCGCGCGCCCTCGTCTGGGACATGGACGGCACCCTCCTCGACTCCGGCGAGGTGGTGCCCGACGCCTTCGTCGAGACCGTCCGCAGGCTCGGCGGGCCGTCGCCCGGCCGGGCCGAGGTCGTCGCCCTCTACGCTCTCGGGCCGCCGCGCATCATGCTGTCCCGGCTTCTGCAACGGCCGTGCGCCGAGGACGACTTGGACCTCTACCACGCGGTCCTCGCCGACACGGCCGCGGGCGCCGTCGTCTATCCGGGCATCCGGGACACCCTCGACGCGCTGCACGGGAGCGTCCCGCTGGCGGTGTTCACCGGGGCGAGCCGTCGCGCCGCACAGATCCTGCTGTCCGCCACCGGCCTCGCCGACCGCTTCGACGCGGTCGTCGGCGGCGACGAGGTGGACCGTCAGAAGCCGGACCCGGAGGGCGTGTTGAGCGCCTGCCTGCGGATCGGGGTGCGCGCGCACGACACGGTCTACACGGGTGACGCGCCGCGGGACCTCCTTGCCGCGCGGGCCGCGGGCGCCCGGGCGGCCGCGGCGGGCTGGGGCCATCAGTACGACCCCGGCGCGCCCGCCGACCTCACGCTGCGCACCCCGTTGGACCTGCTGCCGGTCTTCGGCCGCCCCGCGGGGGCGGCACCCGGCCCCGAGCCTTCCTGACCCGAGGGCACCCGCCCCTCACCCCCCTGTTCCACCCACCCTCACCCGGCACCGTGCAGTGCCCGGAATCACCCTTCTTGGGAGAACCATGTACGTCCACATGATGACCGCCCCCGGCGAACTCGCCCTGTCCACGGTGCCGGACCCCGTGTGCAGTCCCGACGAGATAGTGATGCAAACCGAGGCGGTCTCCATCTGCTCGACAGACGTCTCGTACTTCCGCGGCCATCTGTCCCCCGGCGCCTGGCCGATCATCCCGGGACACGAGTACGTCGGCCGCGTCCTGGAAGTGGGACGCTCGCTCAAGGGGTCCGTGGAACCCGGCGACCGCATCTGCTACTGGGGTCAGACCGACTTCGGCGGCATGGCCGAATACCGGGCGCTGCGCCCCCTGTTCCCCGGCCAGACCGGCGCGGAGACCACCTGGTACACGGACCGCAACTTCTACGACGCCGACCAGGCGGCCTCGGTGATCCTGCCCGCCTCCGTCCCCTCGTCCCTGGCCACCGTCGTCGAACCGCTCACCTCGGTGCTGCGCTCGCTGCTGTGGAACCCGCCGCGGCCCGGCGACACCTGCGTCGTCCTCGGCTGCGGCCCCAGCGCGCTGCTCGCCGTCCAGGTGCTGCGCCGCTACTTCGGCGTCGGCCATGTCACCGTCCTTGACCGCAACGCCGAACGCCTGCGCCTGGCCTGCGAGAACGGCGCCGGTCTCGCCTTCAACACGGAGACCCAGACCGAGGTCCTCGCCGACTTCGTGCGCGAGCACCACGACACGTACGCCGACTACGTCTTCGACGCGCTCCCGCACGTCGAGGGCTCCGTCGAAGGCCCCAAGGACGTGCGCGAGCAGGCCATGGGGCTCCTGCGGCCCGGCGGCGCCTATGTCGTCTACGGGGCGACCGCCGTGCCGCAGCTGATCAACACGTGGATGATCCTGGCCAAGGGCCTCAGCCTGCGGGCCGCCCCCTTCGACGTACGCCAGTTCCCGATGGCCCGCTCGGCCGAGGTGGCCGGGGTGGCGCTGCGGCTCATCGAGTCCGGGCTCGTCGACGCCCGGCCGCTCATGACCTCGTACGTGTCCCTGGACGACGAGGACGGGGTGCGGCGGGCGTTCACCGAGTACGGGCAGGGCGCCTCGATGAAGACCTCCCTGCTCGCGCCGGACGTCTTCGCTCGGACGGGGGCGGAGCAGGACCTGGGCGAGCCGGTGCGGGTGGGCCTCACCGGCCGGCCGACCGGGGCCGCGGTGTGACCGGCCCACCAGGGACGTTCACCCGCGACTCCGTCACGGGCATGGCGTACGGCGGTCTGGCCCTGTACGCCTATGTCCTGTACGTCCAGGGCCCGTTGCTGCCGCTGCTGCGGGAGGAGACGGACCTGTCGTACGCCGCGATGAGCGCGCACTCCACCCTCTTCGCGGGCGGCGGCATCATCACCAACCTGGTGTACGCGCGGGTCAGCGCACGGCTCGGCTGCCGCCGCCTCTTCTGGGCGGCGGCCGGTGCCCTGGCGGTCGGCGCGCTGCTGCTCGCCCTCGGCGCGTGGGCGGGCGTGGCCTACACGCTGGCCGCCTCGCTCGCCATGGGCGTCACCGGGGCGACGCTGCAGACGGCGACCGCGACGGTGCTCTCCGATCACCACGGCCCGTACCGCGAACGGGCGTTGGTGGAGGCGAACGCGGGCGCGAGTGCCACGGCGCTGCTCGCCCCGCTGGCCGTCGGCGCGTGCCAGGCGGCGGGCCCCGGCTGGCGTGCCACGCTCCTGGTGCCGCTCCTCGCGGGCGCCGTGCTGTACGCCGTCTGCCGACGGGTGCCGTTCGGCGCGCCGCCGCAGCGGTCCGCGGGAGCGGCGGCGCACGAGGGCCAGGAGGACCAGAAGGACCAGGAGGACAAGGGATCGGCGCCGGACGCGCGAACGGCGGCCGGTAGCACGGCCGTTCGCGGTCCGCTTCCGGCGCGCTTCCGGCTGCTGTGCGCCCTGCTGGGCACCGTCGTCGGCCTGGAGTTCTGCGTGGTGTTCTACGGCGCGCCGCACCTGTCCAGCGGGGTGGGCCTGAGCACCGACAGTGCGGCGGCGGCGATGAGCCTGTTCGCCGCCGGGGCACTCGCCGGGCGCCTGGTCGGCAGCTCGGTGGCCCGGCCGGGGCGGGCCCGGCGCCTCGTCGTCGCCGCCCTGGCCGTGACGGGGGCGGGCTTCCTGCTGCTGTGGACGGCGCAGACCGCCGCCGTCGCCCTCGTCGCCCTCTTCGTCACGGGCTTCGGCGTGGCCAACCTCTTCCCGCTGGTGCTCTCGCTGGCCATCGAGGTCGCGCCCGAGCGGGCCGACCTCACCGCGCGCGTCTATCTCACGGCGTCCACGGCCATCATGTGCGCCCCGCTGCTGCTCGGCGCGCTGTCCGACCGCGTCGGTGTCCGCCCGGCGTTCGGGGTGACGGCGCTCCTCATCGCCGTGGCCGCGCTGCTCGTCCTCCTGGACCGCGGCCCCCGTACCCCCTCGTCCACCCCGAATCCATCCCCATCCACCCCCCTCCCATCCACCCCCCTCCCGCCCGCCGAGCGGACGCACCCCTCGGAGGTCAAGAGTTGACCAGTCACGCGACGGCGGCGCGCAGGGCCGCGCAGGTGCTGCGCGAGAACCGGCGCACCGGCTACTCGGACGGCGCGGGCCTCGCCTACGACTACACCTGTCCCTCACCCGAGACGTACCCCTTCCAGTGGGCCTGGGACAGCAGCTTCCACGCGATCGCCCTGCTGCACGTCGACACCGAACGGGCGCGCACCGAGCTGTCGTCGCTGCTCTCGGCCGTCACCGGCACCGGGTTCCTGCCGCACATGGTGCTCTGGCAGGACGACCTGCGGCCCCGCGCGACCGCGGAGTTCCGGATCGACCTGTGGGAGGGCTGGCGCTCCGTCACCATCGCGCCGCCCGTGGTCGCGCGGGCCGTCGAGCGCGTCTACGAGGCGACACTCGACCTCGCCTGGCTCAAGCGCACGCTCCCCGCCGTGCAGGGCTTCTTCGACTGGCTGCACCGGCACCGGCGCAGCCCGCGCACCGGCCTCATCGAGATCTACCAGCCCGACGAGTCGGGCCTCGACATGAGCCCGAAGTACGACGAGGCCCTCGGGCTCGCCGCGTCCTCGCGCGCCACGGTGCGCGACGACTGGCACGCGGCGATGCGCCGCCTCATCGACGGCTACTCCCACGACCGCCGCCCGGAGAGCCCGCTGCGCGAGGCGCGGGCGTTCGTCTGGAACGACGTCCTGGTCAACTCGATCTACGCCGACGGCCTGACGTCCCTGGCCCGGATGCAGGCGGAGGTCGGCGCCCCCGCCGCACTCTCCGAGAGCACCGCGGCGGCGGCGCGGGACATCTGGGCGGCGCTGATCGAGCACTGCTGGGACCCGGAGCGCGGCGCGTTCTTCGACCTCGACCTGGTGTCGGGGCGGCGTTCGACGGTCCTGACGGCGAGCTCGCTCTTCCCGCTGATCGGCGACGCCCTGCCCGAGCCGATCGCGCAGCGCCTCATCCACGAACACCTCCTCAACGAGCGGGAGTTCTGGCTGCCGAACCCGGTGCCGAGCGTGGCCGCGACGGAGCCGTCCTTCGACCCGACGTTCGCCACCGGCGCGATCTTCCGCGGATCGAGCTGGGTGAACCTCAACTGGTACCTGTACTGGGGCCTGCGCGACCGCGGATACTTCGACGAGGCACGGCACCTCGCCCTGCGCACGTCCGCGTGCGTGGCCGCCCAAGGACTCCGCGAGTGCTACGGCCCCTACGACGGGGCGGGACACGGGGCACGCTCCTTCGGCTGGAGCTCCCTCGTCCTGGACCTGCTGCACGCGCAGGGCCTCGCGCCGGAGGACCTGGCGGCGGAGGATCTCGCGCCGGATCTCCTGGACGAGAGCGCCTTGCACGACGCGCACCGCCTGCGGCCGACGGAGGTATGACATGGCCAACTGGGGATTCCTGGGCGCCGGTTCGATCGCCGCGTCGAGCCTCGCACCGGCCGTGCACGCCGCTCCGGAGGCCCGCCTGTACGCGGTCGCCGCCCGCGACGGAGCCCGGGCCGCCGCACTCGCGCCCCACCGCAGCTACGCCGCCTACCCCGACCTGCTGGCCGACCCCGAGATCGACATCGTGTACGTGGCGCTGCACAACTCCGCCCACCGCGCCTGGGTGGAGGCCGCCCTCGCCGCGGGGAAGCACGTGCTGTGCGAGAAGCCGCTCGGCCTGTCCGAGGCCGAGACGGCATCGATGGCACGGGCCGCGCGCGCCGCAGGAAGGACGCTCGTGGAAGCGGCGTGGAACCGGTGGCACCCGCGGACCCGGGACATGGCGGCGGCCCTCGCCGACGGGGCGGTCGGCCGCCCCCTGCACGTCACGGCCCACTTCCACGGCCTCGCACCGGCACCGGACAACTACCGCAGGGACCCGGCCCTCGGCGGCGGCGCCCTGTACGACGTGGGCTACTACGCCCTGTCGGCCACGCTGGCGGCGTTCGCCTGGCAGACCCCGCACGTCGCGCACGCGCGCTGGGAGAGGTGGGGCGCCGCGTCCGCCGACCGCGTCGTCTCGGCGACGCTGGCCTTCCCCTGCGGCGGGACCGCCGAGGTCGAGTGCTCCCTGGACGGAACGCTCGGCGAGGAGTTCACCGTCCACGGCACCGAGGGCGTCCTGCGCCTTTCGGACCCGGCGTTCACGGCGGGAGCGGACGCGTGCACGCTCACCTCGGCACCCGCGCACGGCGCCGCGGACGTACGGCAGTACGCGGCGACCGATCCGTACGAGCTGATGGTCACGGACGTGGACCGCGCGCTCTCGGGCGGCACCGGTTTCCTGGTGCCGACGGCGCAGAGCCGGTTGATCGCGCAGGTGATCGACGCGGTGCGGGCCGAGGCGATGCGGGCCGACGGAGAGGCCGGTCTCGCACGCCGGGCCGCGCCCGTCGGGGCGGCACGGGAACCACGGACCGGCGGCTGACCGGGACGGGGGCGCGCGTCCCCGGCACCGTCCCCGGCACCCGCACCGCTCCCCCGACCTCGCCTCCGACAGGGTGCCCCGCCCGGCCCGTACCGCGACAATCGACCGCGTGACCGATATCAGCGCGCACAGCACGCACCCCCGAGTCGTCCCCGCCCGCACCGCCCCCCATGGAGGCACGGTGACGGCGCCCGAGGTCCCGGCCGCGTTCCCCGGCGGCGCCGAGCTGTTCCGGCTCGGCCCGCAGGTCGCCCACCTCAACCACGGGTCCTTCGGGGCCGTTCCGATTCCCGTCGGCCGTGTCCACCGGCAGCTGGCGGAGGAGGCCGACAGCGACCCCGACGCGTTCTTCCTCGGCGTGCCCGACCGGATCGCCAAGGCCCGCGCCCGTATCGCGGCCGATCTCGGCGCGGACCCCGAGGGGACCGCGTTCGTCAACAACGCCACCGAAGCCGCCAACCTGGCCCTGGACGCCATCGGCCTGGCGCCCGACGACGAGGTCCTCGTCACCGACCACGGCTACGGCACGGTCGTCGCGGCCGCCGCCCGCCGGGCCCGCGTCACCACCGTCGCCGTCGACCCGGCCCTGCCGGACGAGGACGCGGTGCGCGCGGCGGTCGTCGCCGGGCTCACCTCGCGCACCCGGGTCGCCCTGCTCGACCACATCAGCTCGCCCACCGCCCGCTTCATCGCGACGCCCGGACTCCTCGCCGACCTCGCCGAGCGCGGCGTGACCACGGTGGTCGACGGCGCCCACGCCCCCGGCATGCTCGCCGAACCCCTCGCGGGCGCGCCCGACTTCTGGTTCGGCAACCTCCACAAGTGGGGGTACGCCCCGCCGGGCACCGCCCTGCTCGTGGTCTCCCCCGCCCACCGCGACCGGGTGCCCGCGCCCGTGCCGTCCTGGGAGGACGACCGCGGCTTCCCCCGCGCGGTCGAGTACCGGGCGACCGTCGACTACACCGGCTGGCTCGCCGCGCCCGAGGGCCTCGATCTGCTCGCCGGTCTCGGGCCCGCGCGGGTACGCGCCCACAACAGCGCCCTTGCGGCGTACGGCTCCGAACTCCTCGCCCGCCTCCCGGGCTTGACCCCGCTGCCCTCCGACGACCGTCTCGCCATGCGCGCCCTGCGCCTCCCACCAAACCTCGCCCGCACCTCGTCCGAGGCCGTCGCTCTGCGCGAGGAGATCGCGGCCCGTCTCGGCTGCCGGGTGCTGATCTGGGGCTGGCCCGGCGGGGGCGGCATCCGTGTCTGCGGGCAGATCTACAACCGGCCCGCCGAGTACGAACGCCTCACGGCGGGACTGCGGTCGTTGCTCGACGGGCGCTGACGGGCGGGGCGCACTTCGTTTCGAGTCGAACCACAACCCGCGGCTCACGAGAATTCCCAGAGCACAAAATGCACCACCGCCCCGACCGTGTTGGCGCCTTTGCGCCCTTGCAACCGGCATAGGACTGAGGGAGTTTGATTTCCATCGCCAACCGGCGTGCCGTTACGCGAGAAAGGGTGATTCACCGTGGCCCGAAAGTTCGTGTACCTCGCGATAGGCAGGACGAAAACAGAGGTCTATAAGTTCGATCCGGTCGAGTGGGAAATCAACCGCGTGGACACCGTTCCTGCGTACGACGTCGGCTACACCGCGATGGGCATCCTGGACGAAACGCTGTACGCGGTCAGCCAGGACAATCTGGTGGTCATCGACCTCACGACCGGCACCATCACCCCCAAGCCCATGGGCCAGCACTTCACGGACTGGGGCTGGTTCTGCGGAGAGGTCACACCCGACAAGAAGTCCCTGGTCGTGTGCTCGGGGCCGAACACTCCCGTCCACTGGATCGACCTGGCCTCCGCCCGGGCGACCCCCGGCAACGCGGGCGGTGCGGGGCGCTGGGACGACTGGTCGTACCACCCGAAGGACGGCCGCCTGTACGCGGTGGAGGGCGACAACGGCGATCTGCTCTACATGGACTGGAGCCGTTCACCGGTCAAGGTACTGCTCAAGGAACAGGTTTTCCCGCCCGCGGAACAGAGCAAGTCCGGTGGCCGTAAGTCGTATTCCGCCATCTTCTTCGACGAAGATGGCAACATGTACGCCATCGACTCCAAGGGAAACGTCAACGTGCTGGATCTCACGGCGTCGACGGAAAGCCATCCGGCCACCCCGGAAACCATCGGGAAGTCCCAGAGGATCGGCGACAAGCCGCTGCCCGTGGACGATTTGGAGGTCATGAATTCGGCCGGACGCGTGGACAAGATTCCCGTCATCGACCCGCCGGTGATCAAGGAACCCATGGACCAGTCGTCGGTGAGCGCGCGGCAGGCGATCCGCGGCACGGTGACCGGCGACATGGACGAGGTCCAGCTCTACCAAGTGATCGACGGCGTCCGGCAGCCGCTCGGCCCCGCGATCCTCAAGGGCGCCGACTGGACGTACGAACCGGTCAAGGACTGGCCCGTGGGCAGCCACGAGGTCCTCGCCGTGGCCCACAAGGGCAAGCGGGACTCCCTCCCCGCGACCGTGCACTTCACCGTCCAACCGCTCGCTCCCCCGGTGATCACCGTTCCGCAGGACGGCATGACGGTCGCCCCGGACCAGGTGATCAAGGGCACGATGGCCAGTGGCATCGATGCCGTCAGCCTCTCCGAGGCGGGCAAGCCTCTCGGCAACGCCCAACTCGGCACCGGCACCTGGACGTTCACCCCGGTCGAGCCGTGGTCGGAGGGGTCGCACACCGTTCAGGCGATCGCCCATCACGAAGCCACCACGTCCGATCCGGCCGTGGTCCGCTTCACCGCCAAGGACCTGAACCTGCGGGTCACCCAGCACTTCGACCGCGACTGGCGGAAAGAGTGGGACAAACCGCAGTACATCTACTCCTTCACGCTGACCCTGCAGGCCAAGAAGACCAGGGTGAGCCTGTGGACGCTCAGCTTCACTGTGCCGCCGGACACCGTCCTCGACCCGGACTGGCTCAAGACGTTCTCGTACACGGTGAAGGATGACGGGCACGACGGAACGGTGATCCTCCAGAACACCGATCCGCACAAGACCATCGACCCCGGCAGCCCGCTGCCGCTCGGAGTCCAGGTGCTGTTCCCCGGCCAAAGCTCGGCCTACCAGACCTTGGACAACTTGACCGCACACGAGGACAGCTGACCGCACCAGGCACTGAGGGCCGATGAACAACAGGCACCTGACGTGGGCTTACGCCCGTCAGGTGCCTTCCCCGTCACAGAATCCCCGCGCGACGCACACATCGGCCGACATGGGTCTCACGCGTACACCGCCCCAGGGTGTATGTCCGGTTCGCCCGATTCACTCATTCGGGTGGCAGGTGGTGCCCAACTGGCTGTATACCAGGCGGAGTTCGGGAGCCTTGAGGGGCCGCTTGCGGGGTCCCCCGACGGGAGAGTCACATGGCCGCTTCCCCCCTTCCTCCGCCCTTTCGGCTACTGCGGGCCACCGACCTGCTGGACCTGA
The DNA here is from genome assembly GCF_042740435.1 of Streptomyces sp. NPDC059002. Taxonomy (NCBI): domain Bacteria; kingdom Bacillati; phylum Actinomycetota; class Actinomycetes; order Kitasatosporales; family Streptomycetaceae; genus Streptomyces; species Streptomyces sp. NPDC059002. The sequence continues at coordinate 35,285 of NZ_JBHYJI010000036.1, read as the reverse complement.
CCTTCGGGTTTCTGGGTCTGCGGCTGGACCGCCCCCTGCTCGGGCCACGGCGCCTCGTGCGCAAGGACCCGGCCCAACCGGGCTTCGTGGTCGTCACGTTCGGCCCGCAGCACGTCGCCGAGCAGGCCTTCTTCGAACTGAGCCCCGGACTGCCGCAGCCGCCCCCGCCGGGAAGTGCCGCCGCGCAGCCCGGCGACGAGCCGCACACGCCACCGCCGGTCGCCTCTCGCATCGGCGGCCGCAGCCTCCTCGTCTTCGCCGTCGCCGCCGAAGACAGCATCGAGTACACCGAATCCGGCCTGCTCACCGCCATGCGGACGCTGCCGCTGCGGGTGGTGGAGGCCGCCAAGGAACCCGCCACCACGACCCGCGTCGCACCCGGCCCCGGCGGCGAACCGCTCGACGAGTTCCAGGCACTGCGGCTGGCCAGAACCGTGGCGGAACTGACCGCACGGCACGGTCCCGACGGGCCGGTCGCCGCCGAGCTGCTCACCGTGTCGGGCCCGGCCGCCGCCGCGGGGCCCGGCCCCGAGAACCCCCTGGCGAACCCCGACGACCCGCGCACCGGCATCGAACTGCCGTACCGCCTGCTGCTCTCCCCGCCCCAGACCGCCGCGTGGACCCACGCCACCGCGCTGCCCGACCCCGGTGACCGGGTCGAGCTCTGGCACACCCGCCTGCCGGCCGGCAGCGCCCGCGCCGTGTGGACCCGCGACCCGGGCTTCGACCCGGCCGACCCGCACCCGCTGCCCGCGGGCGGCAGCGAGTTCACCATGGCTCTGGACCGCAAGGACCGGTCCTCCGTGGTGCACCTGAGCGCCAACCGCAATCTGCCCGGCGGCTTCACGCCCGCGCCGCTCGCGGTCGACCATCTCATCCTGTCCGCCATGGGCGGCTGGCTCGACTCCTTCGGCCGCTGGGACCGGCCCCCCGTCGGCTTCGACGTCACCCAGTGGCGGCACCGCGCGGCCCTGGGCCGGGACCACTACGTACGCGTGATGTACCGGGGCCGCCTCTTCCCCTTCGGGCACCTCGCCGACCTGGTCAAGGTCACCGAGCGCAAGTTCGACCACGGCCGCCCGGACAACGCCGCCTACCTCAACCAGCGCTTCTTCATCATGGTGCGCGAACCGGTGCGCACCTACGGCACGGCGCAGGAGCACGCCGACAAGCAGCGCCTGCACCGGCTGTTCCCGTTCAGCAGCGTCCGGCTGCTCACCCTGGTCACCCCCGACATCCAGAAGCCGCAGACGATTCCCGGCCTTTCCACACCCGGCGGCGACCCGAACGAGAAGCTCGCCTTCTTCCCGGTGACGGCCACCGACGACCCGTTCCAGTTCCAGGTCGGCGTGGTCGATCTCGACGGCCGCCACCGGGAGTTCCGTGCCCCGATGGCGTTCGTCGGCAAGCTGGTGCACGAGAACGCGGCCGATGTGCGGACGGTCGTCGAGTGCTACCGCACGCTCGTCTCCGACCCCAGGCCCGAGCCGCCGGACCTCGGCAATGCGAACGTCCGGCGGGTCGTCTCGGACGTCCGCGGCCAGTCCCTCGCCTACGCGCCGAGCCGGAAGCCCGACGACACGACCCTGTCGACCGGACAGCTGATCTGGGGCGCCGAGACCACCGAGGCCATCCTGGGCCTGGATCCCACCGACCACCCCCGGTTCGTGCCGACCGTGCGCTGGGCGCGGGCCGTGATCCCCGCGCTCTGCCGGTTCGGCAACGGCTTCGGGGCCGATCAGCCGCAGTCCGTGTTCTACCCCGAGCCGTACGTACGGGACGCCTTCACCCCGGCGAACAAGGGGCAGGTCTTCATCGAGCTGGCCCGGCCGGTGGACCTCACCTTCCGCGACGGCGGCCAGACCGCCGGAGCGCTCGCCCAGCCGAACTTCCCCGTCTCGGGGCTCTCCCGGCTCACCGGACCCGTCGCGGCGACCCGCGTCCCGCCCCGCCCGGCCGACGGGCAGGCCGTCGACAAATGGGCCAAGCTCGCCCAGGGCAGGTTCAACCCCCTCGACTACTTCGGGAAGTTTGCCGGGGCGAAGCTGTTCGGGATGTTCCCGCTCGCCGACATCATGAGCGAGATCGGCCTGGACAACCTGAAGGCGCCGAACTTCTTCACGGCGACGGTCGACGCCGTCACCGGTTTCCTCGGCGATCTGCGGGGACTGCGCGATCTGCTCACCAACGTCGAGGAACAGTTCCCCGAGATCGCGGACCTGGTCATCCGCGTGACCGACGCCGCGGCCGGCTTCGCGCAGGTCCTCGTGGAGTACATCACCAGTCAGCTGGAGAACGCCCCGGACCCCACCACCATCGAAGAGGTGGAGAACGCCTTCACCGCCTTCTCCGACGCGCTCGCCGCACTGCGCGTCGCGCTGCCCGCCGCCGTGGACCAGGGCGTGCGGCAACTGCTCGGCAGGATCGCCGAACAGGTCGCCACCTGGGACAGCACGGTCGGCCAGGCGCTCGCTCTGAAGAAGGCGATCGAACTCGCCGCCCTCGGCGCCAAGTTGCCCGACGTCGTCAACTCCCGGCTCGAATGGCAGCCCGACATCAAGGCCTGGACCCCGGGCAAGCCCACACCGACCACCCCCGAGGCCGCCGTGTTCTGGCCGGAGGGCAAGCTGACACTCGTCACCGACCTGCGCGGCTCGCTGCGCCCCGACGTGACGCAGGCCGCGGACGTCACCTGCACCCTGGGCAAGTTCGATCTGCGCATGGTCCCCGGCTTCGACGCGATCGTGCTGCACTTCGACCAGATCAGGTTCACCATGCGCGCCGGGCAGAAGCCCGACGTCGAGGTGAAGTTCCGCGGCGTCGACTTCGTGGGGAACCTGGAGTTCGTCCAGACCCTGCGCCGGATCATCCCGCTCGACGGATTCAGCGACCCGCCCGCGATCACGGTCGACCGCCTCGGAATCCACGCGAACTACTCGATGCAGCTGCCGAACGCGGCCGTCGGCGTCTTCAGCCTGGAGAACCTCTCGCTGAACGCGGTGCTTTCGGTGCCGTTCATCGGCGACACCCCGCTGCAGGCCGGGTTCGCCTTCTGCCGACGCGAGGCGCCCTTCCGGCTCACGGTGTCGATGCTCGGCGGCGGCGGATACTTCGGGATCGTCCTCACCCCCGCAGAGATCGCCGTCCTGGACGCCGCCCTCGAATTCGGCGCCGCCGTCTCGATGAACTTCGGGGTGGCCAGCGGCAGCCTGTCGGTGATGGCGGGCATCTACTTCCGGCTCGACCTCGCCCAGAACAGCGTCACGCTCGTCGGCTATCTGCGCGCCCGCGGCGAGGTCGACGTCCTCGGCATCGTCTCCGCCTCCATCGAGCTGTACATGGAACTGGGCTACAGGGACGGCTACGCGATCGGCCGGGCCAGCCTGACCATCAGCATCGAGATCGGCTTCTTCGAGACGTCGGTGACGATCCGCTGCGAGAAGAGGTTCGCGGGCAGCGGGAAGCTGAGCGCCTTCGCGGCGGGCGCCGACGCCCCCGCGCTCACCCCGCCCTCCTTCACCGACCTCATGTCGCCGTACGACGATCCGGCGACCGGCACCCGCATCGACCCGGTCTTCGACTACTGCACGGCGTTCGCGGAGGTGGGCTGAGCATGGACAGCATCCGTTGGACCGTCCTGCCGGACGGCGTCGTCGACGCGGACTCCGTGCGGGTGTCCGTCCTCGTCTCCCCGAGCCTCACCGGCATCGGCACGCTCGGGCAGTCCGACTACTTCAAGAACTGGCCGGTGCGGCTCGCCGCCCTGCTGCCCTCGCTGTGGCTCCAGTTCACCGACGCGCAGGGGCCCCTCGTCAAGGAATTGCGGCCCACGGGCCGCTACCCGGCCGCCGATCGCACCCTGTGGCGGACCCTGTTCGACGACACCACCTACGTCAGGGAGCCCCCGCCGCCGGAGACGTTCGCCGCGCAGGAGCGCCGCACCCTGCGCTCCTACCCGGGCAGAAGGGTGCACAACGAGGTCACCGGCCTTTACGAGGCGGTGGCGGTGTACACCACGCGGAGCAGGCTCCGCACCGAATGGGCCCGTGAGGAGCGTCTGTTGTGCGAGGAGCCGCCCACGGACCACCGAGGCTGGGAGCTGCCCGCGCTGCACCAGCTGATCGACATGATCTCGCGCCCGGTGCTCAAACTCGGCGGCGACCTCAACACCGGATACACGGTGCTCCGGACAGCCCTCCTGCACCCTCACGGCATCGACGCGGCGGACGACGAGAACGCACCCCGCTACATGGACCGTACGAGCGACGTGTACACCAGCGACGACAACAGCAGGATGCTGCCGCTGGCCGAGGCGGTCCGGTTCTACGACCGCAAGGACCGGACCGCCCTGCTCGCCGACGAGCCGCCGCACCGCGTCGACTTCCACGAGGCGTGCGGTCTCCTCGGCGACTATCCGGAGCTGCAGCGCAGGTTCGGGCTCGTCCTCGACCTGCGCTTCGCGGTGCCCGCCGGGGTGGGCGAGCAGTCCAGGGTCCGGGTGCACTTCGACGACCGCATCACCGACGCGGACCGCCTCAACGCCGTCGGCAACTGCCCCTGGACGAAGCTCCGTTACGTACGGGGCAGCGTCTTCGAGGCGGCCGCGGGGGACGGCACGCTGATCACCGGGCGCATGCTGAACCTGGGTGTGCCCGATACCTGGCACCTCACCGAACTCGACGTGGACGGCGCGGCCCTCAAGCACGTCGACTACGCCCGTACGATCGACAGCCTCTGGAACGGCGGCCTGTCGCGGAGCAGGGAATCGGTGGCCCAGCAGACGCTCGGCACCGGCACGCCCGCGGCCCGCGGCGCCGGGATCACCCTGCTGCACACCGACCGCGACAAGCACCTCGCCGGGCAGATCGGCGCCGACATCGGCCGTCGAGTGACCTCGCAGGAGGTCGAGTTGACCGCCCAGGACCTGGTGCGCGGCTATCGCGTCGACATCGGCACCGTCGACCCGGCGACCGGCAAGGTCACCCAGTGGCGTTCGCTGCTGCGGCGCCGGGGACGCTATGTCGTACGCCGCCCCGGTCAGCAGCCCGTAGAGATCACGGTCGGCCCCGACGAGGGCCTGGTGCGCGCCAGCGCGGTCACCGTCGACGCGTCCGACGACCGTCAACTGTACGGACACCAGGCGGTGTTCGGCTGGCACGGCTGGAGCCTCGCGGCACCGCGCCCCGGCCGGACGATCGGCCTGGCCGACGAGCCGGAAGTGCCCGCACCGCCGGTGTCGCCGGACGTGCCGCTCGACACCAAGTTCACCCCGGAGCCGGGTTCGCTGCCCGCCCTGCGCTTCGGCAGGACCTACCGGATGCGCGCCAGGATCGCCGACCTCGCGGGCAACGGCCCCGACCACACGGCGAGCACCCCGGACGCGGTCCACTCGGACGCCATCACGTACGGCCGATGGGAGCCGGTCCCCCAGCCGGTGATCCTGCCGCTCCTGCCGTTCAACGAGGGCGAGTCCACCGAGCGCCTGGTGATCCGCAGCACCGTCACCGACGACGGCCGCTCGATCTCCACCGACGAGTACGCCCTGCGCCACACGGACGTCCCCGACCACGACGCCAGCTCCCCCGTGGACGGCCTCGACCGGCGGTACAAGCCCATCGCGGAGCGGCATGTGGCGCCGCCGAAGACCGCGCTGCAGATGGCCGAGGAGCACGGGGTGTTCGACGCCGCGTTCGGCCCCGGCAAGCCCGACCGGGTGCGGGAGGAGTACTTCGCCGTCGCCGCCCGCGAGTCCGGCTCCTTCCTGGACACCAAGGTGCGCGACCCCGAGTGGCCGAACCGGGAGCACGACCTGCTGCGCGAGGGCGACATCCACATCGCCAAGCACGACGTGCACGACCCGCTGCCGCTCACCCCGCTTCCGCTGCCCCGCCGCGGCGCGGAGCTGAAGCAGGGCGAGTTCGTGGTGCACAGCGCCGACCAGCTGATCCTGCCGTATCTCCCGGACGTACTGGCCGAGGGCGTCATGCTGCGCGGCCTGCCGGGCGACACGGCGAACCGCAAGATCCCCTTCCCCGGCCCCTGGCCGCAGGCCAAGCCGTTCAAGCTGCGCATCAAGGAGGGCACGGGCGAGCCGCGCTGGCGCGACGGCCTCATCGAGCGGGTCCTCGAAGTGTTCCTGACCAAGGGCGAGATCGCCACCGTACGGCTCAGCTGCTATCTCGACGCCGGGAAGCTGCCGCTCCTGCGCCAGTGGGGCCTGCTGACCGCGTCGCGGTTCTGGACCGAACTGCCCGCCGCCGACCGGGCGTTCGTGACCCGGGCGAGCGCGGACGGCGAGAACTGGATGCTGACGCCGTGGACCGAGGTGACCCTGGTCCACGCGGTGGAGAAGCCCGTGCTCCGCCCCGAGCTGAGCGAACTGGCCGCCGCGCGGACGGCCGAGCAGACGGCGGCGCAGCTCACCGGCCGTCTGACCAGCCACTCCGAGAGCAGCGGTCACGTCGAGGTCGACGCGCACTGGAGCGAGTGGCTCGACGACGTCACCCAGCCCGCGCCGAGCAGGATCGACGGACACACGCACCTCGAAGACATCAAGCTCGCCTACACCGCGGACGACGAACCGATCGCCCGTGACCATGAGTTCGGCGACACCAGGCACCGCAACATCCGCTACACGCCGACCGCCGTCACGCGCTTTCGCGAGTACTTCCACCCCAGCCTCACCGAGGACCGGGCCAAGGTCACCCGCGTCGGCCCGGCCACCGCCGCCCTGCCCGTGCCCAGTTCGCGCCGCCCCGAGCCGCCCGCCCCCGCATACCTCGTCCCGACCTTCCGCTGGGAGCGCAGCGTCGACGAGGAGCACCGCACGGTCACCCAGCGGCGCCGCTCCGCGGGACTGCGGGTCTATCTGAAGCGGCCCTGGTTCTCCTCCGGCGACGACGAGATGCTCGCCGTGATCCTGGATCCGGGCACGGCCCTGCCGGACACCCTGGCCACCCGCTGGGGTGTGGACCCCGTCTGGGCGGACACCACGGTCCTGCCGAGCCCGTCGGCCGCGCACTTCCCGAACGCGGCCAAGCGCGTCACCGGCCTGCGCCTCGCCGAATCACCCGATACGGCACCGGTGTCGGCCGACGCGGTCGCCTTCACGCCGACGTACCACCAGGAACGGCGGCTGTGGTACGTCGACATCGACGTGGACTTCGGTGCCGCGTCCTCGACGGGGAAGGCCTACTTCCCGTATGTGCGGCTCGCCCTCGCCCGGTACCAGCCGTACTCGATCGACCCGCTGCAGCTGTCGAAGGTGGAGCGCGCCGAGTTCGCCCAGCTCGCCCCGCCCCGCTCGGTCACCGGACGCCGCGAGGGCGACCGCCTCACCGTGCGGCTGACCGGGCCCGCGACGTTCAACGAGCTGGGTCGGCTCAGCGGGTCCGGGGTGACGGCGGCGGCCGCGAGCCGGCGGGTCGTCGTGAGCGTGCAGAGCCGGGCGACCCTGGACGAGGACGACATGGACTGGAAGACGGTGGGCGCGCCGGTGGAGCTGACGTGCGGCGCCGATGCGGACGGCTTCGCCTGGGCGGGCGGGATCACCGCGCCGACCGGGCAGTTGCTCACCGCGTACCGTCTGCTCGTCCAGGAGTACGAGCTCTACCGCACCGACAAGGACACGGCCACCGACACCGTCACCGTGAACGGCACCCCGGTGTCCGCGGCCCGGCGCCTGGTGCATGCCGACTACTTCGGACTGAAGGTCGGCCTGCTGGGCCGCCTCGACTTCGAGCTGTAGCTGGAGGAGGAAGGAATGTCACGACGACCGTTGGCCTGCTGCCTGCTGGCGCTGGCTGTGGCCCTGATGTGGTCCTCACCTGCGTCCGGTGCTCCGGCCAGCAGGTTCAACGACCCGCAGCCGCACCGCGGCGGCGCCGAGATCCGCATGACCTACCTCGGTGAGACGGTCGCCTGTACGTCGGGGCTCACCATGCGCAGGGTCGAGGACGGCAAGCGCGCCATCAGCACCGCGGGGCACTGCGCGCCGTCCGGGACCGCGGCGACCTCGGGCGAGTTCAGGTTCGGCACGTTCGTCAGGTCGTTCCAGGACGACGTGGTGGACGCCGCCCTGATCACCGGCACCCGGATCAAGCCGCAGCAGTACGCGCCGACGCTGTGGACGGACGGCGGTACTCCCTCGACCCCGGTCTCCCGGCGGGTGCTCGGCAAGGTGGACGGCCCCGTGAAGGGCCAGAAGGTGTGCGTCAGCGGCAAGGTGACCAAGCTGGTCTGCGACATCGAGGTGTACAACCTCACGAGTGGCCAGTCCTGTGACCCGGATCCGCCGCACATCTGCACCCAGGGTCTGGTCCTCGCCGGGAAGGAGGGCGAGACCATCGTGCACCAGGGCGACTCGGGCGCGCCCGTTTTCGTGCCGATCGACACCGAGGTCGACGGGCACAAGGTGTACGGCGCCCTGCTCGTCGGCATGCTGGTCGGCGGCGGGCCGCGGTTCGAGCACGGCCCCGCGGACCTGGTGGTGTTCCACACGGTGAAACAGGTCGAATGCGCCCTGAACGCCAGCGTGATGACCCCCGCGGACGCGGACGACCCGACGCCGCCGCCCCCGAGGGACTGCTCGGGGACGGGCTGAGCGGGGTCAGAAGATGGACAGACCGGTGAGCGTCGTGAAGCGGTCGAGCGCCGCCACTCCCGCCACCGAGTTGCCCCGCTCGTCCAGGCCCGGGCTCCAGACGCACACGGTGCAGTGTCCCGGCACGACCGCGATGATGCCGCCGCCCACTCCGCTCTTGCCGGGCAGGCCGACCCGGTGGGCGAAGTCACCGGCGGCGTCATAGGTGCCGCAGGTCAGCATCACCGCGTTGACCTGCTTGGCCCGGCTCCTGCTGAGCAGGGTGGAGCCGTCGGCCCTTATCCCGTGGCGGGCGAGGAACCCGGCGGCGAGGGCCAGATCGGCGCAGGACGCCTCGATGGAGCACTGCCGGATGTACTGGTCGAGCAGTTCGGGGACGGGGCTCGTGATGTTGCCGTAGGACGCCATGAAGTGGGCGAGCGCGGCGTTCCTGTCGCCGTGCGCGGCCTCCGACGCGGCGACGTCCGGGTCGAAGGTGAGGTCCGGGTTGCCGGACTCCGCGCGCAGGAACGCGCGCAGGGTGCCGCTGGCGTCGCCCGTCAGGGTCTGCAGGCGGTCGGTGACGACGAGCGCGCCCGCGTTGATGAACGGGTTGCGCGGGATGCCGTGCTCGTACTCCAGCTGCACCAGCGAGTTGAAGGGGTTGCCCGACGGCTCGCGGCCGACGTGCTCCCACAGCTCGTCGTCCTCGCGGGCCAGCGCGAGGGCGAGCGTGAAGACCTTGGTGATGGACTGGGTGGAGAAGGGCTGCTGCCATTCGCCGACTCCATGGACCGTTCCGTCGAGTTCCGCCACGGCCATGCCGAAGCGGTTCGGATCGGCCGCGGCGAGCGCGGGAATGTAATCGGCGGGGCGGCCGCGGCCCGGTGTGGCCTCGATCTCGCGGGCGATGCGGTCGAGGACGGGCTGGAAGGAGGCGGACACGCGGACTCACTTTGACTTCGTACGGTAGTGCTTGCGCCACACCATATCCGGCGCAGTCCGGACGAAAGGAACGCCTCCCTGCCTCGGGCGGGAATCGCCGCAATCCCCTGTCCCCGCCGGGTGCTTGCGTGACCCCCGCGCACCGCGCGGGTCAGTGGCCGACGTACTCCGCCAGATGCTCGCCCGTGAGCGTGGCACGGGCCGCGACCAGGTCGGCCGGGGTGCCCTCGAAGACGATCTTGCCACCGTCGTGTCCCGCGCCGGGGCCGAGGTCGATGATCCAGTCGGCGTGCGCCATGACCGCCTGGTGGTGCTCGACGACGATGACCGACTTGCCGGAGTCGACCAGGCGGTCGAGGAGGCCGAGCAGTTGCTCGACGTCGGCGAGGTGCAGACCCGTGGTCGGCTCGTCGAGCACGTAGATGCCGCCCTTGTCGCCCATGTGCGTGGCCAGCTTGAGCCGTTGCCGCTCGCCGCCGGACAGCGTGGTGAGCGGCTGGCCGAGGCTGAGATAGCCGAGTCCGACGTCGACGAGCCGGTCGAGGATCTTGTGCGCGGCCGGGGTGTGCGCGTCGCCGGCGCCGAAGAACTCCTCGGCCTCGGTCACCGGCATCGCGAGCACCTCGCTGATGTCACGGCCGCCGAAGCGGTATTCGAGCACCGAGGCGTCGAACCGCTTGCCCTCGCAGTCCTCGCAGGGCGTGGCGACACCGGCCATCATCGCCAGGTCGGTGTAGATGACGCCCGCGCCGTTGCAGGTGGGGCAGGCGCCCTCGGAGTTGGCGCTGAACAGGGCCGGCTTCACGCCGTTGGCCTTGGCGAACGCCTTGCGGATCGGTTCGAGCAGTCCGGTGTACGTCGCCGGGTTGCTCCGCCGGGAACCCTTGATCGGGCTCTGGTCGACGGACACCACATCGGCGTCGGCGGGCAGCGAACCGTGCACGAGGGAGCTCTTGCCCGAACCGGCGACGCCGGTGACGACGGTGAGCACGCCCAGCGGGATGTCGACGTCGACGCCGCGCAGGTTGTTCGCGGTGGCGCCGCGGATCTCCAGGGCGCCCTTGGGCGTACGCACCGTCTCCTTGAGGGAGGACCGGTCGTCGAAGTGGCGCCCGGTGCTGGTCCCGCTCGCCCGCAGCCCCTCGACGGTGCCCTCGAAACAGACGGAGCCGCCCGCCGCGCCCGCGCCGGGGCCGAGGTCGACGACGTGGTCGGCGATCGCGATCGTCTCCGGCTTGTGCTCCACGACGAGCACGGTGTTGCCCTTGTCACGCAGCCGCAGGAGCAGGTCGTTCATCCGCCGGATGTCATGGGGGTGCAGGCCGATCGTCGGCTCGTCGAAGACGTACGTGACGTCGGTGAGCGAGGAGCCGAGGTGGCGGATCATCTTGACGCGCTGGGCCTCGCCGCCCGAGAGGGTGCCCGCAGGACGGTCGAGCGCGAGATAGCCGAGGCCGATCTCCACGAACGAGTCGAGGGTCTGCTGCAGCGCCGCGAGCAGGGGCGCCACCGACGGCGCCGACAGGCCGCGGACCCATTCCGCGAGGTCCCTGATCTCCATCGCGCAGGCGTCGGCGATGCTGATCCGCTTGATCTTCGAGGATCTGGCGCCCTCGCTGAGCCGGGTGCCGTCGCACTCGGGGCAGGTGGTGAAGGTGACCGCCCGCTCCACGAAGGCGCGGATGTGCGGCTGCATCGCCTCCTTGTCCTTGGACAGGAACGACTTCTGGATCTTGGGGATCAGGCCCTCGTAGGTGAGGTTGACGCCGTTGACCTTGACCTTGACCGGCTCGCCGTACAGGAAGGCCTGGAGTTCCTTCTTGGTGTACTTGCGGATCGGCTTGTCCGGGTCGACGAAGCCGGACTGGGCGTACACCTGCACGGTCCACTGGCTGTCCGACTTCCAGCCGGGGATGGTGAACGCGCCCTCGGCGAGCGACTTCGAGTCGTCGTACAGCTGGCTGAGATCGATGTCGGAGACGCTGCCCCGGCCCTCGCAGCGCGTACACATGCCGCCGGTGCGCTGGAAGGTCGCCTTCTGCGCCTTGGTCTTGTTGCCGCGCTCGACGGTGATCGCGCCGCTGGCCTTCACCGACGCGGTGTTGAAGGAGTAGGCGCTCGGCGGGCCGATGTGCGGCTTGCCGAGGCGGCTGAAGAGGATGCGCAGCATCGCGTTGGCGTCGGTGGCGGTGCCGACGGTGGAGCGCGGGTCGGCGCCCATCCGCTGCTGGTCGACGGTGATCGCGGTGGTGAGACCGTCGAGCACGTCGACCTCGGGCCGGGCGAGATTCGGCATGAAGCCCTGCACGAAGGCGCTGTACGTCTCGTTGATCATCCGCTGCGACTCGGCGGCGATCGTGTCGAAGACCAGCGAGCTCTTGCCCGATCCGGAGACCCCGGTGAACACCGTGAGGCGGCGCTTGGGGATCTCGATGCTGACGTCCTTGAGGTTGTTCTCGCGGGCGCCGTGCACACGGATCAGGTCGTGGCTGTCGGCGGTGTGCGGCGCGGGCGACCTGTGGTCCGTCCTCTTGGTGGGCATGCTCGTCGTGTCTCCATCTGTTGCGCGGGCCGCCTTCGCGGTCTCCGTCGGCATCGCCTGGCTCGATCTAATCAGCTCCGGGCGCGGTCTGCGGGGTCGTCCGGGAGGGCGCGACGCGGTGCGGTGTCCGCG
>NZ_JBHYJI010000036.1:0-23075 GCF_042740435.1 Streptomyces sp. NPDC059002 | reverse complement strand
CCCCTCGGGGGGCGGGCCCCCCCGGGGGGTTCGCGGGGGTCTCCGTTGCCCAAATACTCATCCGCCGGGGGGGGGGTGGGGGGGTGGGGGGGGGGGGGCCGCCGCGGTGGGGGTGTCCGCGTCGCGCCCTCCCGGACCCGGGCTCACTGCTTGCGGGGCTGGCTGAACCGCAGCATGTTGCCGGCGGGGTCGCGGAAGGCGCAGTCCCGGACGCCGTAGGGCTGGTCGATCGGCTCCTGGAGCACCTCGCCGCCCGCGGCACGGATGTGTTCGAAGGTGGCGTCGCAGTCCTCGGTCCGGAAGATGACGCCGCGCAGCAGGCCCTTGGCGAGCAGTTCGGCCATCGCCTGCCGGTCGGCGGGGGCGGCGTTCGGGTCCGCGAGCGGCGGCTCGAGGACGATGTCGACGTCGGGCTGCGTGGGCGAGCCCACGGTCACCCAGCGCATGCCCTCGAAGCCGACGTCGTTGCGCACCTCGAGGCCGAGTACGTCGCGGTAGAAGGGGAGCGCCTTGTCGTGGTCGTCGACGGCGATGAAGGTCTGGGAGAGGTTGATGTCCATGGGATTCACGCTACGAGCGGGGATCCGGACGTGCTTCTCCATTCCTGACCGGTTGCGCGCGCGGCTGCCGTCGGCCCGGCACGGCCCCCGTTCTCCCCTGATGTGTCACCCTCCCCTGATGTGTCACCGCCGTCCGCCGCACTCCCAGTCGTGCACCTCGATGGCGGCGTAGCGGTTCGGGGTCAGTACGGCGCGTGCCGTGTCCGGGCCGGTGGCCAGGACCAGGGCCGCCGTGCCGAGCCAGCCGGTGCCGTCGTCGGACAGCAGCGGGCCGTACGCGATCAGCTCGTCCTGGTTCTGCGGTACGACGAGGTCGGCGGGCTGCCCGGCGCCGAGCCCGAGTACCAGGTAGCGGTCGCCGCCGGTCGTGCCGCCGGGGAAGTCCCACATCGTGCGGCCGAGCAGATTGCGCCAGCGGCGCAGCAGCACGTCGCGGTACACCCCGGCCTGGTGTCCCGGCTCGTCGAAGGCGAAGGCGCGGGCGGCCGCGGGGTCGGGCAGGTCGACGATGTGCAGGCTGCCGGTGGGGGTCTCGCCGTCGGCGGCGAAGGTCGGGCCGCGGGCGATCATCCGCGACTGGTAGTGGTCCATGTACGACCAGTGGTCCTCAAGGAGCTCCTTGCGCAGGGGCAGGGAGCCGGGCCGGTCGCGGTGGTAGCAGAGGAATTCCATGGCGTCGGACTCTTCCCGACGCGCGGCGGCATCTCAAGGGGATTCGGCGCCGCCGACCGCACGCGCCGTGCCGCCGGTCGCCCTCAGCCCTCAGTCCTCAGTCCTCTGAGTCACGTCACCCCATGAAGGGCCGGACTCCTCACGAGAGTTCGGCCCCTCACGGTGTCGCCGTCAAGCGCTCAGTTCCCGGTGTCGTACCAGTAGGCGCCCTGCACGGACCCGCCGCCCTTGGGCGCGTTCTCGCCGCCGATCCACCAGGTCTCCATGCTCCCGGGGATCCGCGACACCGCGGCCACTCCGCCGTAGGCGGCGCCGCTGCCGAAGGCCGCGTGCTGGTACGCGGTCCATTTGCCGCCCTCGTACCAGTGGGCGCCCTTCACCTCGCGCTGGGGGCCGATCCACCAGATCTCCATGCTGCCGGGGATCCGGGACACCGCGGCGATGCCGGTGGACGGCGAGGCGCCGGCGTCGGGTGCGATGCGGTAGCGGCTCCACTGGCCGCCCTCGTACCAGTACGCGCCGTCCAGCGCCGCGATGGCGCCGCCGGTCTCACCGATCCACCAGACCTCCATGCTGCCGGGAATGCGGGAGACCGCGGCCATGCCGCCGTTGACCGAGGCGCTCCGGTCCGGTGCGATGCGGTAGCGGGTCCACTGGCCGCCGTCGTACCAGTGGGCGCCCTCGACCGAGCCTGCGGCGCCGACCCACCAGATCTCCATGCTCCCGGGGATCCGGGACACGGCGGCGATACCGCCCCGCACCGCGGCGCTGCCGTTGGGCGCGATCTGGTAGCGCGTCCACTGGCCTCCCTCGTACCAGTGGGCGCCCTCCACCGAGCCTGCGGCGCCGACCCACCAGATCTCCATGCTCCCCGGGATCCGGGACACGGCGGCGATGTTGCCTTCGTTGTTCACGCTGCCGTTGGGCGCGATCTGGTAGCGCGACCACTGGCCTCCCTCGTACCAATAGGCGCCCTCCACCGAGCCGTTGGCGCCGATCCACCACAGTTCCATGCTCCCGGGGATGCGGGACACGGCGGCCATGCCGCCGCTGACGGAGGCACTGCCGTTGGGCGCGATCCGCTGGCGCGTCCACTGACCGCCCTCGTACCAAAAGGCACCCTCGACCGACTGGTCGATGCCGGTCCACCAGACTTCCATGCTGGTGGAGATCCGCGACACCGCGGTGAGGCCCCGGGTGTCCGTGGCGCTGCGTCCTGGCGCAAGGTTGTATTCATGCCATGAAGCGCACATCTGGAGTCCCCTTCCACTTCCGCACCGGAAAGTAGCAACGGACCAGCGGGAGGGGACCGGCGTGCAGGCGCGCGCTGGGGGCACGGCCGCACGCCCGGCGTACATGGCCGGTTCAGTCCAGGACCGCGGTGGCCTCCACCTCGACCAGGTGGTCGGGCGCGGACAGTGCCGCGACACCGATGAGCGTGCCCGGCGACACGGGGGTGGCCCCCAGTCTCGCGCCCGCCCGCGCCACGCCGTCGAGGAACAGGGGCATCTTGTCGGGCGTCCAGTCCACGACGTACACGGTCAGTTTCGCCACGTCGGCGAAGGAGGCGCCGACGTCGGCGAGGGCGGTGGCGACGTTCAGGTAGCACTGCTCGACCTGGGCGGCGAGGTCGCCCGCGCCGACCGTGACGCCGTCGGCGTCCCAGGAGACCTGTCCCGCGAGGAAGACCTGCTTCGATCCGGTCGCGATCGACACCTGCCGGTAGGCGTCGATCTCCGGCAGTCCGCTCGGATTCACCAGGGTGATGGCCATGCCGCACGCCTCCTCGTCATGAGCGCACGCCGGACGGCTGCCGCCGCACCGGGGCGCTCGTGCTCTCTTGTGGTTACTCGGGAACCGTAGGAGAGCGGCCGCTCACGGGGAAGAACGCACTTTTCCGAAACTCAGGAACCCGAAGGTGACCCAGCAGCTCAGCGCTTCGGACGCAGCGGGCCGAGCGCCGCCTCGTCCACCGGTGCCGTGCCCGTGAGCGTGCCGAGGAGCGCGCGGGCGAGGACCGTCGCCGACTCGACGCGGGTGTCCTCGGGCTCCTCGCCGGTGACCTTGCCGATGACGGCGTCGCGCACCCACTGCGAACTGTCGAGCCCGCCGAACAGTTCGGGGAAGGAGAGGGCCATCAGGCACACCCCGACGTTCGCCGACATGATCGACTGCGCGGCGAGCTCGACGGTCGTACGCAGCCGTCCGACGTCGGCGCAGCGCCGCACCGCGGAGCGCAGCAGCTCCTGGGCGTCGTCGATGGCCCGGGGCTTGGGGTCGCCGAGCGGCGTGAACATGAGCCGGTACAGGTGGGGGTTGCCGAGCGCGTACGCGACATGGCTGTCCCAGGCGATGCGCAGGTCCGCGACCGGGTCCGAAGTGAGCGGATTCTTGCGCTTGTTGGCGAGGAAGCGCTCGAACCCGAGGTCGGCCACCGCCGCGAGCAGGCCCTGCTTGTCGCCGAACTGCCGGTAGATCTCCGGCATGCCCACGCCCGCGCGGTCGCAGATCGCACGGGTGGAGATGGCCGATGCGTCCTTGGTGGCGAGGAGCTCCGAGGTGGCTTCGAGGATGCGGTCGCGTGCGGCAGACATGCGCACCACGATAACGCCGCTAACACCTCGCTTCCCGGTGACGGCCCGCACACCGCCCTGGGCAGGGCGTGCGCGAGCACAACCCTTGAAATCACCGCTAACTTCTTGTGTTAGCGTTACTAACACCTGAGGGAGCCCTCCCCGGGTGATCCACCGCTCGTAGCCCGTAGCCCGTAGCCCGTAGCCCGTAGCGAAAGTGACTGGTGCCCTGATGACACGCAGACGCCCGAAGCTCCTCCGCCGCACGACCGCGGCCGTCGCCGCCACCGCCGGGATCTCCCTGCTCGCCGCGTGCGGCTCCGGCGACGCGGACGCCAAGGCGGACAAGCCCGCCGCCGACGTCGAGCCCGCCGCGTACCGGGCCTTCTCCGTCACGCACATCGGCGGCCCGACCACGATCCTGGAGATCGCCGGGGCCCGGATCCTGCTCGACCCGACCTTCGACGAGCCCAAGAAGTACAAGAGCGGCCTGGAGAAGACGGCGGGCCCGGCGATCAAGGCCGACCGCATCGGGAAGATCGACGCCGTTCTGCTCTCCCACGACCAGCACGACGACAACCTCGACGACTCGGGCCGCGAGCTCCTCAAGAAGGTGCCCGTCGTGCTCTCCACTCCCGGGGCGCACCAGCGGCTCGGCGAGCACGTCGAGGGCATGAAGAGCTGGGACTCCTACGACCTCGAGGTGCACGGCAGGACCATCAAGGTCACCGCCGTGCCCGCCCTGCACGGCCCCGACGGCGTGGACCGCGGCGCCGA
Source organism: Streptomyces sp. NPDC059002 (assembly GCF_042740435.1). Lineage (NCBI taxonomy): Bacteria > Bacillati > Actinomycetota > Actinomycetes > Kitasatosporales > Streptomycetaceae > Streptomyces > Streptomyces sp. NPDC059002. Next base: position 18,493 of record NZ_JBHYJI010000036.1, on the reverse strand, counting down.
CGGCGAGGTCACCGGATTCGCGCTCAGCGGCCGCGGCGTGCCGACCACCTACATCTCCGGGGACAACGCCTCGGTCAAGGTCGCCAAGAAGGCCGGCGACGGGATCAAGAAGCGGTTCGGCCGGATCGACACCGCGGTGCTCTTCGCGGGCGCCGCGCGCACCCCGGCCATCCTCGACAACGCACCCCTGACGCTGACCTCGAAGGACGCCGCGACCGTCGCCAAGAAGCTCGGCGCGCGCAAGGTCGTCCCCGTCCACACGGACAGCTGGAACATCTACTCCCAGGACATGAAGAGCCTCGTCGAGGCCTTCGAGAAGCGGGGCGTCGCGGACCGCCTCGTCGTCCCTGCCCCGGCGGGCAAGCCCAAGTCCCTGCGCTGACCTGCGCCTTCACACCTCCACCCACAGATCCCCCGTACGAAAGGACCCCTGTCATGACCGTCTCCCGCACCCTGCGTGACGTCAGCGGACTCGACGACACCCTGCCCCGGCTCAGCGAGTCGGCCCTCATCATGATCGACTTCCAGAACACCTACCGCACCGGTGTCATGCGGCTCGAAGGGGCCGAGGAGGCGCTGGCCGCGGGCGCCCGGCTGCTGACCGCGGCCCGGGCCGCCGGAGCCCCCGTGGTGCACGTCGTCAATGACGGCGGCGAGGGCACGCCGTACGACATCCGGGCCGAGATCGGCGCCATCAGCCCCGAGGTCGCCCCGGTCGACGGCGAGTACGTCGTCGTCAAGCAGGTCCCGAACGCCTTCCACGACACCGACCTGGAAAAGGTCCTGCGCGAGCACGGCGTCGGCACCGACCTGGTCATCGCCGGGTTCATGACGCACATGTGCGTCCAGTTCACCGCGCAGGGCGCCTTCAACCTGGGCTACCGCCCCACCGTCGTCGCCGAGGCGACCGCCACGCGCCCGCTGCCCTCCCCCACCGGCGCGCACCTGCCCGCCGACGTCCTGCAGGCCGCGGCGCTCACCACCGTCGCCGACCTGTTCGGCACGGTGGCCCCGCGAGTGGCCGACCTCGCCGTCTAGGCCGCGGGCCGGATCGGGGACGGCGCCCGCACCGGGCCGCGCGGTCGCACAGGACCGCGCGGCCCCTTCGATGCCCCGGACGCCAATACGACACGACACGCACTCCTGCACACCGACCCCGAACCTCCGCACGGCGCGGGCGAGTTGGCGCGGCCTGGAGCGGCCAGCTGGTGGTGTGCGTCCTGGTGCGGGTGCACCCCGGGGCGGCACGCTCGTCCTCGGGGTCGCCCCGCACGCCCTGCCGCCCGTGCGCGACGCCGCCCTTGCCCTGGTCTCCAGCCCCGCGGCATCCTGCGCGGCCATGGCCCGCGTCTGGCCGTACGGGAGTTGGGCGGGGCGCGGCAGGTCACGCTGTTCCACGAGATGGACGTCAGCGACGCGAACAGCGCGGGCGCGGACGCCCGGCCCGGTGAGGGCGGCTCCGGGGACGCGGGCGGCGGCTCCGTCGGGGGCGACGTCAGCGGCGGGGCGATCTGCACCGGTTCGGGCGCCAGGATCCGGTGCGAGCAGGCGGGCCACGTAAGGACCGACGACACGGCGCGGCTGCCGGCGGCGATCCGGGAGCTGCGCGCGACCCTGGCCCGGCACGAGGGTCAAACCCCAGGTCTTGAGGGCGAGTTGGCGGACGCCGAGGACGAGATCGCCCGCACCGGGGACCTCGGGTCCGCACGGCTGGGGCGGCTGCGTGAGCGCCTTGAGCTCACCGCGCTCACGGCGGCGGGCGGCTCCTCCCTGGCGGCACCGGCCGCGCAGGTGAGTCAGCTGCTGGCGTGAGGCGGCAGTCGGAGGCGGCAGTCGGAGGCAACCCTCCGGCTGACGGTCCCGCATGTCGTCGCGATCGCAAGGAGATTGGTAACGGATTCCCCTCAGCGCCTCCACATGATCTCCACCAGACCCGCGATCAACGGTTGAGACTTTGACCAACTCCCTGGTCAGCGACGTTTATTACTCAATCTTTGGCAAGATTTTGCTCTGTCACCAAAGGTTAATGCGATGGCAAAGTGAGAGACACGGCAGTCGCTCAGGCTGTCTCCCGGGGCGACGTAGCGCCCGCCGCACGGCGGGCAGCACCGCGCCCCGTTGTCACCATCGACCCGACCACACCGCGTCCCGGCTCCCGCCGTACCGACGCAGGAGGCAGGCCACCTTGCAATCACTGATCGAGAACGCCCGTACATTCGCCGCGACCCATGTCGCGGATCCCCGTAACGCCGCGGCCTTCGAGGCCCTCGGAGCCGGACAGTCGCCCGAAGCCCTGTTCATCACGTGCTCCGACTCGCGCGTCGTCCCGACCCTGATCACCGGAGCACACCCCGGCGAGCTCTTCGAACTCCGCACGGCGGGCAACGTCGTGCCGCCCTACCCCTCCGGCGGCGGTCCCATAGCCACCGAAGGCCGCCCCATCAGCGAGGCGGCCACCATCGAGTACGCGGTGTGCGTGCTCGGCGTCCGCGACATCGTCGTCTGCGGGCACTCGCACTGCGGCGCCGTCGGCGCCCTCGTCCGGCGCGAGGACCTGTCGGCCGTGCCGGCCGTCCGCGACTGGCTCGAGCTCTCCGTCGCACCCGACGACGCCCTGCGCTCCACCCCGCCGGACTCGCCGGACGTGGCCGAAGCCGTGCAGACCCACGTCCTGTCACAGGTGGAGAGACTGCGCACGTACCCGTGCGTGAGGGAGCGGACCGCCGACGGTTCCCTCACCCTGCACGCCTGGTACTACGAAGTGCACACCGGCACCGTCTCCACGCACCGCCCGTCCGAGGACGGCCGGCCGGCGTTCGGTCCGCTGTGAGGGCCACCGCCCCCCCACCGCCAGGACCGCTCCCACGACAGGACCCCCCACCCTCATGTCCTCCTTCAGCCATCCACTCCTCTCCCCCTACCGCGCGCTGCGTGAACCGGGCGCCCTGCGCCGGGACTTCCTCGCCTCGCTCGTCGTCTTCCTCGTCGCCCTGCCGCTCTGCGTCGGGGTGGCCGTCGCCTCCGGTGTGCCCGCCGAACTGGGCCTGGTCACCGGCATCGTCGGCGGTCTGGTCGTCGGCTTCCTGCCGGGCAGCACCCTCCAGGTGAGCGGTCCCGCGGCCGGACTCACCGTGCTCGTCTTCGAGGCGGTACGGGAGTTCGGGCTCGGCATGCTCGGCGCGATCGTGCTGCTCACCGGCGCGCTCCAGATCGCTCTCGGACTGCTGCGCTGCGGCCGGTGGTTCCGGGCGATCTCGGTGTCCGTCGTCCAGGGCATGCTGGCGGGCATCGGACTCGTCCTGATCCTCGGTCAGCTGTACACCATGGCCGGGGCCGAGCAGCCGCTCTCCGGGATCGACAAGATCGCCGGGCTGCCCGGGCTGCTCGCCGACACGCTGGGCTCCACCACGTCGCTGACCGCCGCGGCCATCGGCCTCGGCACCATCGGCGTGCTCGTGCTGTGGCCCAGACTGCCCGCGTCGGTACGCCTGGTGCCCGCGCCGCTGGCCGCCGTCGCCCTCGCCACCGCCGTGACCGCCGGGCTGCGCCTGGACGTCGCGAACGTGACGGTGCGCGGTCTGGTCGACGCCGTCCAGCCGCCGGGGCTCGGCGATCTGGCGGACCTCGGCAGCCTGGCCGTGCTCGGCACCGTCCTCGCGTTCACCCTGATCGCCTCCGCCGAGTCGCTGTTCAGCGCGGCCGCAGTGGACCGCATGCACGACGGTCCGCGTACGCACTACGACAAGGAGCTGGTCGCCCAGGGCGTCGGCAACACGGTGTGCGGCGTGCTCGGGGCGCTGCCGATGACCGCGGTCATCGTGCGCAGCTCCGCCAACGTCCAGGCGGGCGCCCGCACTCCGCTCTCACGGATCCTGCACGGCGGCTGGCTGCTGCTCTTCGCAGTGCTGCTGCCCGCGGCGCTCGGCATCATCCCGCTGGCGGCGCTCGCCGGTGTCCTGGTGCACGCGGGCTGCAAGCTGATCCCCGTCAAGGAGATCGTGCCGCTCGCCCGCGCGCACCGGGGCGAGGCCGTCGTCCTGGCCACGACCGCGATCGCCATCGTCGTGACCAACATGTTCGAGGGCGTGATCATCGGCCTGGTCCTCGCGGTGGTCAAGTCGGCCTGGGAGACCTCCCATGTGCACGTGGACGTACGGGAGTTGACCGGGGGCCGACTGGTGGTGACCCTCACCGGGAACGCCACGTTCCTGCGGCTCCCCCGCATCCTGGAGACGTTGGAGGCCATGCCCAAGGACCGGCCGATCGAGCTGGACCTGACCGTCGTACGCCACTTGGACCACGCGTGCCGCACGACGCTGGAGAACTGGGCGCTGCGGCACAACGACAGCGGAACGGAAGCGGTGCGGATGAAGACGCGCCCCGTGGCCGGTTCCGCGGCCGACGCCGAAGTCGATTCCCTGGCCGATTCCGCGGTCGCGGAGTCCGTGCGGGCGCGCACGCGGCGCTGACGCCCGCCCGAACGACACCCTGACCCGCCGCGCGCCGCTGTGCCCGCGCGCGGTGGGTCGGGCGTGCCCGCGCGCGGTCGGTCCGCGTGCGGCGGGTTCGGCGTGCCCGCGCGCGGTGGGTCGGGCGTGCCCGTGTGCCACGTCTGGCCCAACCCGGGCCCAGAGATGCGATTTACGCCATCCAGTCCGCCCCTGTTGACTTCCCCTTGACCATCTCTTTACGTTTGATGGCGAGGGGACAAACTCCCTCAAATCCCTTTAACCAGGAGGAATTCATCATGGAGAAGCTCATCAAGCGCATGACGGAAGAGTCCGTGTGGCAGAAGTGGGTCGCCGCCAACTCGGCCCAGGGCGCGAAGGACGGCTGCATCAGCGCCACGCCGAAGAGCGGCTGCATCAGCGCCACCGGCAAGACCGGCTGTATCTCCTGACCCGCTGATGTCACGGGGCCGCCGCCGTTCGCAGCGGCGACGGCCCCGCCCCCTCCCCACCCCGGAGCCCTCTTGAACCGCCTGCCGAGCGCCGACGTCCTTGACCAGGTCCGCGACATCCCCCTCTACCGCGACTCCGTCGAGCGCGGGGACTTCCCGATCCTCGAGAAGCCGGAAATCGCCAGGGACTTCCCCGACAACTGGATGACCCCCGAGCTGGCCCGCGCCCTGGAGGCGGGCGACGCCGAGTTCGTCCTGTCCACCGGCACCAACCACGCCCGGATGCAGCTCATCCGGCCGCCGTACTTCCTGCTCCGCTCCTACTACCGGCTGTGGAGCGAACACCCCGACCTCGGCGCCAGCTGGCACGGGGGCGCGTCGCGGATCTCCCTGACGACGGTGCTCGCCACCGAGCACGTGGCCCGCGTCAACGCAGGCAAGCCCGGCGCCACACCGGGCGAGCGCTGGCTCGACGACCGCACGCTGTACCTCAACCGCCGTCTGGACCCCGACGATTGGGACCGCGCCGAGGTCGAGCGGATGCTCGCCGAGATCCGCGAGGTCAGCGCCGCGCACCCGGACGGCTCGTACCTCCTGGACTGCTCCGGGAACCATCTGGCGCACCTGGTCCGCAAGGTCACCGAATGGGACCTGTGGGACGGCTTCCCGCGCCCCGCCGGCATCGTCCACGCCTATGAGTACGCGCCGTTGAACGTCCGCGCGTATCTGCGCAGCCACTTCGACTGCCCCGTCGTCGACCTGTTCGGCAGCACGGAACTCGGCTACCTCTTCTACAGCGAGGCCGACGGCGGCTACCGGCCCTATCTGCACGGCATGAGCGTGGAGTTGATCCCCGTGGAGCCGGGCAGCGGCATCCACAGCCTCATCGTCACCAGCGTCCGCAACCCGTACATGCCGCTGGTCCGCTACCGCTCGGGCGACTGCGTCCGCACCAGCGACGGCAGTGCCGACCCGGAGCGGATCATCTCCTTCTGCGGCCGCGAGAAGGAACTGCTCCCCGCGCCCGAAGGACCCGTCGCGCAGGCCGACTTGGACGCGCGCGTCGCCGCCGTCTCCCCCCGCGTCTTCCTCCAGCAACTGCACCTGACCGGCGACGGCACGTGCCGCCTGCGGTACACGACCTTCGACGGCGCACCGCTCACCCCCGGCGACGAGACGGAACTCGCCCTGTCCATCCACGCGTTGACCGGCCGCTCCTGCCGCGTGGAGCACCACGCCCGGGTGCCGATCGGACGCTCCGGCAAGTACGCCTGGCTGACCGCGCAGGACCCGGCGTGACGCCACTCCCCTACGTACAGGACACAGCGATGCCCACAGACACGCACACCGCCGCCCCCACCGCCCAGGACCTCCTCGGCACGGCTCTGCACGACGAGGTCGTACGGCACTTCGCGGAGCAGCCCGACGCCCCGGACCCCGCCTTCGTCACGCACCAGGTCCGCGAATGCGTCCGCTACCTCTACCTGGTCTCCCGCCACCCCGACCGGCTCGGCGGCCTCTTCCTGCCCGTCGAGCAGGACATCGACGAGATCTGGCACTACCTCATCCTGCAGACCCGCGAGTACCGGGAACTGTGTGAACAGCGGCTGCCCGGCGGCCACTTCATCCACCACCGCAGCATCTCGTACGACGCCTACCAGGCCGACCCGGGGCGCGAGACGGCCGCCGAGGAGGCGCTGCGGTGGATCCCCCTGTACACCGCCGCGTTCGGCCCCTTCGACGAGGACGCCCTGCCGCACTGGACGGTCGTCCGGTTCCTGCACGACCAACTGGGCCTGTCCCTGGCCGAGATCGCGGACCTCGACGCGGGTACGGGGACAGCGGGTAAGGGGACACTCGACGCGGGCGCGGGGACAGCGGCGTGACCGACACGGCGCCGCGGACCGGGGAAGCGGCGCCGCCGCGCGTGCCGCGGCGCCTCCTGACCGTGCTCGTCGTCTCGCAGACGCTCGGCGGCGCGGGCATGGCGGCCGGTATCACGGTCGGCGCCCTCCTCGCCGAGGACCTGCTCGGCTCCACCGGCCTCGCCGGGCTGCCGACCGCGCTGTTCACCGGGGGCGCGGCCCTCGGCGCCGCGGTCATCGGACGGATCTCGCAGCGGCACGGGCGCCGTCCGGGGCTAGCCATCGGGCACGGCGCCGCCGCGCTCGGCAGCGCCGGAGTGGTCGCGGGCACCGCGGGGCAGTGGGCGTGGCTGCTCCTGACGTCGCTCTTCGTGTACGGGGCGGGCACCGCGACCGGGCTGCTCGCCCGGTACGCGGGCGCCGACCTCGCCCCGCCCGAGCGGCGCGGCCGCGCCACCGGCACGGTCCTGCTCGCCACGACCCTGGGCGCGGTCGTCGGCCCGAACCTCGTGGGACCGACCGGCGCGCTCGCCCACGCCTGGGACATCCCGCGCCTCGCGGGCCCCTTCCTCCTCGCCACGGTCGCCTACGCGGCGGCGGGCCTGGTGCTGTGGGTGTGGCTGCGTCCGGATCCACTGCTGCTGGCCCGGCCGGGGCAGGGGGAGGGGGAGGGGCGCGGGCCGGTTCCGCCGCCGCGTTCGGCCGATGTGCCGTCCCCGTCCCCCGACCGTCACGCGCCCGGCCTCGTCACCGGCGCCACCGTGATGATCACCGCCCAGCTGGTGATGATCGCCGTGATGACGATGACGCCCGTCCACATGACCGGGCACGGACACGGCACGCAGGCCGCGGGGTTCGTCATCGCGCTGCACGTGGGTGCGATGTTCCTGCCGTCGCCGCTGAGCGGTCTGCTGGTGGACCGGATGGGGCGGCTGCCGGTGGCCGCCGCCTCCGGTGCCGTACTGCTTGCCGCCTGTCTGTTCGCGGCGCTGGCCCCGCCCGACAGCGTGCCCCTGCTGGCCTGCGCGCTGGTCCTGCTCGGTGTCGGCTGGAACCTGGCACTGGTCAGCGGCACGGCCCTGATCACGGATGCCGCGGCCGCGGACCGGCGCGCTTCGGTGCAGGGGCTCGTCGACGTGGGTGTGTCCCTGGCGGGTGCGACGGGCGGCATGGCATCCGGCCTTGTGGTGGCGGGCGGCGGCTATCCCCTCCTGGCGGTGGCCGCGGGCACGCTCGCCCTCGCGGTGATCCCCTTGGTGGCGCTGCGGGGCGCGAACGGGCGCTGACCTCCGGAGGTCACCGGTCCCTGCCGCACCCCTTGTCCTTGCAGTGTTCGAGGGGATTCACGAAGAACTGGACGGCTCCCGACGCGAGGACCTCGGCCATGGCCCGCTTCCAGCGCGGTGAGCAGTCCTCCAGGGTCTGGGCGAGCTCGAAGTAGCAGAGGCCCGCCTCGGTCCGGTCCTCGATGGTGGCGCAGGGTTCGGGCACCTCGGCGCCCGGGGCCGCGGGGGCAGCGGCGGCGGGGCCCGCCGTCAGGACGGTGGCCATCAGGACGGTGCCGGCCAGGGATGCCGCGATGTGACGGGACATGGGTGACTCCTTCTCGGAGCTTCTCGGAGCTTTTTCGGAGCTCTCGGTGGGACGACTACCTACCGCACTCCCCCGCGCGGGCCGGTGTGTCGCGCGGACGGGGCGTGGTTCACCGGGTCGGCCCTCGTCGCACGGCTGCCGCGCGGCGGTCCAGCGTGGCGTGGTCGACCTTTCCGTTGGGCAGCCGCGGCAGGGCGGGGACGGCGATGACGCGGGCGGGCAGCGCGGTCGTGGGGAGAGTGCGCAGGAGTTGGGCCCTGACCCGCTGTTCGTCGAGCGCGGCGCCCGTCGTGACGACGAAGCCGACCGGCCGGGGCCGGGGCGGTCCGCTCACGCCGACGCCCGCCTCGGTGATGCCGTCGCAGGACATGAGGGAGTGTTCGATCTCGGCCCGCTCCAGGCGCAGTCCGCCCAGTTTGAGCTGGTGGTCGGCCCGTCCGTGGAAGAGCAGTTCGCCGTCCTCGCGGACCGTCACGAGGTCTCCGGTGCGGTAGTGGCGTACGTCGTGCAGGGTGACGAAGCGGCCGGTTCCGTGGTCGTCCTCATCGCGGTCATCGGTGTCGCCTCCGTCGCCGCCCGGGTCCGCGTCGGGGACGGCGAGGCCCGGTCCCGCGATGTACAGCTCCCCCGGACCGCCCGCCTCCGTCGCCTCCGCGATGTGCAGGGTCACTCCGGTGACGGGCCGTCCGATGGGGACGGTGCGGGCGCGGGCGTCGGCGGGTGTGCAGGCGTGGACGGTGGCCCAGACCGCGCACTCGGTCGGCCCGTACTCGTTGTAGAGCTCGGCCTGCGGCAGATCGGCCAGGTGCCGGGCGACCAGGGCGGGTGGGCAGCTCTCTCCGGCCACGATCACCGTGGTGAGCGTACGCAGCCGTGGTCCGAGCCCGCCGCGCAGTGCCGCCCCGTACAGCGAGGGCACCATCAACAGGTGGGTGGCGGCGTGCCGTTCGGCGGCGCGGGCGACGGCCAGCAGGTCGCCCGGCCGTTCACCGGGCCGCTCGCCGGGCACGACGAGCAGTCCGCCGCTCGCCAGCGTCCACCAGATGCCCGCCATGGAACTGTCGAAGGAGATCGACGAGCACAGGAGGAACGCGCCGACGCGTTCGGCGTAGTGGCGCAGGCGCGCGGCGGTGGACCAGCCGAGGGATGTGGCGGAGATCGTCACGGGCTTGGGGAGCCCGGTCGAGCCGCTGGTGAAACAGGTGTACGCGTGGGTGCCGCGCCGGGCGGCGGAGTCGGCGTCCGCCGGGCTGTTCGGCCGCCGCGGAAGGCCCGGAGCACCCCCGGTACTCCGCGCCACCCCCGGCCCCCAGCAGTCGACACGCTCCAGACCCGCGGGCGGTGCGACGACGCTCTCCTCGGGCACGACGACGAGGCGGGCCCCGCTGCGTCGCGCCATGAGTGCTTGCCGGTCCTCGGGGAAGCCCGCGTCGACCGGTACATAGCGGCAGCCCGCCCGCAGGATCCCGAGCAGCGCGGCGATCGTGCGGCGGGACGCGGTGCCGTGCACCACGACCGGTTCGTCGGGCCGCGCGCCGCGGGCGAGCAGGGCGCGGGCGACCGTGCGGGACGCCGCGTCGAGTTCGCGGTAGCTGAAGGTGCCCGTGCCGTCGGCGACCGCCGCGGCGCGGCCGCCGAGGCGGGGCTCGACGAGGTCGAGGATGTGCGGCGGCCGGCCGGTGGACGCAGGCCCGGCGAGCCGGACTTCGCCGGTGGGGCGGGCCTCCGTCATGTCAACGGACCAGTTCGGTGAGGGTGTTCAGGTAGGTGTCGACGGCGCGTTCCATCCATGCGGCGCTGAACAGGTGCGCGTCGTAGGTGACGTATCCGCCGGGTTCGTCGTCCCAGCGCATCGTCCACAGGAAGGGCATCGGGATGGGCAGCGGCGGCTGGGTGTCCAGCGCGAGGCGGTCGAGGGCGAGGGCGGGCGGCCGTGCCGCCGGGCGTTCCGGCGGGCGGACGATCATCTGGAACACGGGGGCGACCAGGTCGCGTGCGGTCATCCGTTCCAGGAGGTGCGGGTTCTCCGCCAGGACGGGGGCCAGCGGGATGTCGTTCGCGTACGCCTCGCGGCAGCGCCGGTCGACGAGCGGGCACAGCTCCCGCAGGTCCTCAGGGGCGCGCGAGCCGGAGTGTTCGACGCGGATCTGCAGGACGTTGAGCAGGAATCCGACGGTGTCCCATTCGGAGGGGATGCGGCCCGCGGTGACGACCGAGATCATCGCGTCGCCCGGCGGCAGGAGCGCGCCGACGAAGGCGGTCAGGAGCACGGTGAAGGGCGTGGTGCGGGCGCGCCGGGCCGTGGTCCGCACCGCGGCGCGCAGTGCGCCGTCGATCCGGAAGGGGTGCACGGCGGTCGGCCCGGGCGGGGCGTCGGGGGTCTCCGCGGGCAGCCCGAGATCCGTCGTACCGGCGAGCCGGTCCCGCCAGTACGGCAGTGCCTCGCCGATGCGGGCCTGCCACTTGTCGCCGCGGTCCTCCGTGGCGATGTCGGTGTACTGCATGACGTCGGCCGACAGCGGTGGTTCGTCGTGCAGCCGGGCGGTGTAGGCGGCGGCGAGGTCGCGGGTGAGCACGTCCTGCGACCAGGCGTCGGCCGCGATGTGGTGGGCGACGAGCACCAGGACCGCCTCGTCGTCGCTGACCCGCCCCAAGTAGGCCCACAGCAGCGGGGGTTCGTCGCACGGATGGGGGCGGGTGGTGACGTCGGCGATCCATGCGTCGGCCGACAGGCCGGGGGCGAGCCGGGTGACGGTCAGCCGGGACGGCATCGGGGGCAGCACCTGCTGGCGCAGGGTGCCGCCGTCGCGCAGCAGCAGGGTGCGCAGCGCGCCGTGCCGGGCGACGACGTCGTCGAGGGCCCTGCGCAGCCCCCGTTCGTCCACCGCCCCTGTCACGCGGTAGGCCGCGCGGACGAGGAAACCCGGCTGCAGGACGGTGCCGGGCAGCAGTGTCTCCACGAGGTTCAACAGCTCTTGCGCGTACGTGGGTCGGTGGATGTCGTGCGTCGCGTGGGGCGTGGCTGCCGTCACCGGGCCACCTCCTTCTGCCTCGGCCGGACGCGTACGGGCAGGTGTGTGATGCCGGAGAGGAACGTGGAGCGCGCCCGCCGTGGCGTGCCCGTCACTTCGATCTCCGCGTACCGGGCGAACAGTTCCGCGAAGAACAGCCGGAGCGTCACCCGGGCGATGCTCGCGCCCGCGCAGTAGTGGGGGCCCGCGCCGAACGCGAGGTGCCGGTTGCGGCGGCGGCCCGGGTCGAAGACGTCGGGGCGGGTGAAGACGGTGCCGTCGCGGTTGGCGGAGCCGAGCCAGGCCACGACCGGGTCACCGGCGCCGAGGGGCATGTCGGCGAGCACGACGGGACGGCGCGCGTACCGCATGAAGTGCCGTGCGGGCGACGCCCAGCGCAGCGCCTCCTCCACACCGCTGTCGAGCAGGTCCGGGTCCGCGGCCCAGTCCGTGTACCGGCCGGTGCGGGACAGTTCGAGGACGGCGGCGGGCGGGACGTGCGCCAGCGTCACGCTCGCGCCGAGCAGCAGGCTGTAGCAGTTGGACAGGACCTCGCCGGGCGTCAGGCGCGCGCCGTCGACCTCCATCGACAGGAGTACGTCGACCAGGTCGCCGGCGCCCTCGGCCAGGTCCCGGTCCGCGTCCTCGGGCGGTCGGCGCCGCCGTTCGCGCACCAAGTCGGCGAAGTACGCGAAGAGTTCGCGGTGCCCGCGCTGCAGGGTGGCCTCGGGGCCGCCGGGCAGCTGATGCTCGGGGTCGTCCTCGGCGGCGCACATCATCGCGAGCCGCACGAGGCGGGGGCGGTCCCGCGCGGGCAGTCCGAGCAGCGGCCCCAGCACCACGAGCGGCAGCTGCGCGCAGGCCGCGGCGAAGTCGAACGTCCGCTCCGCGCCCGGCGGCACGTCGGGCAGCAGCTCGCGGATGCCCGCCCGGATCTGCCCGGCGTGCGCCTCGGCCGACCGCAGGCGCAGGGCCCGGTGCAGCGGTGCGCGCATCCGGTCGTGGCGCGGCGGGTCGGTGACCGCCATCTGGCGGCCCGCGGCCGGGTCGTCCCGGCCCAACAGGCTGAGCAGCGTGCCGCGTTCGGAGGTGAAGGACACGTGGTCCTCCAGGACGCGCTCGACGTCCTCGTACCGGGTCACGGACCAGAACCCGAGCGTGCCGGAGACGGCCTGCCAGGCCACGGGCTCGTGCTCCCGCAGCGCGCGCCAGGCCGCGTACGGATCGCCGTCCGCGTACAACTCCGGGTCCGCGAGGTTCACATCGGCGGGCCTGGTGGTCACCGCCCCGGCTCCCGGTCCGTCGCGGCACCGTTCTTCGCCGCCGTCTCCACGGCCTCGGCGAGTGCCGCGATCGTGGGCGTCATGAACAGCGCGGCGGCGGGCACCTCCACGCCGAATTCCTGGTCGATGGCCAGCTGCAGCTCGGCGGCGAGCAGGGAGTCGCCGCCGAGTTCGAAGAAGTCGTCCTCGACTCCGATGGACGTGATCTCCAGGCCGGTGCTCCAGAGGGCGACGAGTCTGTGTTCGACGGTGGTCCGTGGCTCGATGTAGTCGGAGCTCATGCCGAGCGCTGCGCGGCTCGTACCGAACGCTTCGCGCGCTCCGGCACCGTCGACTGCGGGACGGTCGTCCACCGGCATCAGCCTCCCCCAAGGCGTGTCGAGGCGGTGTCCGTCGACCCTGACAGGACCCGGACGGAGCGGCAACAGCCCTTTCCTGCCAAACGCTCTTCAAAGGTTTTCCAAAGGGATGCAAAGAGCGGGTCAAGCGCCGGACACACCACCGACAACGCACGGGGAGCAATAGAACTCGGGAGCACACGGAACCATCACCCGCACCCCACGGAACTCACCTCCCCCGCGCCCCGCACATGCACACGGACACCCACCACTTGAGAAACAACGATTACCCCCACCCTCATTCTGGCGACGTTTTCGCGCATTGCCCGAATCGAGGTATTGTCGCAGTTCAGAGCCGCAGCAGGCGCCGCCAGACAATTCGATGACCCCGCCATTCAAGCCCCACCCATGTGGCGCGAATCACATCGATAAGCGCTTCGCCATGTGGTTCAGTGTCTTTTCTGCACTGTATTTACAAAAGAACGAGTCATGGGGGAATTCAGCGTAATGCGGCCCGACGCTCAAGGCTACTCCCTGCCGATATCAAGCGATTATCAGCATTCCACTGTTGCCGATATCTTCGAGGCCCAGGCACGGCGCACACCGAATGCGACCGCCGTGCTCTGCGGGGCTGAACAGCTGACGTACGCGCAGCTGGAGCGGCGGGCCGACCGCCTGGCCCGGCTGCTGGTCGAGCACGGCGTGGGACCGGAGCGAGTGGTCGCCCTCGCGCTGCCCCGCGGGCCCGAGATGATCGTGGCGCTGCTCGCCGTCATCAAGGCGGGCGGCGCATATCTGCCGGTCGACGCGACCTACCCCCGCCCGCGCATCCGCTTCATGCTCGAGGACGCGAACCCGATCCTCCTCGTGACGACGGCCGACCTCGACGGCGAGGTCGACGCCCCCGACTCGCTTCCCCGGCTCGTGCTCGACGCGGCCGACACGCTCGCGGCACTCGACGCCCTGGACGCCCCCGACGCCCCCGACGCCCTCGCGGACACCACGCCGTCCGCGCCCCGTGCCGTCGCGTCGAACGCCTGCTACGTGATCTACACCTCGGGTTCCACCGGCACCCCCAAGGGCGTCGTCGTCACGCACCGGAACGTGGTCCGCCTCTTCGACTCCATAGGCCGGCGGCTGCCGTTCACCGCGGACGACACCTGGACCCTGTTCCACTCCACCTCGTTCGACTTCTCCGTGTGGGAGATCTGGGGCGCCCTGCTGCACGGCGGGCGACTGGTCGTGGTCCCGTACGAGACGAGCCGTTCACCCGTGGACTTCCTGCGGCTGCTCGTCGACGAGCGCGTGACGATGCTCAGCCAGACCCCGTCGGCGTTCCACGGCCTGATGCGCGCCGACCAGGAGAACCCCGCGCTGGGCGACGCCCTGTGCCTGCGTGCCGTCGTCTTCGGCGGCGAGGCGCTCGACCTGGGGAGTCTCGCGGGCTGGTACGAGCGCCATGACGACCGCGCCCCGCTGCTCATCAACATGTACGGCATCACCGAAACCACCGTGCACGTCACCTACCGGGAACTCGACCGCCAGCAGGCGGTCGCCAGTGCGGGCAGCGCCATCGGTGTGCCGCTCGCCGACCTCGACGCCCATGTGCTCGACGACGCGCTGCGGCCCGTCGCCGACGGCGTGACGGGTGAGCTCTATGTCGCGGGCGCGGGTCTGGCCCGCGGCTATCTGGACCGGGCCGGGCTGACCGCCGCACGGTTCGTCGCCTGCCCCTTCGGCGACGGGCAGCGCATGTACCGCACCGGCGACCTGGTGCGCCAACACGCCGACGGCGGCCTGGAGTTCGTCGGCCGCGCCGACGACCAGGTGAAGATCCGCGGCTTCCGCATCGAGCTGGGCGAGGTCGAGTCCGTCGTCGCCGAGCACCCCGGAGTCGCCCAGGCCGCGGTGATCGCACGCGAGGACGCGGCCGGGGAGCAGCGGCTGATCGGATACGTCGTAGGCGCCTCCGAAGGTTCAGCCACACCGGACGACGACAGCGCCGACGGCGTCGCCGACGCGCAGGTCGACGAGTGGCAGCAGATCTACGACGACCTCTACACCGACGCCGCGAGCGCCCCCTGGGGCGAGAACTTCATCGGCTGGAACAGCAGTTACGACGGACAGCCCATCCCCCTCGACCACATGAGGGAGTGGCGAGATGCCACCGTGGACGCCATCCGCGCCCTCAACCCCCACAACATCCTCGAAATCGGCGTCGGCACCGGCCTCCTCCTCTCCCAGCTCGCACCCCACTGCGAGAGCTACTGGGGAATGGACCTGTCGAGCGCGGTGATCGACGGACTCAAGGCCCAACTGGCGCGCACGCCTGACCTGTTGGGGCGCGTGGAGCTGCGGAATCAGCCCGCCCATGACGTACGCGGCCTGCCCACAGGCCACTTCGACGTCATCATCCTCAACTCCGTCATCCAGTACTTCCCCAGCGCCGACTACCTCACCGACGTCATCACCCAAGCCCTCCAACTCCTCACCCCCGGCGGCGCCCTCTTCATCGGCGACATCCGCAACCTCCACACCGCCCGCACCCTCCACACCGCCATCCACCTCCACCACACCCACACCGACACCACCACCCTCCGCGCCACCATCGAACGCGCCCTCGTCCGCGACAAAGAACTCCTCATCGCCCCCGAATACTTCACCGCCCTCCAATCGACCGGCAGCATCCCCACCCACACCACCGAAATCCACCTCAAACAAGGCCACAACCACAACGAACTCACCCGCCACCGCTACAACGCCATCCTCCACAAACACCCCCACACCACCCACGACCTCACCACCACACCCCACCACCACTGGGGCCAAAACCCCACCACCACCACACACCTCACCGAACTCCTCCGCACCCAACACCCCCACCCCCTACGCATCGACGCCATCCCCAACGCCCGACTCACCACCGAAACCGCCGCCGTACACCAACTGGCCACCGGAGCAGACGAAACCGAGACCGAGATCGAACCCGGGATCGAACCCGAAGAACTGCACCAGATCGGCGCCGAGTTGGGATACCGGACCGTCCTCACCTGGTCCACGCACCGCGAGGACGGCATGGACGCCGTGTTCGTCCCGCGTGACGACGACGCCGCGCGTGCCGTGCCGATCGAGCTCTGTCCGCCGCTCGCCGAGGGACCGGTCAACCTGTCGTCGTTCGCCAGCGATCCTGCGGCCGCCCGCGACATCGGTTCCTTCGTGACGTCCCTCAGGGAGCATGTGCGCGGCAGGGTCCCGGAGTTCATGGTTCCGTCGGCCTTCGTGGTCCTCGACTCCTTCCCCTTGACCGCCAACGGGAAGCTGGACCGGGCCGCGCTGCCGGAACCGCGGTTCGGTGCGGTCTCGTCGCGTGCGCCCCGGACGCCCGTCGAGGAGGTCCTGTGCGGGCTCTTCGCCGACGTCCTGGGGCTGCCCGAGGCCGGTGCGGAGGACGACTTCTTCGATCTGGGCGGGCATTCGCTGCTCGCGACGCGCCTGCTGTCCCGGGTGCGCTCGGTGTTCGGCGTCGAGTTGGGTGTCCGGGTGCTCTTCGACGCGCCCACGGCAGCGTCTCTCGCGCGCGTACTCGGTGGTGCGGGCAAGGCCCGGCGTGCGCTGGAACCGGTGGCACGGCCGGAGCGGCTTCCGTTGTCGTTCGCGCAGAACCGGCTCTGGTTCCTGCACCGCCTGGAGGGTCCTTCCGCGACGTACAACGTTCCTTTGGTCGTACGGCTGACGGGCGCATTGGACGAGCAGGCGCTGGAGTCCGCGCTCGGCGATGTCGTGTCCCGGCACGAAAGCCTGCGGACGGTCTTCCGTGAACACGGCGGCACGCCTTATCAGTTGGTGCTCGACGGCGCGTCCGCGAAGCCGACGCTGCTGAATTCACCGGCCACCGAGGCCGATTGGGAACAGTCCGTGGCGTCGGTGGTACGGCAGCCGTTCGACCTCGGGGAGGACATTCCCCTGCGCGCCGCGCTTTTCGCCCTGTCGCCGCGCGAGCACGTTCTCACCCTCGTCGTTCATCACATCGCCGCCGACGGCTGGTCGCTCGAACCGCTGTGGCGCGATGTCGCCACTGCCTATCGGACACGGTTGCGTGGCGAGATGCCGACCTGGCGGCCGCTGCCTGTGCAGTACGCCGACCACACGCTGTGGCAGCGCGAGGTGCTGGGCGACGCCGCCGACCCGGACAGTGCGCTCGCCCGCCAACTCAACTTCTGGAAGCGGGCACTTGCCGGTCTCCCGACGCGGATCGAGCTGCCCGCCGACCGCCCCTACCCGGCGTCGGCGTCGCATCGCGGCGGATCGTTCACGTTCCAGTGGGACGCCGAGCTGCACACCGGTCTGGTGGCGCTCGCCAGAAGCTCCGGCGCCAGCGTCTTCATGCTCGTGCAGGCCGCGTTGGCCACGCTGCTGTCCCGCTCGGGCGCCGGTGACGACATCCCCATCGGCACCCCCATCGCGGGCCGTACGGACGAGGCGCTCGACGACCTCGTCGGATTCTTCGTCAACACGCTCGTACTCCGTACGGACGTCTCCGGCGACCCCACCTTCCGCGAACTCCTCGCCCGGGTCCGCGAGACCGACCTCGACGCGTACGCCCACCAGGACGTCCCCTTCGAGCACCTGGTGGAGGCCGTCAACCCCGAGCGGACCCTCGCCCACCACCCGCTGTTCCAGGTCATGCTGGCCTGGCAGCAGCCCTTCGACTCGGGGCTCGAACTGCCCGGTCTCACGGCGGAGGGATCCCTTGCGGCCACCGGCATGGCCAGGATGGACCTCGTCCTCAGCGTCACCGAACAACACGCGGCCGACGGCCGTCCCGCCGGGCTCGGCGGTGTCGTCGAGTTCAGCACCGACATCTTCGACGAAGGCACGGTCCGGGCCCTCATGGACCGGCTCGGCCGTCTGACGGCGGCCGTCGTGGCCGATCCCGACCTGCCGGTCCGCGACGTCGACCTACTGAGCGAGGAGGAGCGCCGGCAGGCCGTGTCCCTCTGGAACGACACGGCGTACGAAGTGCCCGAGGCCGCCGGCAGCCCGGCGGAGCTGTTCGAGGCGCAGGTGGCGCGCGGCCCGGAACGCACGGCCGTCGTCTTCGAGGGCACGGAGCTGACGTACGGGGAGCTCAACTCCCGTGCCGACAAGCTGGCTCGGCACCTCATCGACCAGGGCGCCGGTCCGGAACGCGTCGTCGCGCTCAAGCTCCCCCGGTCCGCCGAGATGGTCGTCGCCGTGCTCGCGGTGCTCAAGTCCGGTGCCGCGTATCTCCCCATCGACCCGGCGTATCCGGACGAGCGGATCCAGTTCATGCTGGACGACGCCCGCCCTGTTCTCGTACTCGATGGAACCGGCCCGGAGGCGGGCACGGGCACGGGTGGCCATCCCGCAGTGCGCCGCCCCGCCGTGGTCCGGCATCCGCAGCACCCCGCGTACGTCATCTACACCTCGGGCTCCACAGGCCGCCCCAAGGGCGTCGCCGTACCCAACAGCGCCGTGGTGA
>NZ_JBHYJI010000035.1:0-95818 GCF_042740435.1 Streptomyces sp. NPDC059002 | reverse complement strand
GACTGCACGCTCACCGCTGGGGAGTACGTCTGTGATGCCGTGGACATCGCGGCTGGTGCGTCGAAGTCGTGGGTGCTGAGCGGCACGCTGGACCCCGACGCGACCACGACCCCGACGAACTCGGTGAAGGTGACCGGCGGCCCGGACCCGAGCGCGTCGGAGCACACGGCCGTGGCGTCCCCGACCGCCTCGCCCGAGAGCCGCGCCTCGCTGACGGTGACGAAGGTGCTGCTGACCTCCCCGGTGGTGCCCGGCGAGCGGATCCAGTGGCGGGTGACCGTCAGGAATGACGGGCCCTCCCGCGCCCGGGACATCGTGATCCGCGACCGGATCCCCGCCGGGGTCACGGACCCCGCGATGAGCGCCGACGCGGACGGGACCGACTGCCCCGTGACGTCCGGTGAGGCGGTGTGCCCGGGGTTCGAGCTGGCGCCGGGTGCGTCGCGGGCGTACACGTTGAGCGGGACGTTGGACCCCGACGCGACGACGACGCCGTCGAACTCGGTGAAGGTGACGGGGGGTCCGGACCCGAGCGCGTCGGAGCGTACGGCCGGGGCGTCGCCGACCGCCTCGCCGGAGAGCCGTGCCTCGTTGACGGTGACGAAGGTGCTGCTGATTTCCCCGGTCGTGCCCGGCGGGAAGATCGGGTGGCGGGTGACCGTCGGGAACGGTGGGCCGTCGCGGGCCCGGAACGTCGTGGTGAAGGACGCCGTTCCGGACGGGGTGCTGCGGCCCTCGATGGAGGGTGATTCGGTCTGCACGCGGTCGGGTGCCGAGTTCACGTGTGGTGCGGTGGAGATTCCGGCCGGTGGGTCGAAGTCCTGGACGTTGAGCGGGACGTTGGACCCCGACGCCACGACGACGCCGACGAACTCCGTGAAGGTGACGGGAGGTCCGGACCCGAGCGCGTCGGAGCGCACGGCCGTGGCGTCGCCGACCGCCTCGCCCGAGGGGCGTGCGTCGCTGACCGTGAGCAAGGTGCTGCTGACCTCCCCGGTGGTGCCCGGTGAGCGGATCCAGTGGAAGGTGACGGTCACCAATGACGGGCCGTCGCGGGCGCGTGACGTGGTGGTGCGGGACACCGTCCCGAGCGGAGTCAAGAAGCCTTCGATGGGCGGGAGTTCACCGTGTGCGCTCGCTTCCGGCGAGTTCACCTGCGGGGCCGTGGACATCGCGGTCGGCGAGTCCAAGTCGTGGACGCTGAGCGGCACGCTCGACCCGGCGGCGAGCAAGGTCCCGGACAACACGGTCACGGTGACCGGCGGCCCCGACCCGGCCACGCCGACCCACACCGTGGTGGCGACCGCGACCGGGACCCCCTCGCCCCGGACCTCGCTCACCGTCTCCAAGGTGCTCGTCACCTCGCCGGTGCTGCCCGGCGGCCGCGTCGAGTGGCGGATCACGGTGAAGAACGACGGCCCGTCCGACGCCTCGTCGGTCAGCGTGGTGGAGAAGGTGCCCGACGGCGTGCGGGACGCGAGGATGACCGGCGGCACGGAGGAGTGCGGCTCCTTCGGCAGCGGCGCCTTCCTGTGCACGGAGAACATCGCGGCGGGCGCGAGCGTCACCTGGACGCTGTCCGGCACCCTCGACCCCAAGGCCAAGGAGGCCCCGGCGAACGCCGTGACGATGATCGAGGGCCCCATCCCGCGCAACACCATCACCGGCGCCACCGCCTCAGCGGATCCCGTCCCCGCGCAGGGCATCGCGATCTCCAAGAAGGCCGACCACACGTCGGTCGGCGCGACGGGCACGGTGACGTACACCGTCACGGTCGCCAACATCGGGGGCAATGACGTCGCGGGCGTACGCGTCGTCGACGACCTCACCGGTGTGCTCGACGACGCCACGTACAACGGGGACGCGAAGGCGTCGAGCGGTACGACGGACTACGCCGAGCCCAGGCTGACCTGGACCGGCGACATCGCACGCGGCAAGAAGGCGACCTTCACGTACAGCGTGACCGTCCCGGAGAAGCTGCCCGCGGGCGGCGACAGGAACCTCGTCAACACGGTCTCCAGCGACGTGCCGGGCGGCAACTGCCCGGCAGGCTCCCCGGAGCCGGAGTGCACGGTGACGGTCGGCGTCAGCGACCTGTCCCTGCGCAAGTCCGCGAGCCCGCGCCTGCCGAAGCCGGGCGAGAAGGTCACGTACACGGTCGAGGTACGCAACGGAGGCACCGCCCCGTACCGCGACTACGCCTTCAGCGACGACCTCTCCGGCGTGCTGGACGACGCCGAGTGGAACGGCGACGCGACGGCCTCCTCGGGCCCCGCACCGGCCTTCGACGCCCGGGGCAGGAAGCTGACGTGGACGGGCGACGTTCCGGCGGGCGGGACGGTCACCTTCACCTACTCGGTCACCGCCGACCGGCTCCCGCGCGGCGACGCCCACCTGAAGAACCGCGTCACCTCGGCCGAACCGGGCGCCAACTGCCCGCAGGGTGCCGCCAAGCCGGGCCCCGAGTGCCTCACGGGCGGCGGACTGCCGCGGCTGCGCGTCGAGCAGCACGCGGACGGGGCGGCCGCCCGCAGGGGCGAGCGGGTCGCGTACGTCGCCACGATCACCAACACCGGCAAGGCGCCCGCCGACAACCCCGTCTTCCTCATCGGCCTCGACGACATCACCGACGACGCGGTCCTCCTGGCGGACCTCTCCGCCGACCGGGGCACGGCACGGGTCGTCGACAAGGTGGAGCGAGCCGGGGGCAGGGCGGCGACCAGGGCAGGGGCCGTGCGGGCCGCCGCCCCGCACACGTACGAGAAGCTGATCCGGTGGGAGCACGGCGAGCTGGCACCCGGCCAGACGGCCACCGTTCGCTACTCCGTCGAGGTCAAGCACAAGGACCACAAGAACCTGATCCTGGCCTCCTACATGTGGACGCCCTTCCACCCCAGCAACTGCCCGACGGACACGCACACCCGCCCGGAGTGCAGGGTCGCCACCCGCGTGTCGCTCCTCGACTTCAAGAAGTCGGTGCTCAGCGGCACGTCCCCGAAGCCGGGCGAGCGGGTGACGTACACCGTCGAGATCACCAACAAGGGCACCGTCGACTTCCCGGACGCGGGCTTCACCGACGACCTGAGCAGGGTCCTCGACGACGCCACGTACAACGGAGACGCCCGCGCGAGCACCGGGAGCGTGTCCTACGCGGCCCCCACGCTCAGCTGGCGGGGCACGGTCCCCGCGGGAGGCCGGGCCACCGTCACGTACTCCTTCACGGTCAAGAAGGCACCCGGCGACCGCACCCTGAGGAACGGCATCGCCGCGACCGGCCCCGGCACCAACTGCCCGCCGGGCTCGACCGACCCGGACTGCCACGTGGTCGGCCCGACGGTCACGATCCCGCCGGAGCCGAGCCCGACGCCAAGCCCGACGGTCCTGCCGCCCACCGGCACCGGCGACAACAGCACGGGCCTGGGCATCGCGGCAGCGGTGATCGCACTCATCGGCCTGGGCCTCGTCGTGGCGGCAAGGGCCCGCGGGCGTGGCCCCAGGACACGGGGACGCCGACACGTGTAGGGGGTGGGGGTGGCCGGACACGACCACCCCCACCACGACTACTGACCGCTACTGCTGCTGCTGCTCGATCACGACCGCCGTCCCGTACGCGCAGACCTCCGCGGCCCCGTCCAGCGCCTCGGTGACGTCGAAGCGGAACATCAGGACGGCATTGGCGCCACGCGCGCGTGCCTGCTCGATGAGGCGCTCCATGGCCTGGTTCCTGGTCTCCACGAGCGTCTTGGTGAGGCCCTTGAGCTCGCCGCCGATCATGGACTTCAGACCCGCGCCGATCTGGCTGCCGAGGTGCCGGGACCGGACGGTGAGGCCGAAGACCTCGCCGATCACGCGGGTCACCCGGAATCCCGGTACGTCATTCGTGGTCACGACCAGTACGTCGGACTGGGGGTTCAGACCCCCGCCGAAATCTTCGATACCCATGGCACACAGCTTTGTCCCAGTTGTCGCACAGTGCACCCTGGGAAGGACGGTGGAACCTGGTCGGACCATCTCGCGTTGATAGCTTTGGGCGGCTGCACCCGCCGCCGCACCGCCCCCTCACCCCCAGGAGCCCGGAACCGTGACGACGCTTGCGCTCGGACCAAGCTGGCTGGATCCGGATTACCTGCTGAACCAGTTCGGCCTCTGGGGCCTCCTGGTGATCGTCTTCGCCGAGTCGGGCCTGCTGATCGGCTTCTTCCTGCCGGGTGACTCGCTGCTGTTCACCACGGGCCTGCTGATCACCACGAACAAGCTGGACACCCCGCTGTGGCTGGCCTGCCTGCTGATCTGTCTCGCCGCGATCCTCGGCGACCAGGCGGGCTATCTCTTCGGCAAGAAGGTCGGCCCCTCGCTCTTCAACCGCCCGGACTCCAAGCTCTTCAAGCAGGAGAACGTGGTCAAGGCGCACGACTTCTTCGAGAAGTACGGCCCGAAGTCCCTGGTCCTGGCCCGCTTCGTGCCCATCGTGCGGACGTTCACGCCGATCATCGCGGGCGTCTCCGGCATGCGGTACCGCTCGTTCATCACGTTCAACATCATCGGCGGCGTCCTGTGGGGCGCGGGCGTGACGCTGCTCGGCGCCTGGCTGGGCAACATCGAGTTCGTGCACAAGAACATCGAGGCGATCCTCATCCTGATCGTCCTCGTCTCGGTGGTCCCGATCGCCATCGAGTTCCTGCGGGCGCGCAGCAAGTCCAAGAAGGCGGGCGCCGCCGAGGGCAGCACCCCGGGCACGCCCCCGGCCCAGCGCGGCCGCCACGCGAAGCGCTAGTCGCTTCGCGTACGCCTAGAAGCCGCGCGTCCGCTTGGCCGCACGGCGATTCGCCGCAGACGTGGCGCCCGGCACCTTCAGGATCAGCCGGGACACCTCGCTCCCCAGGTTCACGCCGATCGCGATGGCCAGCGCCGTCGCGACGGCCTTGGTGAGCGAGTTGATGCCCGTGTTCAGGTCGTTCTGCGCGAGGGCGAGCAGCCCGAAGTACGTCGCGCTGCCGGGAAGCAGCGGACCGATCGCCGCTGTCACGTACGGCAGTGAGGACGCGAACCGGTAGCGCGAGAAGAGCTGCCCGAACAGGCCCACGAGACCGGCCGCGATGGCCGTCGCCGCGACGGGCGAGAGCTCCAGCGGGGTCTGCGCGAGGGCACCGAACATCACCCAGGCGATGCCGCCGTTGAGGGTCACGATCAGCACGGTGTTGCGTTCCTGCTGGAGCAGGATCGCGAAGGCGAGACTCAGCGCCATCGACGCCAGGATCTGGATCACGGGCCGCGACGAGGTCACCCCGAACTTGGTCTCCGGAGTCAGGTTCGTCGCGTCCAGCATCACGCCGAGCGAGAGCACGAGCAGTACGCCGCAGACGATGCCCACGATGAGGTACATGACCTCCAGGAGGCGCGCGGCGGCGGTGATGTAGTAGCCGGTCAGGCCGTCCTGCACACCGGCCACCAGGGCCCGCCCGGGGATCAGCGCGAACAGCCCACCGGTGATGACCGCGGAGGCCATGGACGCCTCCGTGTGCGAGAAGCTGAGCGCCACACCCATCAGGGCGGGCGGCATCGCGGCGCCCACGAACTGGTAGAACTCCGGCAGCCCGCGCCCCGCGCACAGCCAGGCGAGCCGGTCGCCGAGCATCGCGCCGAAAGCGGCCACTACGAAGACGAGCGCCCCACCGCCGACGAGCACGGACGCGGAGCCCGCGAGCAGCCCGCTGGCCGCCGTGAGCGCCCAGCCCGGGTAGGGGTGGCGGTTGCGTCGGATCCCCGCGAGACGGCGGTAGGCCTCCTCCAGGGAGACGTCGATGTCCGGGTCGCTGATGTCGTCGACCAGGTGGAAGACGGCCGCGAGCCGGGTGTAGTCGGTGCCCCGGCGGCGTACCGTCCTGGAGGCCGTGACGGGGTCGTCCACGAGCGAGGGCTGGTGGGAGATCGACAGGAGCGTGAACGTCACGTTCGGCTCGCAGCGGTCCAGGCCGTAGGACCGGCAGACGGCGAACATGGCCGCCTCCACGTCCTCGGCGCCCTCACCGCCGGCGAGCAGCAGCTCCCCGATGCGCAGCGTCAGGTCGAGCACGCGGGGCACGGCGGGCCCGGTCTCGTCCTCCTGCTTCTGCGCGGGCTCCGGGGCGGGCCGCTCGGCGACCGGCATCCGCAGCATCGTGCGCATCTGGTCCTGCCAGGGGATCTCCTTGGTGAGCTTCACCAGGGGGATGCCCTGCGCGGGCGTGAAGGCCTGCGGAGCGTTGCGGGCGCTGTAGGTGTGCGGCGTGGTGAACGCCGACTTCTCGGTCTCCTGCGTCGTCGACGACGGGGTGGCGAGGCCCGTGGGGACCGCGAACTCCGACGTGGTCTGCGACTCGTCTTCGGGGGCGGGTGTCTGCGGGGCCACGCCGCTGGGCTGCACGAAGGCGCTGCGGGCCTCGTCCGACTGCGGCTTGCGGTCCTCGGCCTCCTGGTCGGCCACTCCTCGCCTCACTCCTCGTACGACGTGTGCGCACCCTCCGTACGCCAGTATGAGCACAGATCCGTACGTCAGTATGGGCACAGATACGCGAACGGGCCGCGTGATCCGGATGTCGGATCACGCGGCCCGTGCCGAGGCCGGAGGCTCAGTGGCCGCCCTGCGCCTCGAAGCGCTTGTACGACTTCTCGATCTCGGCCTCGGCGTCCGAACGGCCGACCCAGTCGGCGCCCTCGACGGACTTGCCGGGCTCCAGGTCCTTGTAGACCTCGAAGAAGTGCTGGATCTCCAGGCGGTCGAACTCGGAGACGTGGTGGATGTCGCGCAGGTGCTCCACGCGCGGGTCCGACGCCGGGACGCAGAGCAGCTTGTCGTCGCCGCCCGCCTCGTCGGTCATCCGGAACATGCCGATCGCGCGGCACTTGATGAGGCAGCCCGGGAAGGTCGGCTCGTCCAGGATGACGAGGGCGTCCAGCGGGTCACCGTCCTCGCCGAGGGTGTTCTCGACGAAGCCGTAGTCCGCGGGGTAGCTGGTCGACGTGAAGAGGCGACGGTCCAGACGGATCCGGCCGGTCTCGTGGTCCACCTCGTACTTGTTCCGCGAACCCTTCGGAATCTCGATGGTGACGTCGAACTCCACGGGTGGCTCCTCCATGATCAGCACATACTTCGGGTGATTAAGTGTCCCTCACGCAGATGTGTGATCGCGAAAGGGGCTGGACGTCGTGCCGGAGCTCAAGCCTTGGCAGCGGCCTCGGCAGCTGTGGAGACAGCTGCCCAAGCCTTCTGCCGTCAAGCTCCCCCGGGTTTCGGGGAAGCTCAAGACCTGGCAGCTCACGGCGGGTGCCGCCACCGTCGGCCTGGCGATCTCGGCCGGGGCGGTGGCCGCGGCCGGCCCTTGGGACTCCTCCGGCCAGCGTACGGCCGAGCGGGACTGGGCCGCTTCCCAGGAGGCCGGGGGTGGCGCAGATCACGGAGGGCGTACGCCGGGCAGGACCGCCCCGAGCGCCCCTTCCGTGCTCGCCGGACTGGGCGCTCCCGCGGGCAAGGCGCCCGCGCCGACGGGCCGCGCCCTCGCGGACGTCCTCGATCCGATCATGAAGGATCCGGCGCTCGGCCCGAAGAGCTCGGCCGTCGTCGTGGACGCCGCCTCCGGGAAGCGCGTCTACGACAAGGGCGCGGGCAATCTCCTGACGCCCGCGTCCACGATCAAGATCGCCACGGCGGTCGCGGCACTGACCTCGGTGGGCCCCGACCACCGCATCACCACGAAGACGGTGATCGAGCCCGACTCCAAGGACGTCGTCCTGGTCGGCGGCGGCGACCCCACGCTCACCGCCCGCAAGGACGGCAGGTACACCGACACCGCCGCGAGCCTGCGCACCCTCGCCGAGGACACCGCACGCGCCCTGAAGGCCCGCGACATCGACGAGGTGACCCTTTCGTACGACACGTCGCTGTACTCCGGGCCGCCGCTGCACCCCATCAGCCCGAACGAGAACATCACGCCCGTCAGCGCCCTGATGATCGACGAGGGCCGCCTCGACGACTCCGCGAGCGGCCCCGCCCCGCGCACCACGGACCCGGCGGGCGACGCCGTGCGGAAGTTCGCGGACCTCCTCAAGGACCACGGCATCACGACGAAGCCGGACCCGGGACCCTCCAAGGCGTCGGGCCGCGCCGAGTCCCTCGCCAAGGTCGAGTCGCCGCCGCTGGCCTTCCTGGTCGAGCGGATGCTGACGAACAGCGACAACGACATCGGCGAGCACCTGGCCCGCCAGACCGCGCTCGCCGCGAAGGAGCCCGCAAGCTTCGACGGCGCCGACAAGGCCACCCGCGCCCTGCTCCGCAAGCTCGAACTCCCGGTCGGCGACGCCAAGTTCGCCGACGGCAGCGGCCTGGACCGCTCCGACCGGGCCTCCGCCGAACTCCTCGCCGAACTCCTGGACCGCGCGGCCGACCCCGGCCACCCCGAGCTGCGCTCCGTCCTGACGGGCCTGCCCATCGCCGGCTTCACCGGCACCCTCGTCGACCGCTACCCCAAGGACTCCCCGGGCACCGGCGTCGTACGCGCCAAGACCGGCACCCTCACCGGCGTGAACACCCTCTCCGGCACGGTCGTCGACGCCGACGGCCGCCTCCTCGTCTTCGCCTTCATGGCATCGGGCACCACAGACGCGAAGACGGCCCAGCAGGCCCTGGACCGCATGGCATCGACGGTGGCGAACTGCGGCTGCAGATGAGAGCGCCCCGTCAGGGGCGCGGGGAACTGCGCGCCCAGCCCCCTCCGACCCGCAGACGAAAGAGAATCCCCTAGGGGCCCATCCCAGGGGCAACCTGGGGCCCCAACCCCCTCCGCCGAGGGGACCGACCACGTACCGTTGACGCATGACGAGCATCGGTGGTGCCGAGATGGTCGACTGGAATCTCGCGGTGGCGACCGCGACCCGGCTCGTGCGGCCGGGCCCAGAGGTGAGCAGGGACGAGGCGCGCGCCGTCGTCGCGGAGCTCCGCAGGCACGCCAAGTCCTCGGAGGAGCACGTCCGTTCCTTCACCCGGATGGGCACGGACGAGATCCACGACACCCCCGTGCTCGTGGTGGACCGCGCAGGCTGGGTCCGGGCGAACGTGGCGGGCTTCCGCGAGCTCCTCAAGCCCCTCCTGGAGAAGATGCAGGACCGCCGCGGCTCGGGCCCCGGCGGCGCCGTGCTCGGCGCGGTCGGCGGCAAGGTGACGGGCGTGGAGCTGGGCATGCTCCTGTCCTTCCTGGCCTCCCGCGTCCTCGGCCAGTACGAGACCTTCGCCCCGGCCACCCGCGACCTCCCCGCGGGGGCGAACGGCGGCGGCAGGCTCCTCCTCGTCGCGCCGAACATCGTGCACGTCGAGCGCGAACTGGACGTGGACCCGCACGACTTCAGGCTCTGGGTCTGCCTCCACGAGGAGACCCACCGCACCCAGTTCTCCGCCGTCCCCTGGCTCCGCGACCATCTCGAAGGCGAGATCCAGTCGTTCCTCGGCGAGACCGAGGTCGACCCCATGACGGTCCTCGAGCGCGTCAGGGAGGCCGCCCAGTCGCTGGCGGGCGGCCGCCCCGAGGGCGAGGAGGACGACGGCGGACGCTCCCTCGTCGAGCTGGTGCAGACCCCCGCCCAGCGCGAGATCCTCGCCCGTCTGACCGCCGTGATGTCCCTCCTGGAGGGGCACGCGGACTTCGTGATGGACGGCGTGGGCCCCGACGTGGTGCCGTCCGTCGCCGAGATCAGGGAGAAGTTCAAGGAGCGGCGGGCCCGCGGGGCGAGCCGCCTGGACCAGGCGCTGCGCAAGCTCCTGGGCCTCGACGCGAAATTGCGCCAATATCGCGACGGCGAGCGCTTCGTGCGCGCGGTCGTGGACGAGGTCGGCATGGACGGCTTCAACCGCGTCTGGACCTCCCCGAACACACTGCCCACCAAGGCGGAGATCGCCAAACCGGCGGACTGGGTCGCGAGGGTGCACCGTAAGGGAGACTGAGGGACCGGATGCGGCCGATGGCAGGAGAACGCCCCCGCAATCACCCTTCCGAGGGACCGTAGGCAATGGGTAGGCGTGCAATGCTCGGGGAACGGCTCGGCTCTGTCACCATCGACACACTCTGAGTGACCGAACTCGAGGGAAGGAAGGGCCCCGGTGGGCCCCGAGTGTCCCGAGTGGGTCCTGAGTGATTGATCCGAGGCTCACCCCCCGAACTTCATGAAGGGAACCGGACATGGGTCCCCATCCTGCGGTCGCGGCGATACGCCTGGCGGTCCGCCGCGTACTCCACGACGTACTGACCGACGTACAGCGCAGCTCCGAGAAAGACCCCCCACCCTCACACGAGCAGGCACCGCCGCTCGTGCTCGTCGCGTGCTCCGGCGGCGCCGACTCCATGGCGCTCGCCTCCGCACTCGCCTTCGAAGCCCCCAAGCTCGGCATCCGCGCCGGCGGTGTCACCGTCGACCACGGCCTGCAGCCGGGCTCGGACCTGCGCGCCGCCGAGGTCGTCGTGCGCCTCACCGCGCTCGGCCTGGCCCCGGTCGAGGCCGTCGCCGTGGATGTGGGCCGCGACGGAGGCCCCGAGGCCGCCGCCCGCGACGCCCGCTACGCAGCCCTGGATGCCGCCGCCGAACGGCATTCAGCAGCCGCCGTCCTGCTCGGTCACACCCGTGACGATCAGGCCGAAACCGTCCTGCTCGGCCTCGCCCGCGGCTCCGGGATCCGCTCCCTGTCCGGAATGGCCGCGACCTCGGGGGTCGCGGGCCGCTACCGGCGCCCCTTCCTGCACATCGACCGGCAGACCGCCCGCAAGGCCTGCATGGTCCAGTCGCTGCCCGTCTGGGACGACCCGCACAACACCGACCCGGCGTACACCCGGTCCCGGCTGCGCCACGAGGGCCTGCCCGCCCTGGAGAAGGCGCTCGGCAAGGGAGTCGTCGAGGCCCTCGCCCGGACGGCCCAGCTGTCCCGTGACGATGCCGACGCGCTCGACACGTGGGCCGCCCAGGCCGAGACGACCGTGCGCGACGCCGCGGGCCTCCTGGAGTGCGCCAAGCTCTACGCGCTGCCGCCCGCCGTGCGCCGCCGCATCGTGCGCCGGGCCGCCATCGACGCGGGCGCGCCCGCGGGTTCCCTGTTCGCCCGGCACATCGAAGAGGTCGACCGTCTGATCACCGGCTGGCGCGGCCAGGGAGCCATCAACCTCCCGGGCAAAGTCGTGGCCCAGCGCCAGGGTGGCAGACTGGTGATCCGGCAAGGCTGACGAGAGACCGTGCTCATTGCGGGTCCAGTCGGCCGGTGGGACGACCGAAAGTGATGCGGGTGGACGCGAAAGACATGGGCACCGACCTCAAGTCGGTGCTCATCACCAAGGAAGAGATCGACGCGAAGCTGGCCGAGCTGGCCGCGAAGGTCGATGCGGAGTACGCGGGCAAGGACCTGCTGATCGTCGGCGTCCTCAAGGGCGCCGTGATGGTCATGGCGGACCTGGCGCGTGCGCTGTCCACCCCCGTCACGATGGACTGGATGGCCGTGTCGTCGTACGGCGCGGGCACGCAGTCCTCGGGTGTCGTACGGATCCTCAAGGACCTGGACACCGACATCAAGGGCAAGCACGTCCTGATCGTCGAGGACATCATCGACTCCGGTCTGACGCTGTCCTGGCTCCTTTCCAACCTCGGCTCGCGCGAGCCCGCCTCCCTCGAGGTGTGCACGCTGCTCCGCAAGCCGGAGGCCGCGAAGGTCGCGATCGACGTGAAGTGGATCGGCTTCGACATCCCGAACGAGTTCGTCGTGGGCTACGGCCTCGACTTCGCCGAGAAGTACCGCAACCTCCCGTTTGTCGGAACGCTCGCTCCGCACGTCTACGGAGGCTGACGCTCCGTAAGGCCGTGCACGGCGCCGGGGAACCCTCACCCGTTTCCCGCCGTTGGAGCATGCGAAGGCGGGATTGCCAGCCGTCCCGTGCGGCTTCGGGTCACAATGCTGGGGTACCGTCCGAAGAACAGTCTTTATCAAACTCACTATGGCAGGAGGGACGGGGCGTCATCGCTCCGTATGGATGGACGTGAAGCGATACTTCCGTGGGCCAGTCATGTGGATCGTGCTGGCCGTCCTTGCCGTGGTCGTGTTGATGCAGGTCGTCGGCTCGTCCGGTGGCTACAAGACGGTGGACACCGGCCAGGTCGTCCAGGCGATCAACGACAACAAGGTCGAGTCGGCCAAGCTCACCACCGGTGACGAGCAGACCATCAAGGCCGAGCTCAAGGACGGTCAGAAGGTCGAGGGCAGCAGCAAGATCCAGGCGAGCTACATCGGCGACCAGGGCGTCGACCTCGCCAAGACCCTGCAGTCCAAGTACCAGGCGAAGGACATCCCGGACGGTTACACCGTCTCGCCGTCGAAGCAGAACCCGTTCGTCGGAATCCTGCTCTCGCTGCTCCCCTTCGTCCTCATCGTCGTTGTCTTCCTGTTCCTGATGAATCAGATGCAGGGCGGCGGCTCCCGGGTCATGAACTTCGGGAAGTCCAAGGCCAAGCTGATCACCAAGGACACCCCGAAGACGACCTTCGCCGATGTGGCGGGGTCCGACGAGGCCGTCGAGGAGCTCCACGAGATCAAGGAGTTCCTGCAGGAGCCGGCGAAGTTCCAGGCCGTCGGCGCCAAGATCCCCAAGGGCGTGCTCCTCTACGGCCCGCCCGGTACGGGTAAGACGCTGCTCGCCCGTGCCGTCGCCGGTGAGGCCGGGGTGCCGTTCTACTCGATCTCCGGTTCCGACTTCGTCGAGATGTTCGTCGGTGTCGGTGCCTCCCGTGTGCGCGACCTCTTCGAGCAGGCCAAGGCGAACGCCCCGGCGATCGTCTTCGTCGACGAGATCGACGCCGTGGGCCGTCACCGCGGTGCCGGTCTCGGCGGTGGCCACGACGAGCGCGAGCAGACGCTGAACCAGCTGCTCGTCGAGATGGACGGCTTCGACGTGAAGGGCGGCGTCATCCTGATCGCCGCCACGAACCGGCCCGACATCCTCGACCCGGCGCTGCTTCGCCCGGGCCGTTTCGACCGGCAGATCGCCGTCGACCGCCCGGACATGCAGGGCCGTCTGGAGATCCTCAAGGTTCACCAGAAGGGCAAGCCGGTCGCCCCGGACGTCGACCTGGGCGCGGTCGCCCGGCGTACGCCCGGTTTCACCGGTGCCGACCTGTCGAACGTGCTGAACGAAGCGGCGCTCCTGACGGCGCGCAGCGACAAGAAGCTGATCGACAACCACTCGCTCGACGAGGCGATCGACCGTGTCGTGGCGGGCCCGCAGAAGCGGACCCGGATCATGTCCGACAAGGAGAAGAAGATCACCGCGTACCACGAGGGCGGACACGCCCTGGTCGCGGCGGCGTCTCCGAACTCGGACCCGGTCCACAAGATCACGATCCTGTCCCGCGGCCGGGCCCTGGGTTACACCATGGTCCTGCCCGAAGAGGACAAGTACTCGACCACGCGCAACGAAATGCTCGACCAGCTCGCGTACATGCTGGGCGGGCGCGCGGCCGAGGAGCTCGTCTTCCACGACCCGACGACGGGCGCGGCGAACGACATCGAGAAGGCCACGGCCACCGCACGCGCGATGGTCACGCAGTACGGCATGACCGAGCGTCTCGGCGCGATCAAGTTCGGCGGCGACAACACCGAGCCGTTCCTCGGGCGCGAGATGGCGCACCAGCGGGACTACTCGGAAGAGGTCGCCGCGCTGGTCGACGAAGAGGTCAAGAAGCTCATCGAGACCGCGCACAACGAAGCGTGGGAGATCCTCGTCGAGAACCGCGACATCCTCGACAACCTGGTTCTCCAGCTCCTCGAGAAGGAGACCCTCGGCAAGGAGCAGATCGCCGAGGTCTTCGCCGGGATCGTGAAGCGTCCGGCGCGTCCGGCGTGGACCGGCTCCTCGCGGCGTACGCCGTCGACCCGTCCGCCGGTGCTCTCCCCCAAGGAGCTGTCGCTGACGAACGGTGCGAACGGCGCCACCCCCGCGGTGACCGCCGGCACCACGGACCAGCCCATCGAGGTGGCCCCGGAGGACCGCCCCGAGAGCTGATCCCGCGAGCCTCAGCAGGCCCGGAATGGATGCCGCGCCCCCCTGGTTTTAGCCTGGGGGGCGCGGCTTATTTTGTACGCCCGCAGTTGGCAGGCTCACGACCGCGCACAGGCAGGCGCGGGAACGCACAGGAACGAGGCACAGATGACCGACCCCGTGACGCTGGACGGCGAGGGCGCGATCGGTGAGTTCGACGAGAAGCGGGCCGAGAACGCCGTGCGTGAGCTTCTGATCGCCGTGGGGGAGGACCCCGACCGGGAGGGGCTGCGGGAGACCCCGGGGCGCGTCGCGCGCGCGTACAAGGAGATATTCGCCGGACTGTGGCAGAAGCCCGAGGACGTCCTGACGACGACGTTCGACCTCGGTCACGACGAGATGGTCCTGGTGAAGGACATCGAGGTGCAGAGTTCCTGCGAGCACCATCTGGTGCCGTTCCACGGCGTCGCGCACGTCGGCTACATCCCGTCCACGGACGGCAAGATCACCGGCCTGTCGAAGCTGGCCAGGCTCGTGGACGTGTATGCGCGCAGGCCGCAGGTGCAGGAGCGGCTGACCACGCAGATCGCGGACTCCCTGATGGAGATCCTGGAGCCGCGCGGCGTGATCGTGGTCGTCGAGTGCGAGCACATGTGCATGTCGATGCGCGGGGTGCGCAAGCCCGGCGCGAAGACCATCACCTCCGCGGTGCGCGGGCAGTTGCGCGATCCCGCGACGCGCAATGAGGCGATGAGCCTGATCATGGCCCGCTGAGCCGGTCCGGTCCGGGCTGATCGCCCCAACTTCCCTTCCGTGGTTGGTGGTTGGGGCGAGAAGTATTGGACGGCGACGTGCGGTGGCCGAAAGACTGCGTGTATGACGAATTCGAGCAAGGCGCATACGAGCAAGCAGTCGCTGCCCACCCGCAGGCTCGGCGGCCTCGAGGTCTCCGCGCTCGGCTACGGCGCGATGGTGCTCTCCCCGGGGGTGTACGGCGAGATCGACGACGAGCGCGGCGAGCGGGCGCTGCTCGCCGCCGTCGACGCGGGCGCCACGATCATCGACACGGCCGACGGCTACGGGGTCGACGGGCACAACGAACGTCTCGTCGGCCGGGCGTTGCGCGGCCGCCGCGATCAGGTCGCGATAGCCACCAAGTTCGGCTTCCGGCTGCCGGAGGGCGTCGAGCCGCATCCCTTCCCCATCGGGTACGCCTTCGGGGAGCTGGCGGTCAACGGCGACCCCGCGTATGTGCGCGGCTATGCGGAGGCCAGCCTGCGCGGCCTCGGTACGGACTACATCGACCTGTACTACCCGCACTTCCCGGACCCGCAGGTGCCCTTCGAGGACACCGTCGGCGCGGTCGCCGAGCTGATCGAGGCGGGCCTCGTACGGCACCTCGGGCTCTCCAATGTGACGGCCGGGCAGCTGCGGGCCGCGCATGCCGTGCACCCGGTGGCCGCGGTGCAGATCGAGTGGTCCATGTGGAAGCCCGCCGAGCCGGAACTGCTCGCCGCCGCTCGTGAGTTGGGGGTCGGGCTCGTGCCGTGGTCGCCGCTGGGCGCCGGGTTCCTGACCGGCACGGTCGGCAAGGTCGACGAGGGGGACTTCCGGCAGAACGCGCCGCGCTTCGACGCGGCGAACCTGAAGGCGAACAACGACCGCTTCGCGCCCGTGCGGGGCGTCGCGGAGGAGCTGGGCATCACCCCGGCGCAGCTGGCGCTCGCCTGGCTGCTCCACCAGGACCCGAACGTGGTGCCGATCCCCGGCAGTCGTACGCCCCGGCACATCGAGGAGAACCTCGCCGCGGCGCGCGTGGAGCTGGACGCCCAGGTGCTTGCGCGCCTGTCGGGGATCCTCGGGGAGACCGAGATCGAGGGCGGCACGCTGCTGTAGTGGCGGGGCGGCGGCCCGTGGTCGCCCGTGAGCGGCGGGGAGGGCGGTCGGGCCGGGTCAGGCCGCCGAGGCCGTCCCGCCGTCCTCGTCGTCGTCCTCAGGGAGCTTGCAGACCCGCTCCATGAAGAAGGCGGCCGCTATGACGGCGATGCCCATCAGGACGGAGAGCCCGGCGTAGACCGCCTGGTCCCGGCGGGCGGGGATGTCCAGGAATTCGAGCATGAAGGCGCCCACGCCGCCGTACATCCCGGAGACGAGGGCCGCGACCAGGGCGCTGGCCTGGCCGAAGACCACGGCGCGGGCGGCCATCATCGGGTCGACGCCCTTCGCGCCGGGGCGCCGCTCGCGCTGGGCGCGCAGCCGGGACCGCAGCGAGAGCGCCGTCGCGAGCAGCACCACGGCGATCACCGCGAGCACGATCGGCGCGGCCAGCGGAACCCGCGGCAGGGTGCCGACGGAGTCCCACAGCCGGGCGCCCGACCAGGACAGCACTCCGGCCATGACGAAGAGGCCGGCCAGTGTCCTGATGCGCAGTTGCTTCACGGGTGACCCTTCATCGCCTTCATCGCCTGGTCGTCCTGCGGACCGCCGCCCGCCACTGTGGTCGTCGTACGGATCCGTTAGACCCTAACGACTACTCGGGCAGCCGGAGTTCCAGGTCGGCGCGGGGCACGACGCCGTCGCGGCCGATCCCGGCGAGCAGCTCGGCCACCGGGCCGCGTCCGGTCACCTGGGCCTCGGGCTCCACGTCGTGCCAGGGAGCGAGCACGAAGGCACGTTCATGCGCGCGCGGGTGGGGCAGGGTGAGCGTCGGGTCGTCGGAGACCACGTCGGCGTACGCCACGATGTCCACGTCGATCGTGCGCGGGCCCCAGCGCTCGTCGCGGACGCGGTGGAAGGCCTCCTCGACCGCGTGCGCCCGCTCCAGGAGGGAGGCGGGCGGCAGCGTCGTCTTCACCACGACGACCGCGTTGAAGTACGAGGGCTGGCTGCCGGGCTCGACGCCCCACGGCTCGGTCTCGTACACCGGGGAGACGGCCTTGACGCGCAGGCCGGGGGTGTCCTCCAGGGCGTCGATGGCGCCCTGCAGCGTCTCCAGGCGGTTGCCGAGATTGCTGCCGAGGGAGATCACGGCGCGCTTGGGGTTGGACAGGGTGGTGTCCGCGGCGTCGACCTGCTCGACCACGGAGTTGGGCACCGGCTGGACGGTCGGGTCGCTCTGACCCGCTTTGAAAGGCGCAGTCATACTCGGCTCCGGGTGATGGTGACGGTCACGTCGTCGAAGGGAACGGTGATCGGGGCGTCCGGCTTGTGCACGCACACCTCGACCTCCAGGACTCCCTCGTGCTTCAGACACGTCTGGGCGATGCGCTCGGAGAGCGTCTCGATGAGGTCGACGGGCTCGCCCTCGACGACGGCGACGACCTCCTCGGCCACGATTCCGTAGTGCACGGTCTTCGCCAGGTCGTCGTCGGCCGCGGCCGCTCGGGTGTCCAGGCCAAGCACCAGGTCCACGATGAAGGTCTGGCCTTCTTCGCGCTCCCGCGGGTAGACACCGTGGTGCCCGCGGGCCTTGAGGCCGCGCAGCGCGACACGATCCACGCGAATCACTCCTGCAATCGTCGGTATCGGCAGGCCTGCACCGAGTGCGGTCGGCACACCAGCCTCGATCGAATCTACCTGCGAGCACTGACAGCGCTCGCCCGCGGGGCCCGTCGGCCGCCGCGGAGCACGGGGGTCGAGCCGCCTTCCGGCTGCGGCTCGTGGCTGGTAGCCGCCCATACCCGGCAGCCGGTGATCCCAACCACTTCTTCGCGCCTACCCACTCAGGAGGGTGTTTCGTCGCCCTCTTCGTCGTCGGTTTCGGCAAGCACGGGTGACGCGTGGTGTGACCAGAGCTTCCATCCGTCGGGTGTGCGCCGGAACACATTCGTGGCGACCACGAGCTGGCCCACGAGCGGGCCGAGCTCGCCGCCGCCCTCCGGGGGCGGGCCGCCGCTGAGGATGTTCTCGGTGCAGGTCACCAGTGCGGTGTCACCGGCGACGCCGACCTTCAGGTCGGTCAGGAAGAACTGGATGTACTCCGTATTGGCCATGATCAGCGCGTACGACCTGAGGACCTCGCCGCGCCCGGTGAGCACCGGCCAGCCGGGGTGGACGCAGGAGATCGCGTCCGTGTCCGCGCCGTCGCCGTCCGTGTCGTCGGCGGATCCTTCACCGTCCGCGGAGTCCAGCCACAGGTCGGAGACCTCGTCGAAGTCGCCTCGTTCGAGGGCTTCGTAGAAGGCGGTGTTGGCGAGCTCGACCTGTTCGACGTCGGTCTGGGCCCCGGTCACCGGCGGCCGCCCGCGGCGTCCGTGACGGCCTGGGCGACGCGGACGGCGTCGGCCGTCGCCCGCACCTCGTGCACGCGGACCGCCCAGGCGCCCTGGTGGGCGGCGATGGCGGAGACCGCGGCGGTGGCGGCGTCGCGCTCGCGGGCGGGCGGCGGGGCGCCCTCGGGGCCCGCGAGGACCCGGCCGAGGAACCGCTTGCGGGACGCGGCGACCAGGATCGGGTGGCCGAGCTCGCGCAGCCTTTCGAGGCCCGCGAGGAGCGCCAGGTCGTGCTCGGCGTCCTTGGAGAAGCCGAGGCCGGGGTCGACGACGATGCGCTCGGGGGCGATGCCGCCCTCGATGGCGGCCTCCACGCGCGCGTGCAGCTCGTCGACGACTTCGGAGACCACGTCTTCGTAGTGCGGCTTCGCGTGGATGTCGGTGAGGAAGCCCCGCCAGTGCATGACGACGAAGGGGGCCTGCGCGGCGGCGACCGCGGGGACCATGCGCGGGTCGGCGAGGCCACCGCTGACGTCGTTGACCAGGGCGGCGCCCGCGGCGAGCGCCTGCTCGGCGACGGTGGCGCGCATGGTGTCCACGGAGACCGTGACGCCCTCGGCGGCCAGTCCCCGCACGACGGGGATGACGCGCTTCAGCTCTTCGTCCTCGTCCACGCGGGGGGCGCCGGGCCGGGTCGACTCGCCGCCGACGTCGACGAGGTCGGCGCCCTGCGCGACCAGGTCGATGCCGTGCTTGACGGCGGCCGTCGTGTCGAACCAGCGGCCGCCGTCGGAGAAGGAGTCGGGCGTCACGTTCACGACGCCCATGACCGCACAGCGGTCCCACTCCGGCAGCCCCTGGACCGATCCCCGCCCGCGCAACGTACTCATGTGTCCAGCCTAGGCCCGGACAAGGCCGGATTACGCCGCCTGGACCTCACGCTCCGTGGCCTGGTGCGGGCAGGGGCGGCGCTGCGGGGTGCCCCTGCGGAGGAAGCGGGGCAGCGCGAAGGTGACGAAGCCCTCGGCCTGCATCGCGGCGAAGCCGATGCGGGGCAGGTCCTTGCTGGAGCGGTAGACGACGAAGCGGGGCTCCCAGCGGGGGCGGAACTTCGCGTTGAACTTGTACAGGGACTCGATCTGGAACCAGCGGGACAGGAAGACGAGCAGGCCGCGCCAGGCGCGCAGGACCGGGCCCGCGCCGATCTTCTCGCCGCGGGCGAGGGCCGCGCGGAACATCGCGAAGTTGAGGGACACGCGCGCGATGCCGAGCTTCGGGGCGGCCTGCAGGGCGGCCACGATGAGCAGCTCGTTCATGCCGGGGTCGGCGGAGCGGTCGCGGCGCATGAGGTCGAGGGAGACGCCGTCCTTGCCCCAGGGGACGAAGTGCAGGACGGCCTTCAGGTCGCCGTAGGCGCCCGGCTCCTCGTCGGCCTTGTGGGCGGTGGCGATCAGACAGTCGCCGTCGTTCGGGTCGCCGATGCGGCCGAGCGCCATGGAGAAGCCGCGCTCGGTGTCGGTGCCGCGCCAGTCGTCGGCGGCCCGCTGGATCCTGGCGAGCTCGTGTTCGCCGAGGTCACGGATGCGCCGTACGCGGGTCTCGTAGCCATTGCGCTCGATCCGCTTGACCATCTGGCGTACGTTGCGCATCGCACGCCCGGACAGGGAGAAATCCGCGACGTCCACCACCGCCTCGTCACCCAGTTCGAGCGCGTCGAGGCCGGTCTCGCGGGTCCAGACCTCGCCGCCGGTCTCGGAGCAGCCCATGACGGCGGGCGTCCAGGAGTGGGCCTTGGCCTCGTCCATGAAGCGCTCGATCGCGCCGGGCCAGGCCTCGACGTCGCCGATCGGGTCGCCGCTGGCGAGCATCACTCCGGAGACGACGCGGTAGGTGACGGCGGCCTTGCCGCTGGGGGAGAAGACGACGCCCTTGTCGCGGCGGAGCGCGAAGTGGCCGAGCGAGTCGCGGCCGCCGTGCTTGTCGAGCAGCGCGCGCAGCTTCGTCTCGTCGTCCTCGGTGAGCCGTGCGGCCGGGTGCTCGGGGCGGAAGGCCAGGTAGATGGTGGTGAGCGCGGTCAGCATGCCGAGGGCGCCGAGGGAGAAACCAACGGTCCAGGACGTGCGTCCGTAGTAGTCGACCGGGCCTTCGAAGCCGAAGAGCCCGTACAGGACGTGTGCCAGGCGCTCCGTGATGCTCGGGTCCCCGATGACCTTCCCGGGGTGGGCGCTGACGATCACCAGGCCGAGGAGGATCGAGCCTGCTCCGAGGAGGACGAAATTGGCCAGTGCGCGCCAGCGGCTGCGCGGGTCGGGCAGGGCCGTGAACTCACTCCGATGGCGCAACAGCAGGGCGAGGAGCGCGAGCGAGATCACCACGCCGATCACGGAGTGCCGGTACGCGAACTGCGCCACGGCCCCCGCGGGCAGCAGCACCACGGCGGCCCGCCAGGCCCGTCGCTTGTGGCGGCGCAGGCCGTGGCCGAGCAGGAGCAGCAGGATGCCGGAGCTGAGGGCGAGGGCGGCGGCGAAGGGGCCGAGCGCGCCCGGCAGGACCTCGGCGATGGCGTGCATGCGGCTGTGCCGGAAGCGGGGGAAGACGCCCGCCGCCACGTTCAGGAGCCCTACGATCATGCAGGCTCTGGCGACGAGGGTCGGCACGGCCTCCGGGCGCGGTCCGCGCAGTACCCGGCGGAGCCGGCCGTCACGGTGGTGCTCCTCACCCCTCGGAACCCCACCCGACATTTCCCCATCTATCCTGACAGACATCGCATCCCGTAGTTCTGCGAGAGAGCTTGAATCCGGTGCCAAAACGGCATCCGGCACCATTGCGCCCTCTAGGACGGTCCTTCTGGGAGACGGGTTCATTCCCGACCGGAAAACCGGAGGAAATACTCCGGCAAGGGCCAGCAAGGTCAAGGTACGGGTTCGGTACGGGTCCGGTAAGCCACGGCAAGTCCGGGCAAAGGCAGAAAGTGCAGGCAGGAACACCCCATGGGACTCACGAGCAACAAGGTCCTCGCGCTTGCGGTCTTGCTGGCCGTACTGCTGTTCGTCGGCACGATCTGGCTCTGGCCGAGGCTCGCACGACAGTCCTGGAAGGCGATCACCGGGCGGGTCGGGCTGCTGATCGCCACCCAGATAGCGATCTTCGCCTCGGTCGGCCTCTCCGCCAACCAGGCGTTCGGCTTCTACGCCACGTGGGCCGACCTCTTCGGCCAGGAGACGAGCCCCGGGGTGGTGGTGGACCACGACCCCGCCAAAGGGGAGGGTCCCGTAAAGGTCCTCGACACCCAGTCGGTGAACGTGCCCGGCGGCGGCAGGCCCGCCACCGGCGGCCAGATCCAGAAGATCGACATCGGGGGCCGGGCGTCGAACATAGCCAGCCCCGCCTACGTGTACCTGCCGCCCGAGTACTTCCAACCGCAGTACAAGAACCGCAAGTTCCCCGCGTCCGTGGTCCTCACCGGCTACCCGGGCACCGCGGAAGCCCTCATCAAGGGCCTGCACTACCCGCAGACCGCCCACCGGCAGGCCGCCCAGGGCAAGATGCAGCCGATGATCCTGATCATGCTGCGGCCGACCGTGGCACCGCCCAGGGATACCGAGTGCGTGGACATCCCCGGCGGCCCGCAGACCGAGACGTTCTTCGCCAAGGACCTGCCCAGCGCGATTTCGGGGCACTACAGGGTGGGCACCAAGGCCGACAACTGGGGCATCATCGGCGACTCCACGGGCGGCTACTGCGCCCTGAAGCTCGCCATGCACCACCCCGACAAGTACGCCGCGGGCGCCGGTCTCTCCGCGTACTACAAGGCTCCCATCGACGTCACCACGGGCGATCTCTTCCACGGTGACAAGGAGTTGGAGCAGCGCGCCGACCTGAACTGGTACCTGGAGCACATGCCGCCGCCCAAGACCTCCCTGCTGGTGAGCAGCAGCAAGAAGGGCGAGAGCAACTACCACGACACCTTGAAGTTCATCGACAAGGTGAAGGCGCCCACACGGATCTCGTCGATCACGCTCGACAGCGGCGGGCACAACTTCAACACCTGGCGCAGGGAGATCCCGGCGACGCTGCAGTGGATCAGCGGGCGGCTGAGCGACAACTGAGCGCGGTGCGCCGCCGGGTGGGATCCGTCACACCTGGGTGACCGTCTCCAGCTCGACCTCGTCGCGCGCGATGTCGCGCGCGTCGGCCGCCGTGGAGCGCCGCAGCGCCTCGTGCAGCCTGGCCGGGGTGAGCACCCCGAGGAAGCGGCCCTCGCTGTCCTTGTCGATGACCGCGATCCACCCCGCGTCGTGCTGCAGCATCGTCGCGAACGCCTGCTTCAGGCTCGCGCCGACCGGGAGCCACGCCTCCATGCGGCGCGCGTGCTCGCGGACCGTGCCGCTCTCCACGCGCGCGTGCTCGGCGGAGATCCAGCCGTGCAGGTTGTTCTCGCGGTCCAGGACGACGGCCCAGCGGGCGTCGAGCTCCTTGGGCAGCGGGTCGTCGAGGTGCACCACGGGCGGCTGCTCCAGGTCGCCCTCCTCGATCGGTGTCACGGAGAGCCGCTTCAGGCCGCGGTCCGCGCCGACGAAGTCGGCCACGTAGTCGTTCGCGGGGGCGCCCAGGACCGTCGAGGGGGTGTCGAACTGCTCGATGCGGCCGTGGCCGTAGACGGCGATGCGGTCGCCGAGGCGGACCGCCTCCTCGATGTCGTGCGTGACGAAGAGCACGGTCTTGCGTACGGCCTGCTGGAGGCGGAGGAACTCGTTCTGGAGGTGCTCGCGCACCACGGGGTCGACAGCGCCGAACGGCTCGTCCATCAGGAGCACCGGCGGATCGGCGGCCAGGGCGCGGGCCACCCCGACGCGCTGGCGCTGGCCGCCGGAGAGCTGCTCGGGGTAGCGGTCGCCGAACACGGAGGGGTCGAGGCCGACCAGGTCGAGGAGTTCGGCGGCGCGCTCGCGGGCCTTGCCGCGCTTGACGCCCAGGAGGTGCGGGACGGTCGCGGTGTTCTCCAGGACCGTCTTGTGCGGGAAGAGGCCGACCTGCTGGATCACATAGCCGATGCGGCGCCGGAGTTGGACCGGGTCGATGCCGGATATGTCCTCGCCGTCGACGAATATCCGGCCCTCGCTCGGCTCGATGAGCCGGTTCACCATCTTCATCGTCGTGGTCTTGCCGCAGCCGGACGGGCCGACGAGCGTGACCAGTTCACCCTCGGCGACCTCGAAGGACAGATCGTCGACGGCTGTGGTGCCGTCCGCGTACCGCTTGGTGACGTGCTCGAACCGGATCATGATTCCCCATTGTGGCGGGCGGTGGCGGGCTTTGCGTGAA
The DNA here is from genome assembly GCF_042740435.1 of Streptomyces sp. NPDC059002. Taxonomy (NCBI): domain Bacteria; kingdom Bacillati; phylum Actinomycetota; class Actinomycetes; order Kitasatosporales; family Streptomycetaceae; genus Streptomyces; species Streptomyces sp. NPDC059002. The sequence continues at coordinate 72,246 of NZ_JBHYJI010000035.1, read as the reverse complement.
GGCCGTGTTGCGGCCGTACAACGAGTCTCGGCGATTGTCAGTGCCTCGCGTTAGGGTCGCCAGACACGGGGGGACGTGTGTGCGGCATACGTCCGGGGATTCGGGGGAGGTGGGGCGCGTGGCGAAGCAGAACTGTCTGGTGACGAACGACTGGATCTGCGGGGAATATCTCCGCACCCGCAGCCAGGAGTTGATCGACGCGACGCTGCAGCACGTCGGGATCACGCTCGCCTCGGTGGCGATCGGTGTCGCGGTGTCCCTGCCGCTCGCGCTGCTCGCGCGGCGCTGGCGCTTCCTCGCGGGGCCGATCCTCGGCGTGACGACCGTGCTGTACTCGATCCCTTCGCTGGCGATGTTCTCGCTGCTCCTGCCCTTCTTCGGGCTTTCGGTCTCGCTGGTCGTCACGGGCCTCGTGCTGTATTCGCTCACCGTCCTTGTGCGGAACATCCTGGCGGGCCTGCAAGCCGTCCCCGACGAGGCACGGGACGCCGCGAAGGGCATGGGGTACGGCCCGCTGAGACTGCTGTGGGAGGTGGAGCTGCCGCTCGCGCTGCCCGCCCTGCTCGCCGGTGTCCGCATCACCACGGTCTCCACCGTCGCCCTGACGACCGTCGGCGCCATCGTGGACTACGGCGGCCTCGGCACCCTGATCCTCGACGGCCTCGACACGACCTTCAAGGCCCAGGTGCTCACGGCATCGGTGCTCTGCGTGCTCCTCGCCGTCGTCGCGGACCTGCTGCTGCTCGGGCTCCAGCGCTGGCTGACGCCGTGGACGAGGGTCCATCGCATACGTACGAGCCGGGCGTCGCGCAAGGCGGCCGTGGCCAAGGTGGCTGAACCTGCATGAACGCGATCACCGGTGCGTACGACTGGCTGACCACGGGTGCCAACTGGCAGGGCGAGAAGGGGGTGTGGCACCGCCTCGCCGAGCATCTGTACTTCAGCGGGGTCTGCCTCGCGGTCGCCTGCCTGATCGCGCTGCCTCTTGCGCTCTGGCTCGGCCACATCGGCAAGGGCGGCGCCCTCGCGGTCAACATCTCGAACGTCGGCCGCGCGGTGCCCACGCTGGCCCTGCTGATCCTGCTCACGCTCACCCCGCTCGGGGAGCACGGCGATCTGCCGACGCTGATCGCCCTCGTGCTCTTCGCGGTGCCGCCGCTGCTGACCAACGCCTACCTCGGGATGCGCGAGGTGGACCGGTCCGTGGTGGAGGCGGCGCGGGGGATGGGCATGAGCGGCGGCCAGCTGTTCGCGCGGGTCGAGCTGCCCCTCGCGTACCCGCTGATCATGACCGGCGTACGGTCCGCGGGAGTGCAGGTCGTCGCGACGGCCACGCTCGCCGCGATGGCCGGCGAGGGAGGCCTCGGCCGGATCATCACGGCCGGGTTCAACCTGCAGAACACGCCCCAAGTGGTCGCGGGCGCCCTCCTGGTGGCGCTGCTCGCGCTGCTCGTGGAGGCGGTTCTCGTCGTGGTCGGGTGGCTCTTCGACCCCCGCCGGGGGACACGGTCCACTGCGGCCGTCCGGTGAGGACCGCGGCCCTTCGTGGCCTTCGGCGGTCCGGTTCTCTGATTCCTTTCGAAATGGTGGTTCACCGATGAACAGCACAACGCGTCGCGCGCGACGGATGGCAGGGGCGGCCGCGGTCGTCGTGGCCCTGACCGCGGGGCTGGCCGCGTGCGGCGGGGACAGCCTGGAGGACGACGGCAAGGGGGCGGACAAGGCGGGCGGTGACAAGAAGGGCTCGCTGGTGGTGGGTTCGGCGCGGTTCACCGAGCAGAAGGTGCTCGCCGAGCTCTATGTGGGTGTCCTTGCGGATGCCGGTTATGACGCGCAGGTCAAGACCGTGCAGAACCGCGAGATCTACAAGCCCGAGTTGAAGAAGGGCTCGATCGACATCGCGCCCGAATACGCGGCCACGCTCGCGGAATTCCTCAACCTCGAGAAGAACGGGCCGAGGGCGAAGACCGTCGCGTCCAGTGATCTCGACGCCACGGTGGACGCTCTGGAGAAGCTCGCCGATCCGCAGGGCCTGAAGGTGCTTCCGGCCGGTGCGGCGGTCGACCAGAACGCGTTCGCGGTCTCCAAGGAATACGCCGACAAGCACAAGCTCAAGACGCTCTCGGATCTCGGCAAGTCGGGTGAGAAGGTCAGGATCGCGGCGGGCGACGAATGCGAGACCCGGCCGTTCTGCGCGCCGGGCCTGAAGAAGAAGTACGGCATCGACGTCGCGGGAATCGACCCCAAGGGTGTCGGCACCACGCAGTCCAAGCAGGCCGTCAAGAACGGCACGGACCAGCTGGTGCTGACCACGACGACCGACGCGACGCTGAAGAACTACGACCTCGTGATCCTCGAGGACGACAAGAAGCTGCAGAACGCGGACAACATCCTTCCCGTCGTGAACGCCAAGGAGGCGGGCGACAAGGACATAGCCGCCGCACTCGCGAAGCTGACCAAGACGCTCACCACGGAAGACCTCATCGAACTCAACCGGAAGGTCGACGAGGAGCGTCAGAAGGAAGTGGATGTCGCGAAGGAGTATCTGGAGTCGAAGGGTCTGATCGGGAAGTAGGACCCGATCCAGAAGTGGATCATGAAACGCCCGGGAAGTTCCGTGGCCGAAGCGGAAGTTGACCGCTGAAGCAAAGCGGAGGAGGGGTGGGGAGTTGTGGCGAGTTACGGTTGTGGCACCGGCATTTTGGCGGCCGGGGCACCAGACTTCGCCTACGCGCGGTAAGTTTCTGGCCATGCCACGTGGACGTCACCGCCATTCCCCACCCCTGCACAGGCTGCTTCCTCCCTCGACGGTCGCAGGCGTTTCTGTTCTCTGCGCCGGCGGCGCCTGGATGTTCGCGGAACCGGTCGTGCTCCGCGGGCTCGTCGCGGCCGCGGCCGCCGCTGCCGTCGTCGGCTCGGTCGTCATGCGCCGCTGGGACCAGCAGGCCGGCAAACGCGTCGCCGAACTCGGCCGGGCCCGGGCGAGCGACGAGTGGCGTTACGAGGAACGGATAGCCGAGGCCGAGTCCGACCTCGAGGAGTCCCGCGAGCTGCGCGGCAAGCTGGAGACGAAGCTGCGCGCCAAGCGGGCCGAGCTGGCCGCCCTGCGCAACGAACACGCCGCGCTCCTGCGGCGGTACGCCACCGCGGAGACCGAGCGGGCCAGCGCCCTCGAAGGGCGGCGGCTGCTCGCCATAGAGGCCTCGTCCGCGACCCCCGCACTGCCGCCCGCCGACGCCGAGGACCTGGTGCCCGGCGCGGTCGACCTGGTCCCCGCGGTGCGCGCGGGGGCACCGGGAACGGGTGGGCGCACGGGGGCTGTTCCGGGGTCGGGCGAGGCGGGTGCCTCGCGGGACGCGCAGGCTGGACAGGGTACGCGGGCCGCGTCGGCTGGACAGGCTCCGCAGGGCGCGCAGGCTCCGCAGGCTCCGCAGGCTCCGCAGGCCCCGCAGGCCGGGCAGGCCCCGCAGGCCGGGCAGAACGCGCAGGCCCCGCAGGCCGCCGGGCAGGACAAGCTGGCCGCCGGGCAGGACAAGCTGGCCGCGCAGGCCGACCAGGACGTTCAGGACCCCGCCGCGTCGCGCGGCACTCAGGACGCCGAAGCCACTCGGGCCACTCAGTCCACTCCGCCCACCCAGACCCCCACGCCCGCCGTACGCCCGGGCGCGAGCCCCACCCCCTCGCTCTTCCAGCGGGCCAACGCGGCGCTCGACCGCCTGGCACCGCGCTCACGCACGAGCGCCGCGCCGGAATCCGCGGGACCCGCCGAAGCGGAAGCGGACGCGGCGCAGGAAGGCGGCGACGCGCGGGGGAATTCCGGGGCGGCCGACGGGTACGGCGGGCACGAGCGCGCGGTCGCCGTCGCGCCGCCCGTGCAGGCGCGGCGCCCGGTGCCCCAGGGCGGCTTCGACTTCTTCGGCACGAAGAGCGCGGCACCTGCCGCGCTGGAGTCCGTGCAGAACGAGGACCTCGCCGACGTGGTGGGCGAGGAGGCCCTCGCGGTCCACAAGGCCGAGACGGAGGCGGAGTTCAAGGACGCGCCCGAGGGCGACGCCGAGCGCGGCGTGGGTCAGGTCATCGACCTGACGGCCCATGACGAGACCGAGCAGATCGACGTGGCGGGGCTGCGGACGGCCCTGCGGGCGTAGGCACTGCCGCTGGGTGGGGCGGTTCGGGGGCCGTCGGGTGCCGGTCGGTTGTGGCTGGTCGCGCAGCTCCCCGCGCCCCTTACGGGGCTGTCGCGCAGCCCCGCGCCCCTTACGGGGCTTACGAAGCCATCCAGCGCTCCGGCGTCGCCTCCCTGCGGCCCGTTCGTGAACGGTCCGCCTGGGACTGGAGGAGTTCCACCGCCTCGTCGGCCGGGCGCAGCCGCGCCGAGACCGTCTTGCTGGCCCCCGTGTCCACCCGCACGTCGGCCACGCCCTTGTGGCGCTCCCAAGGGCCCTGCGAGAGCCGCACGCTCTGGACCTTGGCGTGCGGGACGAGCGAGAGGCGGCGCTTGAGCAGCCCGTGGCGCGCGGCGAAGACCGTGTCGGTGACGGCGAGGCCGTAACCCTTCCACCACACCGGCAGGCACCACGCCGCGCGCGCGGGCGGCCGCGACAGCTCGGCGGGCTCGGGCACCCGCACGCCCGGCAGGATCCGCCCGATCACCGACTCCGCGAGTTCGCGCGGCGCGACCGGCACCAGGACGCCGTTGTCCGAGCCCGCCACGTCGAGTTCCACCCGCACCCAGCCGAACCGCCGCCACAGCAGCGGCTGCACGATGTGCACCGTCTGCACGCGCCCCGGCGGCACCGTCTCGTGCGCCTTGTCGAGCAGCCCGTGGTCGATGCGCAGTCCGTCGGGGGACTCGCCCACCGTCCAGTCGTACTCCCCGATGAATCGCCCCGCGCTGCTGGCGAACGCGCCGCCCAGCATGGGCAGTCCGGTCGCGAGGACCGTCCACAGGTTGTGCGTGACGTACCAGAGGAAGGACGGCACGACGATCGCGGCGATGAGCATCACCCAGGGCCCGCCGGTCAGGATCAGCGAGAGGGCGAGCATCCGCGGCTGCACGTGCAGCAGGTTCCGCACGGGCGCCTCGCCGGCCTCGCGGGCCTCGTCGGGAGCGAATCCGGCGGCCCGCGCGAGAAGTTCGGCGCGCAGCGCGACGGCCTCCTTCTCGCCGAGATAGGCCAGCTCGTCCTTGTCCTCGGTGCCGACGACGTCGAGTTTCAGCTTGGCGACACCGGCCATGCGGCCGAGGAGCGGCCGTGTCACGTCGACGGCCTGGAGCCGGTCTAGCCGGATGTGGGCGGTGCGCCGGAAGAACAGGCCGGTGCGGATGCGCAGTTCGGTGTCGGTGACCGCGAAGTGCGTGAACCACCAGCTCAGGAAGCCGTAGACGGACCCGCCGACGAGGACGACGGCGAGGCCCGCGAACAGCTGTGCCACGGGGAGCTGGGTGACGCGCTGCTGGGTGCCGTTCGGATCGTGGACCGCCCAGCCCACCACGACCGCGAAGGGCGCCCACGCGCGGCGCAGCGGCGTGATGGGATGCAGCCGCCGCTCCTGCACCGCTCCGCCGTCTCCGTCGCCCACGGAGCGGTCTTCGTCCGCCGCTTCTCGTACGTCGTTCACAGCCCCGCCGATCGGGCCTCGCCGAGCTCGGTCAGCCGGTCGCGCAGCCGCTCGGCCTCTTCGGGGAGCAGGCCGGGGATGCGCGCGTCGGTGGCGGCCGCCGCGGTGTGCAGCTGCACGCCCGCGAGCCCGAAGTACCGCTCCACGGGGCCCGAGGTCACCTCGACGAGCTGCATGCGGCCGTACGGCACGACGGTCTCCTCGTGCCAGAGCACGCCCCGGCTGATGAGCAGGTCGTCGGCGCGCTCGGCATAGCGCCACGAGCGCCAGTTCCGCCCCAGCATCGGCCAGCCCCACGCCACGAGGGCGAGCGGCAGCAGCGCGAAGAGCGCCCAGGCAGGACCTGCGAACAGGCCGAGCAGCACGCCGACGGCCACCGCGATCGGCACGAACCAGACCACCAGCAGGAGCCGCCGCATCTTCAGGAGTCCCCGCGGCAGCCCGTTCCACACCGGCTCCGTCTGCGTCCCCGCTGGTCCTGCGGGCCCCGCCATCCCCGTTTCCATGCCTCAAGCGTACGTATGCCCGCCGACAGCCGCGTACGAGAAGCGCGTGCGAGACACTGTGCGCATGAGTCCCACGACGGAGACCACCACGGAGACCACGCTCGGCATCGGCGGCGCTGCGGAGAGCACCGACATGGTGCTCAACATCGGCCCCCAGCACCCGTCCACGCACGGCGTGCTCCGCCTGCGCCTCGTCCTCGACGGCGAGCGCATCCAGCACGCGGAGCCGGTCATCGGCTATATGCACCGCGGTGCGGAGAAGCTCTTCGAGGCGCGGGACTACCGGCAGATCGTGATGCTGGCCAACCGCCACGACTGGCTCTCGGCGTTCTCGAACGAGCTGGGTGTGGTGCTGGCCGTCGAGCGGATGCTCGGCATGGAGGTCCCCGAGCGCGCCGTGTGGATGCGCACGCTGCTCGCCGAGCTGAACCGGGTCCTCAACCACCTGATGTTCCTCGGCTCCTACCCCCTCGAACTGGGCGGCATCACCCCGGTGTTCCACGCGTTCCGCGAGCGCGAGGAGCTCCAGAACGTGATGGAGGAGATTTCCGGCGGCCGCATGCACTACATGTTCAACCGCGTCGGCGGCCTCAAGGAGGACCTGCCCGCCGGATGGGCCTCCCGCGCGCGTGGGGCGGTCGCTTCGGTGCGTTCGCGCATGGACGTGTACGACCGTCTGGTGCTCGGCAACGAGATCTTCCGGGGCCGCACGCGCGGCGTAGGCGTCCTCACCCCGGAGGCGGTGCACGCCTACGGAGTGAGCGGTCCCATCGCGCGTGCCTCCGGAGTCGACTTCGACCTGCGCCGTGACGAGCCCTACCTCGCGTACGGCGAACTCCAGGACACCCTGAAGGTCGTCACGCGTCAGGAGGGCGACTGCCTGGCCCGCTTCGAGTGCCTCCTGGAGCAGACCCACAACGCCCTGGACCTCGCGGACGCCTGCCTCGACCGGCTCGCCGACCTTCCGCAGGGCCCGATCAACCAGCGCCTCCCGAAGGTCCTCAAGGCGCCCGAGGGCCACACGTACGCGTGGACGGAGAACCCGCTCGGCATCAACGGCTACTACCTCGTCAGCAAGGGCGAGAAGACCCCGTACCGACTGAAGCTGCGCTCCGCCTCGTACAACAACATCCAGGCCCTGGCCGAACTGCTCCCCGGCCAGCTGGTCGCGGACATGGTGGCGATCCTGGGATCACTCTTCTTCGTGGTCGGCGACATCGACAAGTAGGGCCGCTTCCAGGGGTACGCCGACGGGCTGAAGCAGCCACCCGAAGTCCCCGAGCCCGCCGGGCGCGGTCAGTTCCGCGGCCTCTCCCGCGCGCGTGAGGGCGCGTACGTACGCCGCGGGGTCGCTGGAGGCCAGGGACAGCGGCGGGCGGCCGCCGCTCACCCCCAGCGCGCCGAGCGCCGCCCGCTGGGTGAGCAGCGCGGCCCCGTCGAGCGCGCACGCGTCCAGCGCCACATGGGCGGTGATGTCGCACGTGCCGTCCGGCACCGGTGTCGTCTCGCGGCCCGCGCGAAAGCCCGTGAGGGTCCCGAAGGGCGGGCGCCGGTCGCGCCGGTGGGCGTAGTCCACGGCGACCGCGAGGCCGCGCGCGAGCGTCCCCACCGCCGCCGCCCATGCCTGGTCGCGGGGGCGGCCGATCTCCGCGCGCAGCCCCGGCTCGGGGTCCAGCGGCCACCAGCGTGCGAGCCACTCGGCGTCCGGGCCCTCGACGGGACCGCCCGGCGACTCGGTGCCGTCGTCGTGCACGAGGACGTGGTGCGGCGTTCCGTCGGCGGCGACCTCGGCGACGTCCAAGGGGACGTTGTCCAGCCATTCGTTGGCGAAGAGCAGGCCCGTGACGCCTGCCGGGGGAGCGGCCCGCCACTCGACGCGCGGGTCGAGCCCCGCAGGGCGCTCGGCGCGTTCCACGGCGTACGCACGCACGCGTGCCGCCACATCGGCGGGCAGCGCGGCCAGGACGCCCGCCGTCAGCTCGCCGCGGCCCGCGCCCATGTCCACGAAGGCCAACTCGTCCGGGTGGTCGAGGGCCGCGTCCAGGCGACGCAGGAGCAGCGCCACGGCGGCCGTGTAGAGGGGCGAGGCGTGCACGGACGTGCGGAAGTGTCCCGCGGGTCCTTCGGGGCGCCGGTAGAAGCCGTCGGGGCCGTACAGGGCCTCCTGCGCCGCCGCGCGCCAGCCGCGCGGGGGCGGTGCGGGGTCCCGCTGTTCGTCGTTCGTCACAGCCCGCAGGCTAAGCGGGCCTCCACCTTGGGGAGTACATGTGCCCGACAGGGATCGGACCTTCGGTTGACCCCGGGGTGCCGTGGGGCTGCCTACGCTGGGTTACGTGCAGCGCCTCTATGACTTCCTCCGCAGACACCCGACGTGGGTCGACGGCTTTTGGGGCCTCGTCCTGCTCGGGATCTCCGGGATCGGTCTGGTCGCCATGGCCGAGGGCAACAGCCGCGATCCGCGGGCCGCCGCGATCCCCGTGGCCCTGGGCCTGTCCCTGGTGATCGCGCTGCGCCGCCGGGCGACCGAGAAGATGCTGGTGCTCGCCGCCGTCATCGGTTTCCTCCAGTTGGTCTTCGACGTGGAGACGATGCCCGCGAACTTCGCGATGCTGGTGATCATCTACACCGCGGCGGCCGACGCCGAGCGGTGGGCGTCGCGGCTCGCGCTGATCGGCGGTCTGTGCGCGGCACCGCTCTCGATGATGCGCTGGCCCGCGGAGAACGCGGGCGCCTTCGGGAACGTCCTCTTCACGATCTTCCAGATGGTGCCCTTCGCGCTGGCCTGGGTGCTCGGCGACTCCATCCGCACCCGGCGGGCCTATCTCGCCCAGCTGGAGGAGCGCGCCGACCGTCTGGAGAAGGAGCGGGAGGCGCAGTCCAAGGTCGCGGTCGCGGCCGAGCGGGCCCGTATCGCCCGCGAGCTGCACGACGTCGTCGCGCACAACGTCTCGGTGATGGTGGTGCAGGCCGACGGCGCCGCGTACGTCATGGACACCGCGCCCGACCAGGCGAAGAAGGCCCTGGAGACCATCTCGGGCACCGGCAGGCAGGCCCTCGCCGAGATGCGCCGCCTGCTCGGCGTGCTGCGCACCGGGGAGCCCGAGGAGAGCGGCGAGTACGTCCCGCAGCCCGACGTCGAGCAGCTCGACGAGCTCATCGAGCAGGTGCGCACGGCGGGCCTGCCCGTCGACTTCAAGGTCGAGGGCACCCCGCGCCCGCTGCCCAGTGGCGTGGAGCTGACCGCGTACCGCATCGTGCAGGAAGCCCTCACGAACACCCGCAAGCACGGTGGCGAGAACGCCGGTGCGAGCGTGCGCCTCGTCTACTTCGACGACGGCCTCGGGCTGCTCGTCGAGGACGACGGCAAGGGCGCCCCGCACGAGCTGTACGAGGACGGCGGTGCCGACGGCAGCGGGCACGGTCTGATCGGCATGCGCGAGCGCGTCGGTATGGTCGGCGGCACGCTGGACGCGGGACCGCGGCCCGGCGGGGGCTTCCGGATCAGCGCCCTGCTGCCACTCAAGCCCGCACACTGATGTCCGTCGATGACACCTGTCACCGACTCGTTCCCCGAAGGGACCCCTTGATGTCGATCCGCGTGATGCTCGTCGACGACCAGGTGCTGCTGCGCACCGGGTTCCGGATGGTGCTCGCCGCCCAGCCGGACATGGAGGTCGTCGCGGAGGCGGGCGACGGTGTCGAGGCGCTGGAGGTGCTGCGCGCGACCAAGGTCGACGTGGTGCTGATGGACGTGCGCATGCCGAAGCTCGACGGCGTGGAGACCACCCGGCGCATCTGCCAGGGCGCCAACCCCCCGAAGGTGCTGATCCTGACCACCTTCGACCTCGACGAGTACGCCTTCTCGGGGCTGAAGGCGGGGGCGTCCGGCTTCATGCTCAAGGACGTGCCTCCGGGGGAGCTGCTCGCCGCGATCCGCTCGGTGCACAGCGGTGACGCGGTGGTCGCACCGTCCACGACACGACGCCTCCTCGACCGCTTCGCACCCATGCTGCCGAACGCCGGCGGGCAGCCCCAGCACAAGCAGCTGGAGCGCCTGACGGAGCGCGAGCGCGAGGTGATGATCCTGGTCGCGCAGGGCCTGTCGAACGGCGAGATCGCGGCGCGGCTCGTCCTGTCGGAGGCGACCGTGAAGACCCACGTCGGCCGGATCCTGACGAAGCTGGATCTACGGGACCGGGTGCAGGTGGTGGTGCTCGCCTATGAGACGGGCCTGGTGCGCGCCGGGGGCGGGGCCTAGGACTCGCAGAGGGCCTTGTCCACGACGCTGTCGACGTGGTTCATGACGGCCTTGTCGTACGGCTGGGTGGTCACCGCGACGTTGGCGGCGCGGCCCTTGGTGGTGGCGCCGCCCCGGGTCTCGTATCCCGTGGTGCTGCCGCCGTGGCCCCAGTAGACGCCGCCGCACGACAGCGGCTTGCTGACGAGCCCCAGTCCGTAGCGGGCGCCCGGGCCGAAGTAGTCGGCCTTGACGGTGGTCTTCATCTGGGCGAGCTGGGCCTCCTGGAGGAGGTCACCGGCCAGGAGCGCGCCGTAGAACCGGTTGAGGTCGGAGTTGGTGGAGATCATCTGGCCTGCCGACCAGCCCCAGGAGGGGTCGTACTCCGTGACGTCGAGCGGGGCGCCCGTCGCGTCCTTGTCGTAGCCCTTGGGGTGGGCTTCCCGGATGGTCGTGTCTCCGGGGGCGGGGAAATACGTGTGGCGCAGCCCGAGGGGCCGGATGATGCGCCGGTCGATCTCCTCGGCGACGGTGCGGTGCGTGATCTTCTCGATGAGCATGCCTGCCAGCACGTAATTGGTGTTGCTGTACTCCCACTTCTTCCCCGGGACGAAGTCCGCCTTGTGCGCGAGGGCGCGGTCGAGGAGCTCGCGCGGGGTGTAGTACCGGGGTTCGTCGTCGAGGTACTTGACGTAGTTGGGCAGCCCGCTGGTGTGCTGGAGGAGCTGGCGGACGGTGATGATGTTTCCGTCGATGCCCTCACCGCGGACGAGGCCGGGCAGGTAGGTGTCGACCGTGGCGTCGAGCTCGACCTTCCCCTCGCCGACCAGCTGCAGCACGACGACCGAGGTGAACGCCTTGGTGTTGCTGCCGATCCGCACCTGTCCGTCCCTGGGCACCTTTGAGCCGGTGGCCAGGTCGCCGACGCCCGCGGTGTACGTACGGGTGTGGCCCTTGCGGTCCTTGACGCTCGCCAGCGCGGCGGGCACGCCGTCGTCGTGCACCAGGGAGTTCAGGCCCTGCCGGACGCTGTCGGGCCGGTGGGCGGCGGAGGCCGCGGGCTGGCCCAGGACGCCGATCGCCATCACGCCGAGGGCCACCGCGGGCACGACTCTGCGCCGGACGCTCCGCCGCCGTCCGGTGGGACGGAACTTCTGCCATGCCTGATCGCGCACGAGCCAACTCCTACGGAGACGGTGGGAATCCGGCAGCTCCGCCGGACGTGCCCAGCATGTCCGCCCGTGATCACCCGGGGCGATCCTGCTACCCGCCGGGCTCCAAGTAGGGCTAACCCCCGGTACCTTCGTCCGGGGTCCGCCCGGGGTCCCAGGACTCGCTGGCCCCGTGGAGCGCTCAGCGCAGGACGCCCTCGATGAAGTCGCTGCCGAGCCGGGACACCACGCTGATGTCCAACTGGTGCTGCACATAGCGCCCGCGGCGGCGCGTGGTCACCAGGCCCGCCTTCTTCAGGACGGTCAGGTGCCGGGATATCTCCGGGGCCGTCATGCCGTGCGCGTCGGCCAGCTCGCTCGTGGTGTACGCCCCGCGCGCGAGGTGACGGCACAGGCGCATCCGCACCGGGTGGGCGAGCGCGGACATGCGGCGGGTCAGCTGCTCCACGGTGGGCGGCGAGGTGAGGCCGGGGGAGGTGATGGGGTACGTGATCGAGGCCTGCCAGCCCTTGCGGTGCAGCACCCACAGGTGCGGCCAGCCGAGACTGGTCGGAACGATCACCAGGCCGCCCGATCCCGTGGCGGTGCGGCCCACGCTGATCTTGTCGACGGTGATCAGCCGCCCCTCCTCGTCCAGGGACACCGATCCGGACATGGCCTGCAGAGCCTCCGAAAGGCCCTTGCGCCGCAGCAGCTCGGTCTTGTGCCGGGCGTCCGCGGCCAGTTGATGGCTCACGCGGGCCCAGGTGTCGGCGAAGAACGCCTCCTCGCAGTCCTCCAGGAGAGTGCGGAACCACGCGCGGACGGCCGGCGGATCGTCGAGCAGCCGCTTGGTGAAGCGCATCTGGAGCGGGCCGCGGGCGGCGGCCAGGTCCAGGGCGCGCTGCCGCACGACGGGGTCGGACAGGAGCTTGCGGTCCGGCTCCGCGTACGTCGACTGGCAGGTGAACTCCAGGGCCGCGTCCACGAATTGCTCGTCGGTCAGCTTGTCCAGCTGGTCGAGCTCCTCGGCGAGCGTGGCCCCCGGGAGCGCGTTCTGCCCGGGGAGACCGGCGAACGGCGTGAACACGTCCGAGAACGTCGTGCGCCACAGGAAGTCGGCCTCGCACATGCGGTCCGCGAGGCAGGGGTCCAGGCGCGTCGACACGGCCGTCGCCCAGCCCTGGAGCCCCGGGTGGTGACCCGGCTCGGACAGCGCGTGCAGCGCCATGCCGAGCTCGGCCAGGGGCGAGGGCATGACATGGATCCGCTCCGGGGGCAGCCCGCTGATGTCGATGCTCACGCTCATGTCCCCATGGTGCACCGCGCCACTGACAGCGCCGCCGTCGATTGACGACCGCCGTCAATCGACGCGACGGGGGAGGGGGCGCGGGAGCAGGCTGTGGTCATCGGGCAGAGCGCGGCAGCGTCGCCGCGGCGGACGACCCGATCTCCCGGACCCGGGGCGCCCGCCCCATCCCGGCCCTGTTCCTCATCCCTGTCTCCGCCCTGCTCCCACCCCTTTGCCGTCCCGTTCCCACCCAGCTCCCGCCCCGCTCCGAACACCTGCGACCAGTGGGCCCTTCAGTGTCCGTTAAGTACCATTTATTACGAGAGGCGATCCATCATGAGCGTCACCCAGCAGTACCTGCTCGACACCTACCGAGCCGCCCAGCACGGCCAGCCGGCGCCGCCCGCGCCCGGACAGCAGGACTGGCAGGTCGTCCGCGAAGTCCGCGACTACGGCCGCTTCCGCGCCGTCGTCCAGGAACGCCCCGCCCGCGGCAGGCTCCGCGCCGCCCTGGCCAGGCTCGCCCACGGCGGCCGCCTCACCCGGGGATCCGTCGCACGAACTCCGCGACCGCTTCCTTGACGTCGTCGGCCGTCCACTCCAGGCCCGCCTCGGTCACGGTGACCTCCGTGACCGCGAGGCCGGGCGGTCCCTCGGAGAACCAGCGCCCGAAGAGCAGGGTCTTGGTCTCCTCCGCCTGACCGAGACCGGCCTCGGTCAGCACCTCGGGCTCGTACGGCAGCCAGACCTGGAACTGATGGGTGTGCGGCTGCTCGGGGTGCACGCGCGACCAGGGCACCCCGGCGGCCGCGAACCCCTCGCGCAGCGCCTCGGCGACCACGCGCGCGTGGGCGACGTACTCGGGCAGCCGGGGCAGCGTGTTCTTCAGGCCGAGGAGCGCGGAGACGATGGCCGGGTACTGCTGGAAGAGCTGGCCCCCGTAGCGGTGGCGCCACACCCTCGCCTCCTCGACGAGTGTGCGCGGACCGGCGAGCGCGGCGCCGCTCAGCCCTTCAAGGGACTTGTAGAACGACACGTACACGCTGTCGGCGAGCCCGGCGATCTCCGTGAGGGGGTGGCCGAAGTGCGCCGTGCTCTCCCACAGGCGGGCCCCGTCGAAGTGCACGACCGCGTCCCGTTCGCGGGCCGCCGCCACGACCTCCTCCAGCTCCTCCCAGGTCGGCAGGACGTAACCGGCGTCCCGGAGCGGCAGTTCGAGCATCAGCGTCCCGAACGGCTCCCCGTGCTCGCGCACTTCGTCCGCCGTCGGCATCCGGCGTTCGTGCGTCGGGTGCACCGTGCGCAGCCCGCTCACCACGGAAAGGGCGTCCTCTTCGTGGAGTTGGGGATGCGACATGGGGTGCAGGGCGACGGTCGCGTTCCCGGTGCGCCCCGCCCAGCAGCGCAGGGCGACCTGCTGGGCCATCGTGCCGGTCGGGAAGAAGGCCGCTGCCTCCTTGCCGAGCAGGCCGGCGACCTGCTCCTCCAGGGTGGCGACGATGGCGTCGCCGTACATGTCCGGGGGGTCGTCGGGCCCGGCCACCTCGGGGGCCGCGGCGGCCAGGGCCGAGAGGCGCTCGGTGAGCGGGAGGTTCAGGGGCAGACGCTGCAGGATCCGCTCGGCGCCCAGCGCGGCGGCACGGCGCCGGGCGCGCTGGGTCGGGTCCTGGTCCTGTTCCTGGTCCGGTTCCTGGTCCCGGTCCTCTTCCCGGTCCGTGTCCTGGGGGCGCCCGCGTTCCGCGTCGTTGGCAGTCATCCCCCGAGCATGGCCCGTCCGTCGCCACCGGTCACATGAATAGTCACAGCCTGTGGACAGCGGAAGACGCGGCGCCAAGCAATCGCGTTAGCATGACGAGAAATCGTCCGGTACCCCGAGCGGACTGGAACGGAAGGCGTCATCGCGTGAACGCATCGCATCAGCCAGACCCGCGGGACCGGCCCGCGAGGCTCACCGTGGGAGTCGTGGGAGCGGGCCGTGTCGGCCCCGCGCTCGCCGCGTCGCTGCAGCTCGCCGGGCACCGCCCGGTGGCCGCGTCCGGAGTGTCCGACACCTCCGTACGACGCGCCGCCGTCATGCTGCCCGACGTCCCCCTCGTGCCGCCCGCCGAGGTCCTCGACCGCGCCGACCTGGTGCTCCTGACCGTCCCCGACGACGCCCTGCCCGGCCTCGTCGAGGGCCTCGCGGAGACCGGCGCCGTGCGCCCGGGCCAGCTGCTCGTGCACACCTCGGGGAGGTACGGCACCAAGGTCCTCGAGCCCGCGCTGCGGGCCGGTGCCCTGCCGCTCGCGCTGCACCCCGCCATGACGTTCACCGGCACCCCCGTGGACGTACAGCGCCTGGCCGGGTGTTCCTTCGGAGTGACCGCCCCCGAGGAGCTGCGGCTCGCCGCTGAGGCCCTGGTCATCGAGATGGGCGGCGAGCCCGAGTGGATCGCCGAGGAGAACCGCCCGCTCTACCACGCGGCCCTCGCGCTCGGCGCGAACCACCTGGTCACGCTGGTCGCCGAGTCCATGGAGCTGCTCCGTGACGCGGGCGTCGAGGCCCCCGACCGGATGCTCGGCCCGCTGCTCGGCGCCGCCCTCGACAACGCCCTGCGCTCCGGCGACGCGGCGCTCACCGGACCCGTCGCGCGCGGTGACGCGGGCACGGTCGCCGCCCATGTCGCCGAGCTGCGCAAGCACGCGCCGCAGACCGTCGCCGGGTATCTCGCGATGGCCAGGGCCACCGCCGACCGCGCCCTCGCGCACGGCCTGCTCAAGCCGGAGCTCGCCGAGGACCTCCTCGGAGTGCTCGCCAACGGAGCGGGCGGCATCACCGGCGCCGAAGGAGGAAGCCGATGACCACCACCCTCCTGAACACCGCCGAATCCCTGCGCACGCGCGCGCGTGCGGGCCGCCGGGCCGTCGTGATGACCATGGGCGCCCTGCACGACGGGCACGCCTCGCTGATCCGCGCCGCCCGCCGCATCGCGGGGGACGAGGGCGAGGTCGTCGTCACGGTCTTCGTGAACCCCCTCCAGTTCGGCGCGGGCGAGGACCTGGACCGCTATCCGCGCACCCTCGAAGCCGACATCAAGATCGCCGAACAGGCGGGCGCGGACGCCGTGTTCGCCCCCTCCGTGGACGAGGTCTACCCGGGCGGCGAGCCCCAGGTCCGCGTCGGCGCGGGCCCCATGGGCACGGTCCTCGAAGGGGCCACCCGCCCCGGCCACTTCGACGGCATGCTCACCGTCGTCGCCAAGCTGCTGCACCTCACCCGGCCCGACGTGGCGCTGTTCGGGCAGAAGGACGCCCAGCAGCTCGCCCTGATCCGCCGCATGGTGCGCGACCTGAACTTCGACGTGGAGATCGTCGGCGTGCCCACCGTCCGCGAGAGCGACGGCCTCGCGCTCTCCAGCCGCAACCGCTACCTCGCGCCGGACGAGCGCCGCACCGCCCTCGCCCTCTCCCAAGCCCTCTTCGCGGGCCGCGACCGGCATGCCGCGCAGGAGGCCCTGCGCGCGCGTGCCGCCACCGCCCCCGCCACACGCGCGCGTGCCGTCGCCCTGAGCGCCATCGGCGAGTCCCGCGCGGCCGCCGACGCCCACGCGGTCGCCCAGTCCGGTCCGCCCTCCGCGCCCGGCGGCCCCGCGGCCGTCCTCGCAGCTGCCCGGCAGGTCCTCGACGAGGCCGCCCGCCTGCGGCCCCCGCTGGAGCTGGACTATGTGGCGCTGGTCGACCCGGCCGACTTCACCGACGTACGCCCCGGCCACAGCGGCGAGGCCGTCCTCGCGGTGGCCGCCAAGGTCGGCGCCACACGCCTGATCGACAACATCCCGCTGACCTTCGGAGCCACCGTATGAGTGCGAACGGAGCCACCGCATGAGTGCCACCGGAATACGGCTGCACGCCCCCGCCCCCGGCTGGTCCCTGGACGCCGACATCGTGGTCGTCGGCTCCGGAGTGGCCGGGCTCACCGCGGCCCTGCGCAGTTCGGCCGCCGGTCTGAAGACGGTCGTGGTGACCAAGGCCCGCCTGGACGACGGCTCCACGCGCTGGGCCCAGGGCGGCGTCGCCGCGGCGCTCGGCGAGGGCGACACCCCTGAACAGCACCTGGACGACACGCTCGTGGCGGGCGCGGGCCTGTGCGACGAGGCGGCCGTGCGCACCCTCGTCACCGAGGGCCCCGACGCCGTGCGCCGCCTCATCGAGACCGGCGCCCTCTTCGACACCGACGCCGAAGGCGTCATCGAGCTGGGCCGCGAGGGCGGCCACCACCGCCGCCGCATCGTGCACGCGGGCGGCGACGCGACCGGCGCCGAGATCTCCCGCGCCCTGGTCGAGGCCGTCCGCTCGCGCGGCATACCGACCGTCGAGAACGCCCTGGTCCTTGACCTGCTGACCGACGCCGAAGGCCGCACCGCCGGAGTCTCCCTGCACGTCATGGGCGAGGGCCAGCACGACGGAGTGGGCGCCGTGCACGCCCCCGCGGTGGTCCTCGCCACCGGAGGCATGGGCCAGGTCTTCTCCGCGACCACCAACCCGTCCGTCTCCACGGGCGACGGCGTCGCGCTCGCCCTGCGCGCGGGCGCCGAGGTCTCCGACCTCGAATTCGTGCAGTTCCACCCCACGGTGCTCTTCCTCGGCGCGGACGCGGAGGGCCAGCAGCCGCTGGTCTCCGAGGCCGTCCGCGGCGAGGGCGCGCATCTCGTGGACGCCGACGGCGTGCGCTTCATGCTCGGCCAGCACGAGCTCGCCGAGCTCGCGCCCCGGGACATCGTCGCCAAGGGCATCACGCGCCGCATGCTGGAACAGGGCGCCGAGAACATGTACTTGGACGCCCGGCACTTCGGCGCCGACATCTGGGAGCACCGCTTCCCGACGATCCTCGCCGCCTGCCGCGCGCACGGCATCGACCCGCTCACCGAGCCCATCCCGATCGCCCCCGCCGCGCACTACGCCTCCGGAGGCGTCCGCACCGACCTGCACGGCCGCACCACGGTGCCGGGCCTGTACGCGTGCGGAGAGGTCGCCTGCACCGGCGTGCACGGCGCCAACCGCCTTGCCTCCAACTCCCTTCTGGAGGGCCTGGTCTACGCCGAGCGCATCGTCGCCGACATCGTGGCGCGGCACGCGGAGAACGCCCTCCACGCGCGCGTGCCGGCCCCCGTCGCGCAGCCGGAGACGCCCACGCACCCCCTGCTGCCGCCCGAGGCCCGCTTCGCCATCCAGCGCATCATGACCGAGGGTGCCGGAGTGCTGCGCTCCGCCGCCTCCCTCACCGAGGCGGCGGCCCGGCTCGCCCGCATCCACGCCGAGGCCGCGGGCGCGCTCGCCGAGGACGGCAAGACCGCGGAGCCCGGCGTCGACACCTGGGAGACCACCAACCTCCTCTGTGTCGCCCGCGTCCTGGTCGCCGCCGCACAGCGCCGCGAGGAGACCCGCGGCTGCCACTGGCGCGAGGACCACGCCGACCGCGACGACGCGGCCTGGCGGCGCCACATCGTCGTACGCCTGAATCCGGACAGGACGCTGGCGGCACACACGACAGCGACCCCCGACTTCCCTCCGACCCGTCCCAGTCCCCAGGAGCAGTGACCGTGAGCACCCCCGACGACCTCCCCCTCGCCCCGACCGGCGGCGGCTGCGGCGACGCCTGCGGCTGCGGCGGCGACGACGCGTTCGACCCCATGGAGTGCGGCCTCGACCCCACGCTCGCCCAGCTCCTCACCGAGGCGGGCCTCGACCCCGTGCAGGTCGAGGACATCGCGCACATGGCCATCGCGGAGGACCTGGACGGCGGCGTGGACGTCACCACGGTGGCCACCATCCCCGAGGACGCCGTCGCCACCGCCGACTTCGCCGCGCGCGAGGCGGGCACTGTCGCGGGCCTGCGCGTCGCCGAAGCCGTCCTCTCCGTGGTGTGCGAGGACGAGTTCGAGGTCGAGCGGCACGTCGAGGACGGCGACCGCGTCGAGGCGGGCACCGTGCTGCTCAGCGTCACCACCCGCACCCGCGACCTGCTCACCGCCGAGCGCAGCGCGCTCAACATCCTGTGCCGCCTCTCCGGCATCGCGACCGCCACGCGCGCGTGGGCGGACGTTCTGGACGGCACGAAGACGAAGGTCCGCGACACCCGCAAGACGACGCCCGGGTACCGCTCCCTGGAGAAGTACGCGGTGCGCATGGGCGGCGGCGTGAACCACCGCATGTCGCTCTCCGACGCGGCCCTGGTCAAGGACAACCACGTGGTCGCGGCGGGCGGCGTGGAGCAGGCCTTCAAGGCCGTACGCGAGCGGTTCCCCGGTCTGGCCGTCGAGGTCGAGGTCGACACCCTGCACCAGCTGCGCGAAGTCGTGGACGCGGGCGCCGACTTGATCCTCCTGGACAACTTCACGCCGGGCGAGACCGAGGAGGCCGTCGCCATCGTGGCCGGCCGCGCCTTCCTGGAGTCCTCGGGCCGCCTCACGCGGGAGAACGCGCGCGCGTACGCCGAGACGGGCGTCGACTACCTCGCGGTGGGCGCGCTCACCCACTCGTCGCCGATCCTGGACATCGGCCTCGACCTGCGGGAAGCGGTGCGGGACTGATGCTGCTCACCATCGACGTAGGCAATACGCACACGGTCCTCGGCCTCTTCGACGGCGAGGACATCGTCGAGCACTGGCGCATCTCCACCGACGCCCGGCGCACCGCCGACGAACTCGCCGTGCTCCTCAACGGGTTGATGGGCATGCACCCGCTGCTCGGCGAGGAGCTGGGCGACGGCATCGACGGCATCGCGATCTGCTCCACGGTCCCCTCGGTCCTGCACGAGCTGCGCGAGGTCACCAGGCGCTACTACGGAGACGTGCCCGCCGTACTCGTCGAGCCGGGCATCAAGACCGGCGTCCCGATCCTCATGGACAACCCCAAGGAGGTCGGCGCCGACCGCATCATCAACGCGGTCGCGGCGGTCGAGCTCTACGGAGGCCCGGCGATCGTCGTCGACTTCGGCACGGCGACGACCTTCGACGCGGTCTCCGCGCGCGGGGAGTACGCCGGTGGCGTCATCGCCCCCGGCATCGAGATCTCCGTCGAGGCCCTCGGCGTGCGCGGCGCCCAGCTCCGCAAGATCGAGCTGGCCCGGCCGCGCAGCGTCATCGGCAAGAACACCGTGGAGGCCATGCAGGCGGGCATCCTGTACGGCTTCGCGGGCCAGGTCGACGGCGTCGTGAACCGCATGGCGCGCGAACTGGTGGGCGCGGGCGGCGACCCCGACGACGTGACGGTGATCGCCACGGGCGGCCTCGCCCCCATGGTGCTCGGCGAGGCCTCGGTCATCGACGAGCACGAGCCGTGGCTGACGCTGATCGGGCTCCGCCTCGTCTACGAGCGGAACGTGTCCCGCAGCTGACGGGACCGCCCTCCGAAGGTTCACCACCCCGAAGGGCCACCACCCCGAAGGCCGCACCGAAGGGCAAACCCGCCCCGAAGGGCACGCGGCCCGGCGGCGTGAACCAGTCGCCGCGGTGTGCGCGCAAGTCGAACGGCCTTGCGCGCACAACCCTCGGCCCTCTACAAGAGTCTGCGCAGGGACGGGACTTGAGTGGGTTCGGACGGGCTGGGGCGAATGACGCGTAAGGGACGACTGTGGGCTGCCGTGGCGGTCATGGCGCTGGCGATACCGGCGACCGCCCCGACAGCGACCGCCCGGGCCACCACCCAACCCGCCGCCCAGGCACCCGCTCAGGCACCCGCCCAAGCCGCCGCACACACTCCCGCCCAGTCGCCCTCCCAGGCCCCGGAAGACCCCTCAGATCCCCCTGAGAACCCCACCCAGGTCTGGTCCAGGATCATGGTCGCCCCCATGTCCCTGCCGCGCTCGGGCAGTGCCGTCCCCGTCGACCCCATGATCGAGTTCTACGACGGCGCCAAGTCCCTTCCCGGCCCCCGGAATGTGCGGCTCGTCATCGACACGAGCGGTCTGAAGGGCGTCGCCACCGTCAAGGTCACGGATGACCGCTGCACGGCCGAAGGCCCGGTCGTCACCTGCACATTCGCGAAGTACCTGAGGGCCCCCGACAAGCCGCTCTCGATCACCGCCGTCGACGGCGCGGCGCCGGGGACGGCCGGAACCATCCGCTTCGAAGTGACCGGCGACCGCCTCACCGGCGCCACGACCACGACCCGTGTCGCCGTCGGCGCACCCCAGCTCGAAGTCGCCCAACTCCCGGACAAGGAGGGCCTGAAGACCGGCCAGGACATCGAGATCCCGGTCGTCCTGCGCAACACCGGCGACCGCGCGACCGAGCGGATATCCGTCCGGGTCACGGGCGACGCGGGCGTGCGGCTCGCGGGCCGGTACAGCAACTGCCGTTACCAGCCCGGCGATTACGGTGCGTACGACTCGGTGGCCAACTGCTCCTTCGACCGTCCCGTCGCCCCCGGCGAGACCGTGGCCTTCGCGTCGCCGCTGCCGGGATCGCTCGCCGACGACGCGTTCCACGCCTGGGTCACCTACTCCGTGGAGGCCGTCCCCGAGAACCAGGACACGGCCGTCGGAGGCCCGGCGGGCAGCGGCCCCGAGCTGGCCCTCGTCCCGGCGCCCGGACGGGGCGGCGACTTCGCGGCCCAGCACCAGGTGCGGTTCGTGGCGCAGAACTCGGCGGACATCCGCGCGGTCGGCGCCACCCTGAAGCCCGGCAAGAAGGGCACGGTCCGAGAACTCGCCTTCGGCCTGCGCAACGAGGGCCCCGCCCTGGTGGCCCGCCCCCTGCGTGAACCTGCCGTCTACGTAGAGGTGACTCTCCCCAAGGGCGTCGTGGCGAGCTCCGTACGGACCGACGAGGAGCCGGACGAGAAGGCGGGCGGCGACTGCTTCACCTACGAGGACGGGCAGCGCAAACCCTTCGAGTCGGGCCACCGGCGCTATCTGTGCCCCGACGCGGGATGGGAGTCCCCCAAGGACGGCGGCCAGTCCTTCCTCTTCGAGGTCCGGTACGCGAAGGACGTCTCCGGAGTCAGCGGTTCGGTCCGCGTGCGCTCCGGAGACGGCGGTTTCGACCTCAACGACCCGGATCCGTCCAATGACGAGGCATCGATCGTCATCGGCAAGGGAGCCACCGACCGCGAGGGCCGCATGGCGGAGGCGGGCGCGGGCGTCCTGCCGTGGATCGCGGCCGCGGCCGCCGCGCTGCTCGGCGTCGGAGCGGTCGTCTTCGCCCTGGTCCGCCGCCGCGCGGAGTGACCGCCGCCGCGCCATGAATTGGCGTTAAACGGATTTTGTCCGTTTCGTGCGTATCGTCGACCCATGCCCACGCCCTATGGATCCCGCGGCGGCATGGCCTTCAGTGCGGAGGAACTGCGTGTGCTCCGCCGCGCTCTGGCCCTCGCCCTGCACCCCAGCCCCGTCAGCGACGAGGACGTCCAGGACTGTCTTCGCCTCGCCGAATCGGTCGACGAGGCCGTACGCGAGGGAGCCAGGCTCCGCGCGTTCCTGGTGGCCGACCTCGCCCGCTACCGGACCGCCCTGCCCGGCACCGCGTCCGGCTATCTCGCACTCCTCGACGACGCGCTCGGCGCCGGGTACCAGCCGGGCGCCGACGATCTTGCGGCGCTCCGCGCGCTGCGCGGCAACACCACGGCGGCCGCCCTGCTCGACCGCTGCCGGATCCTCGCCGAAGAGGCAGTGCGGGCCAGACTCGCGGGCCGCGCCGTCCCGGTCCACGGCCGCGCCCAGGTGCCCGCCTCGCGCACCCGGCTGCTCGCCCTGCCCGGCGGCCTCGACGCGGCGGGCGATCCGGCCGAGCCCGAGCCCGCGGCGCCGCCCGAGCGCCCGGCCGCCCCGGAACAGCCCCGCCCGGTCCCCACTCCGGCCGAGGTCTTCCCGCCCAAGCGCCGCCCCGAGACACCCGCGGACCCGCCGCATCAGCTCGTCGCGGGCTAGCTACCCTGGGGGCATGGACTACGTTTCCGCGCTCGTGCCCCCCGTAGTGATGGCCGTGTTCTTCGTCGGTCTCATCGTGACGATCGTGAAGACCCAGGGCGGCGCCAACAAGGCCAAGGAGGACGCGGCCGTGGACGCCGCCGTCGCCCGCGCCGAATCCGTCCGGCAGTCCCCCGAGGCCGGCGGCGCCTGACCCGCATCCCGCACTTCCGGCGCCCGTTCCACCCGGTGTGACCTGCGGAGGTCACCCGGCGTGCGCGGGCGCTCACCATGGCGTACGACTCAAGCGTTTTCGAGTCGTACGCCCTTTTTGGTGCAGAAATTAGGGGTACGCCACGTCCCTCACGCATCACGCCAATAGTGACGTCTCCCACTATTGTTCAGCTGTGCCTCGTCCATTGGGAGAACTCGAAGACTCAGTCATGACGCGGGTGTGGAAGTGGAACCGCCCCGTGACCGTTCGAGAAGTCCTGGAAGACCTTCAGCAGGAACGGTCCATCGCGTACACGACCGTGATGACCGTTTTGGACAATCTCCATCAGAAGGGTTGGGTGCGTCGCGAAGCGGAAGGTCGCGCCTATCGATATGAGGCGGTGTCCACTCGTGCCGCCTACGCTGCCGCACTGATGAACGAAGCGTGGTCGCAGAGTGACAACCCGGCAGCGGCACTCGTCGCCTTCTTCGGCATGATGTCGCCGGAACAGCGGGAAGCCCTGAGTGATGCCATGCGTATCGTCCAAGGCCCGGAGAACCCCGGCTCCGCGGAGCGCGGCGCAGAGCGATAGCGTCCGGTCATGGCAGCAGACGTACCCGAACTCAGCGAACTCAGCGCAAAAGCGGTCTCCGTCCGCAGGGCGCGAACCGCCGATGTCCCGGCCGTCCGCCGGCTCCTCGACTCGTACGTCGGCGAGCGCATCCTCCTGGACAAAGCGACGGTGACGCTTTACGAGGACATCCAGGAGTTCTGGGTGGCGGAACGCGACGACAACGCCGAGCTGGTCGGCTGCGGTGCTCTGCACGTGATGTGGGAAGACCTCGCGGAAGTGCGCACGCTTGCGGTGAACCCGGAGGTCAAGGGGGCCGGGGTGGGGCATCAGTTGCTCGAGAAGTTGCTGCAGACCGCCCGCTGGCTCGGTGTCAGGAAGGTTTTCTGTCTCACCTTCGAAGTCCACTTCTTCGCGAAGCACGGCTTCGTGGAGATCGGCGAGACTCCGGTCGACGGAGATGTCTACAGCGAGCTCCTGCGTTCCTATGACGAGGGCGTCGCGGAGTTCCTCGGCCTCGAACGAGTGAAACCGAACACCTTGGGCAACAGTCGGATGCTTCTGCATCTGTGATCGCCACTGTGGTATTCCGGACGGCCTCCTGCCCCGGTGGCCTATGTCCGAAACGCGTATGTTTCCAGGGTTCTCGGGGGACCGGTCTCTCCCAGGGGTTTGTGTTTTTCCAGCAAAAGCGGTTTGCTTTCCGACGTACTGCAGTACTGCATATAACAGGGGCCGGTGAATCGGCGGCAGACGTCGTGCGGGACGGCCTCGTAGTTATCGATGAAAGGAAATCCGGTGGCACAGAAGGTTCAGGTCCTTCTTGTCGATGACCTCGACGGTGGCGAGGCGGACGAGACCGTGACGTTTGCGTTGGACGGCAAGTCCTACGAGATCGACCTCACCACCGCCAACGCGGACAAGCTCCGTGGCGCCCTTGAGGACTTCGTCAAGGCCGGCCGGCGTACTGGTGGCCGTGGTTCCGGCGGTCGTGGCAAGGCTCGTGCCGCTGCCGCGAGCGGCGGTCAGGACACCGCCGCAATCCGCGCCTGGGCAAAGGAGAACGGTTTCGAGGTCAATGACCGCGGCCGCGTTCCCGCGTCCATTCGTGAGGCCTACGAGAAGGCCAACGGCTGACGGCTGCGACGCCGCAACCGGACCCGGTGGCACTGCGTTGCCGCCGTGTCCACAAGTCGTACGAGATCGGAGCCCACGGCGGGGTCGCTGTGGGGCACAGTCCCGCCTCCCCCCACCCTTGGCAGGGACGGCAGCGCCGGCAGCGTCGGCTCCACCTCGCACCCGGGCTCCGGGGGTCGCAGCCATACGGCGGCCCCCCGCGAGCCGGACCACCCCGGGGGTGTGGGCGCGTCGATCCGCCCACCGGCCCCGACCGCGGTGAGACCCAGGGGGATGTCTCCCCACTCGAGCCAGTCGAGCAGCCCCGGCAGCTCGTCCGCGCCTCCCGCGGTGACCAGGAGACGCATCGTTTCCCCGCGCAGGGCCACCGGAGCCTTCGGTCCGAGGTGGCGCAGCGCCGCGAAGCCGGCCTCCGCGGGAAGTTCCAGGACGTCGAAGCGCAGCCCCGTCAGGAGACGCGCCGGACCCGGCTCCGGCGCGGTCGCCCAGCCGAGCTCGTTCTCGTACCACTGCCGCACCGGGTCGCTCTGTTCGACCGGCACTCGGGGCTGGGGAACCGTGGGGGCCATGTCCGAGCAACAGCCGGAAGGCCGCGAGGGTTACGCAGGGTCGCGAGGCGATTGCGCTCGGTGTCCGGAAAGAGGGCGTAAGGGCGTGTTCGGCAGCGCAAGGGTGTTCGCCCGTAGCGGAGGGAACCGGTGCGCGCCGCATGGAGTGTCAGTCCTTACGGGTAAGACATCCCTAGTGGGGAGGGGCGACACGCGGGCTTTGGCGTCTCACGTTCGCCATCGGCGTACTGATGGTGGGGGTAACTGTCTGGCCTGCGGGAACATCGTCTCGCACCATCGGGTTGGAGCAGTTGTCGGCGTTCGGGGTCAGGAGATCCTCCGAGATGGGGTCCGGGTGTCGGCAGTTGGAATGAGCGGTCCCCGCTTGCGGGACTAAGCTGCGGAAGGACAGGGAGGGGACCGACCCCTTTACTGCCTGACCGCTCTGAGGAGCGATTAACGATGTTCGAGAGGTTCACCGACCGCGCGCGGCGGGTTGTCGTCCTGGCTCAGGAAGAAGCCCGGATGCTCAACCACAACTACATCGGCACCGAGCACATCCTCCTGGGCTTGATCCACGAGGGCGAGGGTGTCGCCGCTAAGGCCCTGGAGAGCCTCGGGATTTCGCTCGAGGCGGTCCGCCAGCAGGTGGAGGAGATCATCGGGCAGGGCCAGCAGGCTCCGTCCGGGCACATTCCCTTCACCCCCCGTGCCAAGAAGGTCCTGGAGCTTTCGCTCCGCGAGGCCCTTCAGCTGGGCCACAACTACATCGGCACGGAGCACATCCTGCTCGGCCTGATCCGCGAGGGCGAGGGCGTCGCCGCCCAGGTCCTGGTCAAGCTGGGCGCCGACCTCAACCGGGTGCGGCAGCAGGTCATCCAGCTGCTCTCCGGTTACCAGGGCAAGGAGACCGCCACCGCCGGTGGTCCTGCGGAGGGCACGCCTTCCACGTCCCTGGTCCTCGACCAGTTCGGCCGGAACCTCACCCAGGCCGCTCGTGAGTCCAAGCTCGACCCGGTCATCGGGCGCGAGAAGGAGATCGAGCGGGTCATGCAGGTGCTGTCCCGCCGTACGAAGAACAACCCGGTCCTGATCGGTGAGCCCGGCGTCGGCAAGACCGCCGTCGTCGAAGGTCTCGCCCAGGCCATCGTCAAGGGCGAGGTGCCCGAGACCCTCAAGGACAAGCACCTCTACACCCTCGACCTGGGTGCCCTGGTGGCCGGCTCGCGCTACCGCGGTGACTTCGAGGAGCGCCTGAAGAAGGTCCTCAAGGAGATCCGCACCCGCGGCGACATCATCCTGTTCATCGACGAGCTGCACACGCTCGTGGGTGCGGGTGCCGCCGAGGGCGCCATCGACGCGGCCTCCATCCTGAAGCCGATGCTGGCCCGCGGTGAGCTCCAGACCATCGGTGCCACGACGCTCGACGAGTACCGCAAGCACCTGGAGAAGGACGCCGCTCTCGAGCGCCGCTTCCAGCCCATCCAGGTCGCGGAGCCGTCGCTGCCGCACACCATCGAGATCCTCAAGGGTCTGCGCGACCGCTACGAGGCCCACCACCGTGTCTCGATCACGGACGAGGCCCTCGTGCAGGCGGCCACGCTGGCCGACCGGTACATCTCGGACCGCTTCCTGCCGGACAAGGCGATCGACCTGATCGACGAGGCCGGTTCCCGGATGCGCATCCGCCGGATGACCGCGCCGCCGGACCTCCGCGAGTTCGACGAGAAGATCGCGGGCGTGCGTCGCGACAAGGAGTCGGCCATCGACTCCCAGGACTTCGAGAAGGCGGCCTCTCTCCGCGACAAGGAGAAGCAGCTGCTCGCCGCGAAGGCCAAGCGCGAGAAGGAGTGGAAGGCCGGCGACATGGACGTCGTCGCCGAGGTCGACGGCGAGCTGATCGCCGAGGTCCTGGCGACCGCCACCGGCATCCCGGTCTTCAAGCTGACGGAGGAGGAGTCCTCCCGTCTGCTGCGCATGGAGGACGAGCTCCACAAGCGCGTCATCGGCCAGAAGGACGCCGTCAAGGCGCTCTCGAAGGCGATCCGGCGTACGCGTGCGGGTCTGAAGGACCCGAAGCGCCCCGGCGGTTCGTTCATCTTCGCGGGCCCGTCCGGTGTCGGTAAGACCGAGCTGTCCAAGGCGCTCGCCGAATTCCTTTTCGGTGACGAGGACGCGCTGATCTCCCTCGACATGTCGGAGTTCAGCGAGAAGCACACGGTCTCGCGTCTCTTCGGTTCGCCCCCCGGATACGTGGGCTACGAAGAGGGCGGTCAGCTGACCGAGAAGGTCCGTCGCAAGCCGTTCTCCGTCGTCCTCTTCGACGAGGTCGAAAAGGCCCACCCGGACATCTTCAACTCGCTCCTGCAGATCCTGGAGGACGGTCGCCTGACCGACTCCCAGGGCCGCGTCGTGGACTTCAAGAACACGGTCATCATCATGACGACCAACCTTGGAACCCGTGACATCTCGAAGGGCTTCAACCTCGGCTTCGCGGCCCAGGGCGACACGAAGTCCAACTACGAGCGGATGAAGAACAAGGTCAGCGACGAGCTGAAGCAGCACTTCCGCCCGGAGTTCCTGAACCGTGTGGACGACGTCGTCGTCTTCCCGCAGCTCAGCCAGGACGACATCCTCCAGATCGTCGACCTGATGATCACCAAGGTGGACGAGCGCCTCAAGGACAGGGACATGGGCATCGAGCTCTCCCAGTCCGCGAAGGAGCTGCTCGCGAAGCGGGGTTACGACCCGGTGCTCGGCGCGCGTCCGCTGCGGCGCACGATCCAGCGCGAGGTCGAGGACACCCTCTCCGAGAAGATCCTCTTCGGTGAGCTCCGCCCCGGCCACATCGTGGTCGTCGACACGGAGGGCGAGGGCGACACCGCCACGTTCACCTTCCGTGGCGAGGAGAAGGCGGCGCTGCCGGACGTCCCGCCGATCGAGTCGGCCGCCGGTGGCGGTGCGGGCCCGAACCTGAGCAAGGAGGCGTGACGCTCGCACCGAGCTGATCGCTTGAAGGGGCCGCCCCGGACCGTTTCGTACGGTTCCGGGGCGGCCCCTTTTCCGTACGTACGGGGGCTGTTTTTTCGTACGGGGGCCGCCGGGCTCAGGCCGTGATGGTGACGCCCTCCGGTACGTTCCGTACGCGCGGCAGGCGCGGGTTGACGCGCAGGACGTGCAGGGCGGGGAAGCGGGCCAGCCACGACATGTCCGGGTCGGGCAGCTCGGCGTTGATCCACAGGTGGGTGAGCCGGTCGGGGACGAGGCCCGCCAGGAGCTCGTCGGTGCGCATCACGCCGGCCACCTGGATGCGGGGCCGCCCGCCGAGGCCGCGCAGGGCCGCCAGCTCGGCCGCGTCCGAGACGGGGAAGTACAGGCCCTCGGGGTCGAGATGGGCGATGATCTCGCGCGCGTACCGCTCGGTGTCGAAGTGGCGCCAGGGGCGGGCCAGTTCGGTGCGGATGGCGAGCGAGGAGCGGGTGCGAAGGCGGGCGAGGTAGTCGATGGCCGCGTCGTCCTGGACCCGGGTCGCGGTGATGGCGAGGAGGAGGGCCTGCTGGTCGCCGGGCACCTGCTCGGGGTCGGGCAGCTGCTCCAGGACGATGGGGCCGACCCAGCCGAGGCTGCGGGCGCCCTGCTCGGTGGTGGGCCGCAGGAGGTTCTTGGTGCGCCGGTGGACGAGTTCCTGCACGGCCGGGTCCAGCTCGCTGACGTGTTCCAGGCAGGCCGCGGCCATCAGGCGCCGGTGGTTGACGTACGGGCGGCGCAGGCCGGGGGCGGCGGACAGGAGGGCCTCCAGGAAGTGGGCGCACTCCTCGGGGCGGGCGTGGGCGGCGGACATCCGGATGACCTCCTCCCACTCCGGCTGGTGGGCGTGGTCGACGAGGGTGTGCAGATGCCCGCGGGCCACGATCTCCTTGGCGGCCAGGTAGTCCTGGAAGGTGCGGTGGATGAAGTCGACCGAGACGCCCGCCTGTTCGCGCAGGAGGCCGGTGCGGTGCAGCAGATGGCGGAATATCTTCTCGCCGTCGCCCGCGGCACGGGCCGAGGGGATCGCGGGCAGCGCGCCGTCCAGGACCTCGACGACCCGCCGGCGCGGCAGCTCCGAAAGGCCCTCCGCCAGCATGGCGTGGGCGAGCTTGCGCAGCAGCAGCTCGCGGGCGCCCTGCTGCAGGCGTACGTCGTCCGCGTACAGCACGTCGCGTTCGGGGTCGCGGCGCTGGAGCAGCATCTCCAGGGCGGCGTCGTAGAGCTCCTTGCGGCCCTTGGGCAGGGAGCCCGAGCGGTCCCGGTTGAGGGCGCAGATCAGTCCGCACATCAGGGGGTTGGTGGCGAGCTGGCGCAGCTCGCGGTAGATGCGTACGGAGTGCAGCAGGCGCTGTTCGTACTCCTTGAGGGCGTCGGCGTCCTTGCCCGCGTCGCCGCGTGCCGCGGTGTGCCAGTCGCGGATGAAGCGGGTGACCTGGTCGCGGGACATCGGCGCGAGCGAGAGGTCCGTGAAGCCTTCCTCGGCCAGGCCGCCCCGGGCGAGCCAGCCCTCCTCCACGGCGGAGGGGCGGGAGGTGACCAGGCAGGCGGTGCCCGAGAAGATGCGAAGGAGTCGTCTGAGCTGGTCGCGCAGGGCGTGGCGGGTCTCCTCCGGGGCCTCGTCGATGCCGTCGACCAGGAGCAGGGCACGGCCCGCGAGGAGGGTCCGCACCACCCATCCCTCGGGCTCACGGCCTGCCAGCGGGTGCCGTACGGCGTGCAGGAAGTCGTCGGGGGCGGGGAAGCCCTCGCGGGCGAAGCGGCGTACGGGCAGGACGAAGGGCACCCGGGCGCCCTCGTGGGCGGCGGCCACGGCGAGCCACTGCACGAGGGTCGTCTTGCCCGACCCCGCTACGCCGCGCAGCAGGACCCGCTCGTGGCCGTCGAGGGCCCGGTCGGCGAGGAGCACCGTGCGCTGCTGTCCGCCCGCTGCAGGGCCGCCGCTGCTCTCCTCGGCCTGCAGGCTGAGATAGGTGTCCTCCAGGGGCCAGTGGTCGGGCGCGTTCGCGAAGTCGACGCCGACGATGGTCAGCCAGCCGTGCTGGCGCACGACTTCCCGGGCGTACGCGGACTCGAACTCGGCGTCTTCCAGGGAGGGTTCGGGCTTGCGGGCCGCGGCCGCCGCCTCGGCGTCGTTCAGGTCGACGAGCTGCCGTATGCGGCTGGCGCGCTCGGGCATATGGCGCTGGATGTACGGGGAGCGGCGCACGAGGTGGTGCAGGACGTGCAGGCAGACGGCGACGAGCAGTTCGTCGTGGAACCAGGCGGCGTCGGGGGACAGGGCCCGGTCGGCGCCCTGGACCGCGCCGCGGAGGCGGCGGGCGTAGTCCTGGGGGCCGAGGCGGACGGCGTCGGTGTCGGTGAGGTCGAGTTCGCCGATGGCGAGCAGGGTGCGGGTCAAAACGTCGGCGACCGCGGGGAGTTCGGCGGTCGGCGTGGTGTGCGTCTCGGCGGCGAGCTGGATGAACTCGGCGGCGGTGCGGTGGACCTCGTCCGGGTCGGCCGACGCGTCGGGGCCGCGCCAGGTGGTGAGGGCGGCGATCAGGCCGGGGGCGGTGGGGGGACGGGGTGGGATGCGGAAGAAGCGTTGCACGAGGGGCGCTGCGAGGGTCGAGGGAATGCGTACGACGGGCTCCATGGGCATCCGGGGTCCCTGGGGTGGCGGGTGCTTCCGTGAGCAGTCAACGGTAGGTCAATTGCCTTGTTCGAGGCGTACGTTGAGGCGAACATGCGCCGGAACCTGCTGGGCCACGGCCTCGCTCACGTCCGCGTACACGAAGACGTCGTCCAGCCGCGGGAAGGCCGAGAGCCAGGCCAGCCCCTCGACGGGGTGGGGTGCGTCCAGAGAGAGGCGGATCAGGCGCTCGGGCACGATGAGCTCCGTCAGGTCCTCGACACGGTAGGGGCCGCGGACCACGATCTCCCGCCAGCCGCCGATGGAGCGCAGGGCACGGAGGTCGTCGGGGCCGCGCACGACGACGGAGGGCTGCTGGGACAGATGGGCCAGGATCTCGCGCGTGTAGAGCTCCCGGTCGAAGTGCGACCAGGCCGATGCCAGTGCCCACTGCACGTCCATGCGGTCGTGGTGGCGCAGGCGGGTCAGGAAGTTCAGCGCGGCCTCGCTGCCGAGCCCGGCCGCCGTCAGGACCACCGGGCGCGCGTTCGCCACATCGAGTTCGTCGGGTCCCGGCAGCAGGTCGAGTACCAGATCGCTCCCGATCTGGGCCAGATCGCGGCCGTCGGCCTCGGTGCGTGGCGGGATCAGCGACCGGACCCCCGCCCCCACCAGGGCGCGCACCTCCGGGGCGACCTCCGCCGCGTACGGCAGGGCCGCCGCCGCCAGGAGCTTGCCGCGCGGGGACCCGAGACCCGCGAGCCGTCGCAGCATCGACTCGGCCTCCTTCGGGCGCGCGTGGGCGACGGCGAGCAGGATGACGTCCTCCCACTCGGTACGCCCCGCGTGGTTCACGAGCAGGTCGAAGTCCAGCTCCTGCACGGCGAGCCGGGCGCCGAGAAAGTCCTGAAAGGTGCGGTGGAGGAATTCGACGCGCCCTTCGGAGGGTTCGCGCAGCAGGCCGGAGCGGAGCAGGAGCACGGTGTAGACGTCGGGGGCGTACGTGGCGTCCAGGCCCATCGAGGGTGCCGCCCGGCCGATGATGTGCACCGCGTCCGAACGGTCCATCTCGGAGCGGCTGTTGCGGATCAGCCACCACGCCAGCTTCTGGAGGAGCTGGATCTGGGTCGCGTACGGGACGAGTGCGTCGTCGGGGCCGTGGATGGACCGCTCCCGGTCCCTGCGTTCGAGGAGCATCGACAGGGCGGCCTCGTACAGCGACTTGCGGTTCTGCGGCAGGAACCCGCGCCGCTCGCGGTGCAGGGCGCAGAGCATGCCGCACATCAGCGGATTGGTGGCGAGCCGGTTCAGCTCGGAGCCGCCGCGTACGGCCCGCAGCAGGGCGGCGCCGACGGCCTCGTCCTCACCGGCGGCGCGATGCCACCTGCGGACGAACGTGGCGACGTCGTCGCGGGCCATCGGCAAGAGCGTCAGCTCGGCGAAGCCGGTGGAGTCCAGCCACCTGTCAGGGACGGCCGAGGGGCGGGACGTGACGAGCCACAGATTGCCCGGGAAGGTGCGCGTCAGGTCGCGCAGCCACCGCTTGGCGGCCTCGCGGCGGTCCTCGGAGATCTCGTCCACCCCGTCGACGAGCAGCACGCCGCGCCCGGCCCGCAGCACGCGCTCCACCCAGCCCGCCGGCTGCTCCCCGGCGACGAGACAGCCGACGGCCGTCAAGAAGTCCTTGGGGATGGGGAGTTCGGCACCGGCCCGGGCGATCCGCCGCATCGGCAGGACGAACGGCACGCGCCCGATGAGGTGGGTGAGGCCGTGCTCGTACGTCCGGTCGGCCGCCGTGACCGCGAGCCACTGCACCAGGGTGGTCTTGCCGGATCCGGCGACGCCGCGCAGCAGCACGTGATCGTGCTGGGCGAGGACCCGCTCGGCCGCCACCTGGGTGCCGCCCTCCGCGGGGTGCTCCTGGGCCGCCTCCAGGCTGAGGTAGGCGGTGTCCAGCGGCCACTCGCTGGTGCCCGCGTAGACGTCGAGTCCGTAGATGGTGAGCGTGCCGTGCCGCTCGGCGATGTACGCCGCGTACCGCGCCTCGAAGGCGGCGTCGCCGCTCGACTGCGACGGCAGCCGTTCCAGGAGTACGTCGATGGCTCCGACGAGCCGCGCCAACTGCTGGCTCTGCGCGGTCTGTTGCCGGGCGATGTACGTGGAGCGCTGGGTGAAGAAGTTCAGGATGTGGAGGGAGGCGGTGAGGAGCAGTTGGTCGTAGAAGGCCTCGCCGTCGGCGCTGAGCCCGAAGGCGGAGACCGTGGTGCGCTCCCGGAGTCTGCGCGCGAACTCCTCGGGGCCGAGGGCGACGGCTTCGTAGTCCTCGATGGTGAGGGTGCCGAGGGCGGCGAACGACTGCGTGAGCGCGCCCCTGACCGCCTCGGCTTCGGCGGCCTCCACCGGCCGCTCGCCGGGCCCCGCGGACTTCAGCGCCCGCCGCACGAGCTCGTCCGCGATCTTCTCGACGTCCTTCAGGGTGACGCTGTGCTTCTCGCCCCCGAAGGAGAAGAGGGCGGAGATCCGCACCGGCTTGGTGACAAGGCCCGCGCCCGGCTGGTCCTTCACGAAGAGCTTCTTCACGAGGGGCGCGACCGCGCTGGACGCCAGACGGGCTCCTAGGGCTGCGGGGTCGACCATGTGTCGAGGGTAGGTCAACTGGGCGGTGTGGGCGGCTAGTTGTCGGTACGACAGGTGCTGTCGATGGCTTCCTGGACGACCAGGCTCACAGGCTGCCTTCAGGTCTGCGGGGTGACGCCCGCCGAGGTCGGCAAGGGGGTGTGGTTTCGGTTCAATCGGTGACGGGGTCGTACGTCTCCACCTCGACGCGGTCCGGAAGGGCGGCCAGGCCGGAGGTGCGGGAAGTCGGGGTCTCCAGGTAGGTGAGTGCGGGAAGGTCCGCCAGTGGTGTCACGTCGAGCCTTCCTTGGTGGCCGGACGGCAGCACGGTGAGGTGGGTGAGGCCCGGCAGGAGGGTCGGGATACGGCCTGTCGTGGCGTCGCACGCGTCCGTGGGGAACAACTGCAGCCGCATGATGCCGGGCAGGACCGTCCCGGGAGGCGCGCAGGCGAGGCTGTCGGAGGATACGGACAGCTCCGAGAGGTGCGGGAGGCGTGCCAGGGTCTCCCATTGCGTGGCGGTGCTCAGGTGGTCGAGCGCACCGAAGGTGACCCAGTTCAACCGTGGCCAGGTGGTCATGTGGGGGAAGTCGGCCAGTTGGCCGAGGGAGTCGAGGACTCCCAGGGTCGCCAGGGGCGCTCCGGGCGGGATCAGGGAGAGGTTCCAGGGCTCGGCTGCGTGGAAGACGCGCAGCGCGATGAGGTCCCGCAAGGCGGCCAGGGCCTCGGTGGTGAGGCGGGGCAGCGAGACCGTGAGCATCAGGAAGGTGGGCTCGCAGGCCACGAGCAGCCGGGAGGCGGCCTCGGGGGAGACGCCCTGGCGAATGTCCAGTCGCTTCGGGCGCAGCCCCAGCCGCTCCAGCTCGGCGACCTGTTCGTCGCCCCGGATGGAGAAGTACGTCTCGCCGTCGTCGAGTTGGGCGATGACCTGCTCTGCGTACGCCCGGCAGTCGTACCGCTGCCACCCCCACATCAGCTGGTTGCGTACGACACGGATCGGGGACCGCGCGAACCGGGCGAGGTAGGGGATCGCCGTGTCCGAACGGATGTGGGTCGCGGCGATCGTCACGAGCCGGGCCTCCTCGTCGGTCAGGCCGTCCGGCTCCGGGAGCAGGTCGAGCACCACGGGCCCCGCCTCCGCGAGCGCGCGGGCGTCCGACGCGCTCCGCGGCGGAATCAGCTCGGCCGTCCGCCGCTCCACCTCCTCCCGCACCGCCGGCGCCAGCTCCGCCGCATGCTCCAGGCAGGCCGCCGCCAGGAGGTGGATCCGCTTCCTGGCCCGCTCCTCCGGATGGGTGTCCCCGTACGCGAGCAAGTCCCGCAGGATCTCGGCCCGTTCGCGCGGCCGCGCCTGTGCCACCGCCATGCGGATGACGTCCTCCCACATGTCGTCCGCGGCGTACCGTGCGAGCACCCCGAAGTCGCCCTCGTCGACCGCGGCCCGCGCGCCCAGGAAGTCCTGGAAGGTGCGGTGGATGAAGTCGACGGTGTCCGGGCCCGGTTCGCGCAGCAGGCCGCTGCGGTGCAGGAAGTGCGTGTAGACCGCCGCGGCGTCACCCAGTGATGCCAGCTCCGGCACCGCGGGCAGCGCGTCCGCGATGATGGATTCCGCCCGCGAACGGTCCATCACCGTACGGCCGTTGCGGATCAGCCAGTACGCGAGCCGTTGGAGGAGCTGGAGCTGCGGTTCCTCCCGCAGCTCCGTCGCGGAGATGTGGCGTTCGCGGTCCCTGCGGAGCAGCAGCATGGAGAGGGCCGCCGTGTACAAGTCCTTGCGGCCCAGGGGCAGGAAACCCCTCCTGTCCCTGTGCAGGGCGCAAATCAGGCCGCACATGAGGGGGTTGGTGGCCAGTCGGCCGAGGTCAGGCTTGGACCCGACCGCCTCCTGGAGCTGTTGCTCGTACGCGGCGAGCGCGGCATCCTCCTCGGCCTCGCCCGTGCGTGCGGCGGCGTGCCAGCGCTCGATGAAGGCGGCGGCCTCCGCCTTGCTCATCGCGGAGAGCGTCAGCTCCGTGAACCCCTCCTCGGTGAGCCAGTCCTCGCGTACGGCCGAAGGGCGCGACGTCACCAGCCAGCGGTTGCCGGGATACGCGTCGATGAGGTCGCTCAGCCAGGCGCGGGTCCTTGCGCGCTCCACGTCCGGGATCTCGTCGATGCCGTCGATCAGGACCAGGCCGCGGCCCGCCGTCAGGACGCGCGACTCCCAGCCGGTGGGCTGGGTGCCGGCGAGCGGCGAACCCACGGATGCCAGGAAGTCCGCGGGTGCGGGCAGCCGTTCGCCGTGCCGGGTGAGGGTGCGCAGGGGGAGTACGTAGGGGATGCGGTCGTAGAGGTACGTCATGGGATCGCCGGCGTCCGCCACGTCCCGGCGCGCCGCGCTCACGGCCAGCCACTGCACGAGCGTCGTCTTGCCGGAGCCCGCCTCGCCCCGCAGCAGGACCCGGTCGTGGGTGGCGAGGGCCTGGTCGGCCGGGTGCGGCGGCGCGTGCCCGACCGGCTCCACCTCCTCCGCGCCCGCCGGCGTGCGGACCGTCGCCACCCGCTCGGGGGCCGACGCCTCGAGCGACATGTACGCCGCGTCCAGCGGCCACTTCCCCGGCGTGTCCGCCAGATCGATCCCGAAGATCGTCAGCTTCCCGTGCTTCTTCGCGACGTACGCGAGATAGCGTCGCTCGAAGGCCAGGTCCTGTGCCCCGGTGAGCGGATTCCGGGCGATCAACTCATCGACCTTCGCGATGAGTTCGTCCTGTCCGCGGCTCTGCGCGACCAGCGTCGCCGCCACGAACGTGGAGCGCTGCGTGAAGAACTGCAGGATGTGCAGGCAGGCCCACTCGGTGACCGAGTCGAGGAAGGAGGCGGCGTCCGTGGACAGCCCGGAGGCGGGCGAGTCCGAGTGGTGGATGAGTGTGCGGGCCAGCTTCTGGTGGCCGAGGCGGACCGCCTGGACGTCGTCCATGTCCAGCTCGCCGAGCGAGAGGAGTACGCGGGAGAGCGCGTCCGTGACCGCGGTCGCCTCGTCCGGCGGGAAGGGGTGCTCGCAGGGGGAGGCCAGGGCCTCGCCCACCAGCCTGCCTGCGAGGTGGAGCACGTCCCGTTCGGTCAGGGTCCGCTTCTCGCCCCTGAAGGACACCAGCGAGGACAGCCGCACGGGCTTGTCCGCCAGGCCCGCGCCGGGACCCTCCCGTACGAACAACTTCTTGATCAGCGGGGCCATGGCGCTCGATGCCAGGCGGGTGCCTATGACCGCGGGATCCATGGGCATGAGCGTAGTGGGGGTCACATTCGCGGAGGGGTGGATCTTATGCGCCGGTGACATGACGCACAGGCGATTCGTCCGGTACTAGGCGGAATAGTGGAAGCGGTCCGGTGCGCGTGCGGGACCTTCGGCTCGCGGGCCCGGGACCTTTGCCGCGTCGGGAGCGCGGGGGCCAGGGGCCCCGCCCCGCCCGGAGTGCTGTTACCGGGCCGTGGGGCAAATGTCCGGATTTTGTGGTGTCAAGCGAGCGAAAAGGCGGCCGTCGGCTACGGCTTTGGGTAGTAGACGGGCGTTTTGGGGGTGACCGGGGGTGGGGGTTACCAAGGGATGGCCGACCCGGTGCATCACGTGGCCCACGGCTCACGTGAAGGCGCCGGGTCCCTCTGTGCCCAGCAGTTCATGCCCCCCAGTCGAAACCCCGGAGGACATCCCCATGTCGAAGCGCACCAAGTCCCACCATCCCCGCCCGTCGATGTTCCGTACGCGGGCGGCAGTCGTCGCCGCGGGCATCGGGGCGTCGGCGGTTCTCGGGGCCGGGGTCTCGGTCGCTGCGGACGGCGCCGAGAGCGGCGGCGCGCTGCCCGGTGTCGCGGTGAACTCCCTCGAGGCGCAGGCCGCCGCCCAGGCCAAGGCCGCCGACAAGGCGCAGAAGGACGCGGCGCGGAAGGCCGCGGACGCCAAGAAGGCCGCCGAGGCGAAGGCCGCTTCCTGGGTCGACCCGGTGAACAACTACACGCTCTCCGCGAGCTTCGGCCTCGGCGGCAGCATGTGGTCCCACAAGCACTCCGGCCAGGACTTCGCCGTGCCGATCGGCACCCCGGTCGAGTCCGTGCACGGCGGCACCGTCGTGAAGGCGGGCCCCAACGGTGCCGGTGACGGCCCCGCGTACGGCAATGCCGTCGTGATCAAGCACGCCGACGGCACGTACTCGCAGTACGCGCACCTCTCGCAGGTGGACGTCCGCGTCGGCCAGGCCGTCGGCACCGGCCAGCGCATCGCCCTCTCCGGCAACACGGGCAACTCCAGCGGGCCGCACCTGCACTTCGAGATCCGTACGACCCCCAACTACGGTTCGGCCGTCGACCCGGTCGCCTTCCTCCGCTCGGAGGGCGTGCGGGTCTGACCCTCCCCCTCCGCGCGGGGCGCCCCGGGCTCAGCTGCCCGCGTGCGCCCGCGTCACCAGCTCGATGGCGACCTCGAGGATGGCCTTGCGCTTCTCCTCGGGGTCGCCTTCTGCTGCCTTGAGCACGAACATTCCGGCGTGCATGGTGAACAGCGCGCTGAAGCACCGCACCTGGTCGGCCATCGGGGCGTCCGGGTCCTTGAGGATCTCGTGGAGCCCGAGCATGCGGTCCTTGAAGCTCTCGCCCGACTTCAGGTCGCGCATCGCGGCCTGGTTCTCCTGCATGAAGCGGAAGAGCGGTGCCGCGTCGACGAGGATGTCGCTGTAGCGGGTCAGGACTTCCTTCTTGGTCTCCAGGGTGACCGGCTGCGGCTGCTCGTGACCCCACTCGATCAGCTCGTCGATCGGCCCGGTGAGGTCGTCGAAGATGCTGGTGAGGATGTCTTCCTTGGTCTTGAAGTGGTAGTACAGCGCCGCCTTTGTGACCTCGAGCTTCTCCGAGATCTCGCGCAGTGACGTCTTCTCGTAACCCTGCTCGGCGAAGAGTGCGAGGGCCACTTCCTGGATGCGCTGGCGGGTGTCGCCGCGCCGCTGCTGCTTGCCTGTGCCCATCGGGGTGCTCCTCGACTCCACTCATGCACTCACGTCGTCGTGCGTGAACTTACTTGACGCCCGGCTAGTTACGGGTCTACCTTCCCTCAGTGTAGTTACTTGCCGGGCGGCAAGTAAGTAGCAGCACGGCGACACCGGGGAGTGGTGAGCATGACGGGGACGGCTAAAGCGACACTGGAGAAAGCGGGAGCGGCGGGCGCCGCGGACGAGAGCGGGCCGCAGCCGCGCAGCGTGCGCGTCGTCCTGATGGCCCTGATGATCACGATGCTGCTCGCGATGCTCGACAACATGATCGTGAGCCCCGCGATGCCGACGATCGTCGGTGACCTCGGGGGCATGGCGCACCTGTCGTGGGTGGTCACCGCGTACACCCTGGCGACCGCCGCCTCGACTCCCATCTGGGGGAAGCTCGGCGACATGTACGGGCGCAAGGGCGCCTTCCTCACCTCCATCGTGATCTTCCTGGCCGGCTCCGCGCTCAGCGGCATGGCGCAGGACATGGGACAGCTCATCGGCTTCCGCGCGATCCAGGGACTCGGCGCGGGCGGCCTGATGGTCGGCGTCATGGCGATCATCGGTGACCTGGTGCCGCCGCGGGACCGCGGCAAGTACATGGGCATGATGACCGGCGTCATGGCGGTCGCGATGATCGGCGGCCCGCTGGTCGGCGGCACCATCACCGACCACCTCGGCTGGCGCTGGGCCTTCTACATCAACCTGCCGCTCGGCGCCGTCGCACTCGCCATGGTGACCGCCGTGCTGCACCTGCCGAAGAAGAAGGCGCAGGGGCGCATCGACTATCTGGGCGCCGCCCTGCTGACCGTCGGCATCAGCGCGCTCGTGCTCGTCACCACCTGGGGCGGCTCCGAGTACGCCTGGGGCTCGGCCGTGATCATGGAGCTCATCGGCATCGGTGTCGCCTCGCTCATCGGCTTCCTCTTCGTACAGAAGAAGGCCGCCGAGCCGATCATGCCGCTGCACATCTTCCGCAGCCGCAACTTCTCGCTGATGTCCGTGATCGGCTTCATCACCGGCTTCGTGATGTTCGGCGCGATGCTCTTCCTGCCGCTCTACCAGCAGTCGGTGCAGGGCGCGTCGGCCACCAACTCCGGGCTGCTGCTGCTTCCGCTGCTGCTCGCGATGATGGCCGTCTCGATGATCGCGGGCCGGGTCACCACGGCCACCGGCAAGTACAAGGTCTTCCCGGTCGTCGGCACCGTGCTCATGATCGTCGGGTTCTTCCTGCTCGCCCAGATGGACACGGAGACCTCGCGGTTCACCTCGGGCGTCTACATGGCCGTGCTCGGCGCAGGCATGGGCTTCCTGATGCAGATCACCATGCTGGTCGCGCAGAACAGCGTCGAGATGAAGGACATGGGCGTCGCCTCGTCCTCGGCCACGCTCTTCCGTACGCTCGGTTCCTCCTTCGGCGTCGCGATCATGGGCGCGCTCTTCAACAACCGCGTCCAGGACGTGATGTCCGAGCGGGCCGGGTCGCTCGGCAGCAAGGCCACCGAGGCGACCGCGCAGCCGAGCGCGGAGAGCCTGGCGAAGCTGCCCGAGGTGGTCAGGGACGCCTACCAGCACGCGGTGTCGGCCGGTACGCACTCGGCCTTCCTGCTGGGCGCCGCCCTCGGCGTCGCCGCGCTGATCGCCTCCTTCTTCGTGAAGGAGACGCCGCTGCGGGGCTCGGGCCCCGCCGACAAGAAGCCCGCCGGGGACGCGGACGGGGACTCCGCGCAGGCGGTCAGGGAGCCGGTTGCAGAGGCCGTCTGATCCCGACGTACCGCCCTTCCCCGGCTGACCGCGGCCCCCGGTGCTCCTGCGCACCGGGGGCCGTTGTCAGTGCCGCGTGTCAGCATCGGACGTGTGGAGAAACTGCGGCAGATGCGCCGCGCCAAGGACGCCATGGACCGCGACTGGGCCGACCCGCACCTCGACCTGGACGCGGTCGCGGCGCATGCCGGTTACTCCCGCTTCCACTTCATCCGCGCGTTCAAGGAGGTGTACGCGGAGACGCCGGGGCAGTATCTGTCGCGCCGCAGGATCGAGCGCGCACAGGACATGCTGCGTTCGGCCGATCTGTCCGTGACCGAGATCTGCATGCTCGTGGGCTTCAGCAGCGTCGGCACGTTCTCGTCGACGTTCAAGCGCCAGACGGGGCTGACCCCGAGCGAGTACCGCAGCAGGCACGTCGGCCGCGGGGCCGCGCTCATACCGGGGTGTTACGCCATGCTGTGGGCCGGCGGCTTCCCGCGAGGGACACGGGCTCCGGCGAGGGCCGCAATTCTGGAGAAGCGGACTGAGGGACCCGCTGCCTACGGTGGCAGGCAGGGCGGGTCACCGTCCCGCACCACCCCAGCGAAGCTTGGAGCACGCCATGATCAAGGGACTCGCCATCTCCACCGTCTGGGTCCTCGACCAGGACCGGGCCAAGGAGTTCTACACGGAGAAGCTGGGCCTCGAGGTCCGCACGGACATGACGATGGGCGACGGCGGCATGCGCTGGCTCACGGTCGGCGCCAAGGACCAGCCCGACGTCGAGCTCACGCTGATGGTGCCGGGCCAGCCCTCCATGGATCCGGAGTCGGCCGAGGCCATCAAGAAGCTGGTCGCCAAGGGCATCCTCGGCGCGGGCGTCCTGGTCACCGACGACATCCACGGGGACTACGAGAAGCTGTCGGCGCGCGGCGTCGAGTTCCTCCAGGAGCCGCAGGAGCGTCCGTACGGCATCGAGGCGCTCTTCCGCGACGACTCGGGGAACTGGTTCTCGTTCACGCAGCGCCGCGAGGGCGGGCTCGACCTGGACAAGGACTGGGCCTGCTGACGTCCGCGACGGGACCGGTCAGGGCCTGTTCCTGACCGGGGACCCAGGGATCCCGGCGCTCACAGGTTGTCCGGCAGCTGCAGCATCGGGAAGCTGCCCGTGTTCGTCGGCGCGTGCTCCGGCAGCCACAGGACGGCGACCGCGCCCTCCGCGGGCTGCTCGGGGGCGGTGCCCGCGGGGCGTACGTTGCGGAAGGTCAGCCGGGCGCCGAGCACCCGCGCCTGCCCCGCCGCGATCGTCAGGCCCAGGCCGTGGCCGTGGCCCGCCCGGTCCGTGCTGCCGGTGCGGAAGCGGCTCGGTCCCTCGTCGAGGAGCGCCTCGGGGAAGCCGGGCCCGTGGTCGCGCACCCGGATCACCCGGCCCTCGACGCTGACCTCGATGGGCGGCTTGCCGTGCTTGGCGGCGTTGGCGACGAGGTTGCCGAGGATGCGCTCCAGGCGGCGCGGGTCGGTGGTGACCTCCGACTCGTGCACCACCGTCACGGACACCTCCGTGTTGAGGGCCGCCATCCGCCGGGAGACGAACTCGCCGAGCGTGATGTCCTGCAGTTCGGCCCGCTCGGCCGCCGAGTCGAGGCGGGCCACTTCCAGGACGTCCTCGACGAGGGTGCGCATGGCCTGCGCGCGGTCCTTGACCAGCTCGCTCGGCCGTCCCGGCGGCAGCAGCTCGGCCGCCGTGAGCAGCCCCGTCACCGGCGTACGCAGCTCGTGCGCGATGTCCGCGGTGACCCGCCGCTCGGCTTCCAGGCGCTGCTTCAGGGCGTCGGCCATGGCGTCCACGGCGCTCGCCAGGTCGTCGGTCTCGTCCTTGACCACGCCGCCGATGGCGTCGCGGACACTCACGTCCGTCTGGCCCTGGGCGACCTCGCTCGCGGCCGCCGCGGCCTTGCGCAGCCGCCGCGACAGCTGACCGCCGATCAGCACGCCGACCGCGCAGCCGCCGAAGACGACCGCGATCGAGCCGATGACCAGGGCCTGGTCGAGGTCCTTCATGACGGTGGCGCTGCGGTCGGTGAAGCGGGAGTGCAGCGAGAGGACGTGCCCGTCGGCCAGCGGTACGGCGGCCCAGATGTCGGGCACGCCGTCGGGCTTCTCCTCGACGAAGGTGGCGCGGCGGCCCTTGAGGACCTTCTGCCGCAGTTCCTGGGGCAGCTCGGGGTCGTCGACCTTCGTGCCGAACTGGAGGGTCTGCCGCTGGGACGCGGAGTACAGGCGCAGCGCGAACTGGATGCGCTCGTCCTGCACGTCGCGCGCGTTGTCGAGCATCGAGACCCGCGCCGCGTTGTGCACGACCAGGCTCAGGGCCACCGCGACGAGCGCGCCGACCAGTGCGATCGCCGCGGTGATCTTCCAGCGCACGCCGGTGCGCAGGCTGGACCGGAACACCGTGCGGACGCGCTCGGCCGCTCTGCGTCCCGTGTTCATATGTGCCGTCCCCCGAGTCCCCTGAAGTGCCGCGGCAGGTCCTTCGTCACGTGTGCCGCTCACGCCTTGAGCTTGTAGCCGAAGCCGCGGACCGTCTCGATGCGGTCCTGCCCGACCTTCGTACGCAGCCGCTGGACGTGGACGTCGACGACGCGGGTGTCGCCGCCCCAGCCGTAGTCCCACACGCGCTCCAGGAGCTTGTCGCGGGACAGGACCGTGCCGGGCGCGGACGAGAACTCCAGGAGCAGGCGCATCTCGGTCGGCGTCAGCGCCACCGGCGCGCCGTCCCTGCGCACCTCCATGCCGATCGTGTCGATCTCCAGGTCGCCGAAGTGCAGCACGCCGCCGTCGGCACCGGAGTCGTCGTCGGCGCCGGACGCCGCCGCGCCCTGACCGCCCGCGTGCCCGAAGCGGCGCAGGACGGCGCGGATGCGGGCGACCAGGACGGCGCCGTCGAAGGGCTTGGTCACGTAGTCGTCGGCGCCGGCCTCCAGGCCGAGCACGACGTCGATGGAGTCGGCGCGCGCCGACAGCATGATCACCGGGACGGTGGATTCCTCGCGGATGCGGCGGCACAGCGAGACGCCGTCCATGCCCGGGACCATCACGTCGAGCAGCGCGATGTCCGGCTGGTTCGCGCGGAACGCCTCGAGGCCCGCGAGGCCGTCGGGCATGGCGGTCACCGCGAAGCCGTCGCGCTCCAGGGCGAGCTGGGTGGCCTCGCGGATGACGTCGTCGTCCTCGACGAACAGGACGTGGGTCTGCTCTGCCATCGGATGCTCTCAGTCCTTCTCGGTGCGTTTCTCGTGCTTGCGGGGCCGGCCGGTCCGCCGGCCTTCCTGGGGCCGGTCAGTCCACGTACGGTGCGGTCGGCCCGGCGCCCACCGAGTTGTTGAAGTCGCTTCGGGTGCGTTGCGTCTCGGTGAAGCGGTTCGACGACCAGTGGTACGTGATCACTTCCTCGCCCGAGGGGTAGGCCACGTCGTCGCCCTTCTCGTACAGCTGCTTCGTCACGACGAGGTCGCCCCTGTCGATCTCCGCGTAGACGGAGGCGGGCTCCTCGGCACTGAAGACATTCTCGTACTTATCGCCCTGGGCGCGATACACGTAGCTGCCGATGCCGACGGAGTCGGCGCAGGTCTGGACGTTCACCACGACGTCGGAGGAGGGCCCTCCGGTCAGGTTCCCGTACGTCACGGTGATCGGGTAGGAGTTCCCGGTGCACGGCTTCAGGTCCCGCTTGATGGACTGGCTGACCTTCGGGTCGTTCTTGACCAGGCGCACCGCGTCGATCTTCTTCGTCGGCACCGATGCCGACGGGGACGGCGACGCCGAGACCACCGGCTCGCTGCGCGCGGGACCCTCGTCCCGTGCGCCCGCGCCGCCCGTGGAGCAGGCGGTCAGGGAAAGGCCGACGGCGGCGAGCACGGTCACCACCGTGCTCGCCGCCTTCAGGCTTCGTCTGGCCTCAGGGCCTAGGCCGCGCAACGCTCCCGCTCCTCACGTTCGAACGCGCGGGCAGCGGGCCCTGCCGACTCATCGGCGGCCCGGCTCTCCAGTTCCTGGCGGAGCCGGG
The DNA here is from genome assembly GCF_042740435.1 of Streptomyces sp. NPDC059002. Taxonomy (NCBI): domain Bacteria; kingdom Bacillati; phylum Actinomycetota; class Actinomycetes; order Kitasatosporales; family Streptomycetaceae; genus Streptomyces; species Streptomyces sp. NPDC059002. Next base: position 28,008 of record NZ_JBHYJI010000035.1, on the reverse strand, counting down.
CGAGTGCCCGGTGCAGCGTGCTCTTGACCGTTCCGGCCGACATGCCGAGCGCGGCGGCCGTCTCCTCTGTGGACATCTGCTCCCAGTGTCGCAGCACGACCACGCTGCGCTGCTTGGGTGCGAGGACCTTCATGATGTCCATCAGCAGGGCGCGGTCGGCGTGCTGCTCGGTGGAGTCTTCCACGCTCGCGTCCGGGAGCTGCTCGGTGGGCACCTCTTCGAGCTTGCGGGCCCGCCACCACTCCGTACGCGTGTTGATCATGACGCGGCGCAGATAGGCGTCCGCGAGGCGCTTGTCGGCTATGCCGTCCCAGCGGCCGTACGTCCGCACGAGCGCGGTCTGCAGCAGGTCCTGCGCGTCCACGGGGTCGGGAACCAGGCGCCGGGCACTGCGCAGCAGGGCGTCCTGCCGAGTGCGGACGTACTCTTCGAACTCGAGCACCTCGCCGTGCGCCATATCCAACCGCCTCCGTTCCGTCCCCAATGCGTGACCGCGGTCCTTGCTCTTGCGGTACGCCAATGAAGCTACGGAGGCGTTGTCACGAGGTTGTGCGGAGCAGCCAGCGGCGGGCGCACGGCTGTACGTCGGTTGTGTAACAGAAGTAGGTCCGGCGTAAAGGCGACCGTTAAACCGCAGGTAGGGCGGGGTGTGACGGGATCTTTGGGGCGTTACACGGGTCTTTTGGCCGTTATGTGAGCGGCAGCCGGTAGTGGCCGTCGGCCAGCGGCTCCACCAGGCCGTCGGCGACCAGACCGTCCAGCGCGCGGGCCCGCTGCACCGGCTCGTCCCACACCCGGTCGAGCGCGGCCTGCGGCACCGGCGCGACGGCCTCGCGCAGCACGGCGAGCAGCTTGCCGCGCACCTGGCGGTCCGTCCCCGCGTACGTCTGGCCGCGCCGGGCGGGACCCTCGTGCGCGGGCTTGCCCGCAGCGCGCCAGGCGCACTGGGCGGCGATCGGGCACTTCGCGCAGTTCTCGTTCTTGGCGGTGCAGACGAGCGCGCCGAGCTCCATGGAGGCGGCGGCCCAGCGGGACGCGGTCCGCTCGTCCTCGGGCAGCAGGGCGCGGGCCAGCTTGCGCTCGGCGGCCGTGGTGGCGTTCGGCGGGTACTGCACACCGGTCACGGCGCGCGCGAAGACCCGCCGCACGTTCGTGTCGAGCACGGCATGCCGCTGGCCGTACGCGAAGGAGGCCACGGCGGCCGCCGTGTACTCCCCGATGCCGGGCAGCGCGAGCAGCTGGGCGTGCAGCGTGGGGACGTCGCCGCCGTGCCGCTCCGTTATGGCGGTGGCCGCGCCGTGCAGCCGCAGGGCGCGGCGCGGATAGCCGAGCCGGCCCCAGGCGCGGACGGCCTCGCCGGGCGCCTCCTTGGCCAGGTCGGCGGGGCGGGGCCAGCGGGCGAGCCACTGCTCGTACACGGGCAGGACCCGGCTGACGGGCGTCTGCTGGAGCATGAACTCGCTGACCATCACGCCCCACGGCCCGGCGTCGGGACGCCGCCACGGCAGATCGCGCGCGTGGGCGTCGAACCAGGCGATGACGGGGCTGTGCAGGGTCTCGCCACCGGCGTCGGGGGCGGCCCCCGAGGCGGGCTCCGGAGCGGATTCCGGGGCGGGGGCGTTCGGCATGGGCTTCGTGGGCGCAGTCATGGCAGGTCCGATCCTGCCACGGGGGTGGCGCGGGACGACACAACCGCGCGGCTCACCGGAGGGTTTCGCGGCGGCGGGTACCTGACGATCGGCAGGGGCGCGCGGGCGGCGGGGGACAGTAGCGTCGACGAGGTGAACAGACGTACCGGGGACGCGCTCCTCGCGGTGGCACTCGCCGTGCCGGTCGTGTCCGTGGACCGGCTCGGCGTGAACGAGCCGCGATCCCCGCTCCAGCAGCTGGCCGGGCTCGCCGTCGTCGTCTGCGCCGTCGCCGTCTGCAGGACCAGGCCGCTGCTCGCGTTCCTGCTCGCCGCGGCGCTCGGCCTCGCCACCGCCTCCTCCCTCTTCACGCTCTCCTACGGCCCCGCCTTCGCCGTCCTCGCGCTCCTCCTCGGCCGCCGCGCGGACCGCGCACGGCCCGCCCTGCTCGCCTTCGCGGCCATCGCGGTGGCCGGCACGGCCAAGATCGCCGTACGGGACGTGGACCCCGTCGTCGAATGGCTCGTCCTGATGGGGACGCTGGTGTTCGGCGCGGTCTTCCCCTGGCTCGCGGGCCGCTACTGGCGCCAGGGGCGCGAGCTGGCCGCCGCGGGCTGGGCCAGGGCCGACCAGCTGGAGCGCGAGCAGCGCATCGTCGCCGACCGGGCGCGGCTGCGGGAACGGGCCAGGATCGCCCAGGACATGCACGACTCCCTGGGCCACGAACTGAGCCTGATCGCCGTCCGCGCGGGCGCGCTCCAGGTCGCCCCCGGCCTGGAACGGCAGCACCGCGACGCCGTCGCCGAGCTCCGCGCGGCCGCGTCGGACGCCACCGACCGGCTGCACGGGATCATCGGCGTACTCCGCGACGACGGCGACGAACAAGCCCCGCTGGCGCCCGCGGGCGAAAGCGTCGCGGCCCTTGTCGCCCGCGCGGCGGAGTCAGGCCTGAAGATCACGTACGACGACGGAAGGGCGGCCGACGACCACGCCGACGAGCAGGGTGAGGCGCGCGGCGGCGAGTTGACCGGGCGCACCGTGCACCGCGTCGTCCAGGAGGCCCTGACCAACGCGGCCAAGCACGCGCCGGGCGCCCATGTCACCGTCCGGGTCACGCACGACGCCGACACGACGACGGTCACCGTCACCAACGGCCGCCCCCTCGAAGCGGGTTCGGCGCACGGCGGCACCCCCCTGTCCGGCGGCGGCTCGGGCCTGCGCGGGCTGCGCGCCCGCGTCACCGACCTCGGCGGCACCCTGGAAGCGGGCCCGCACGGCCCCGGCTTCCGGATCTCCGCCCGCCTCCCCGCCCAGGGCATCGACCCCGCGGCCCCGCACTCCGGCGCCCTCCTCGCGCACGCGCGCCGCCGCACCCTGCTGGCGTTCGGCGCCGCCGTCGTGACGGGTGTGCTGCTCGTCGGGGGGACCTTCGGCTGGTACGCGTACTCCCGTACGCACTCGGTCCTCGACCCCGCCGACTACGCCGGGCTGCGCATCGGCGAGAGCCGCGCCGACGCCGCCCGGGTGCTGCCGGACCGGACCGTCTCCGACCCGCCCCTGGAGCGCGCGCCGAGCCCGCCGCCCGCGGGGGCCGACTGCTCCTACTACCGCGCGGACGGCGAACTCTTCACCGCCGTGCCGCACTTCAGGCTCTGCTTCGGCAAGGACGACCGTCTCGTGGACAAGGCCGTGATCCCCACGGCGAGCGAGACCGACGAGATCCGTGAGGAAGAGAAGGAGTGGGTGCGGTGAACCAGGTGATCCGGGTCCTGCTGGCCGACGACGAGGCCATGATCCGGGCGGGCGTGCGCGCCATCCTCGCCGCGGGCCACGACATCGAGGTCGTCGCGGAGGCCGCCGACGGCCGCGAGGCCGTGACCCTCGTGCAGGCCCACCGGCCGGACGTGGCGCTGCTCGACATCCGCATGCCGCGCCTCGACGGGCTCGCCGCGGGCGAGGAGATCGTCCGTACGGTGCCGGGGACCGCGGTCGCCATGCTGACGACGTTCTCCGAGGACGCCTACATCGCACGGGCGTTGAGCGGCGGGGCCACCGGCTTCCTGCTGAAGTCCGGCGACCCGCACGAACTCATCGCGGGCGTACGGGCGGTGGCGGGCGGCGCCGCGTTCCTCTCGCCCAAGGTCGCGCGGCACGTCATCGACGGCTTCGGCGCGCGGCGGATGGGCCGCGGCGCCACCGCGCGGGCCCGCGTCGCGGTCCTCGCCCCGCGCGAACGCGAGGTGCTCGGCCTGGTCGGCGCGGGCCTCTCCAACCCGGAGATCGCGGCCAGGCTGTGCCTCGTGGAGGGCACCGTCAAGGCGTATGTGAGCGCGGTCCTCGACCGGTTGGAGGTCAAGAACCGCGTCCAGGCCGCGATCGTCGCGTACGAAGCGGGGCTCGTGCCCGAAGCGGACTGAGCCCCGCCGCGTCGCCCGTGACTCAGTGGCCGTGCCGGCGCGGATCGTGGCGCGGCAGGGCCATGGTGGGGTTGTCGTGCGGCGGCTCGTGGGGGGCGGGGGCGTCGGCCGGGGGCGTCCAGGCGGTGGGCTGCTGGTGGGGGTGCGGGGCGTACGGCTGCTGGTGGTGCGGGGCGTGCGGGGGCGTGCCGTGCGGGGGCGTGCCCTGCGCCGTCGCGCTGTGCCGCCCGCGCTGGCCCGTCGTGTCGTACGCGGCCGGGCCCGGGCCCGCGAACCACCGCACGATTCCCGCGGACGAGCCGCGCATGGCGTCGACGATCCGGGCCGTGGGGCGGGTGGCGATCCGTACGAGCAGGAACGCGAGGACCGCGCCGAGCACCAGACCGACCGCCACGTCGTGCGGGTAGTGCACGCCGACGAAGACCCGCGAGAACGCCATGAGCACGGCCATCGGGACCGTCAGCGCGGCGATCCGCGGCCAGGCGAGCGCGAGACCGATGGCCGCGGCGCCCGCGATCGTGGAGTGGTTGCTGGGGAAGGACCAGTCGCCGTGCGGCGGGCACTCGACGAGCGGCGTCAGCGCGCCCGACACCGCCCGGCAGGGGCGCTCCTCGTCGATCACGGACTTGAGCAACTCGCTGCACACATAGGCCACCGCGGTGACCAGGGGAGCGAGCACCGCGATCGCCACGGCGCGGGAGTCCCCGCTCCTGGCCCGCCACCAGGCGACGATGAAGAGCACGCCGAAGAGCAGCAGCCCGAGTTCCGTCCACACCTCCGCCAGGTGCTGGAACCACGACGGGGTGTCGTGGGCGAACTCGGTGATATCGCGGTAGAGATCGTCGGTCATGGTGTCCATGATTACGGACGGTACGGAGTGCGGCCGAATCGTCACATCTGGCGATCGACCCGTCACGACCCCTGCCGATGGACAGGGGTCGGGGCGGCGCGGAGGCCGGTGCGCGAGGGTGTAAGGGGCGACTCCGGGATGATGATCCGCAAACTTTGTGGTTCAGGGCGGCGGGTGGGGCAGGACAAGTGCCGGATCTCTCGTAAGGTTTGGGCGTGGGATCTCTGCGCAATCCGGTCGGGCCGCTTCCCTCCACCATCTACTGGCGTCGGAGGGCCGTTCTGCTGTCCGTACTCGGACTGCTCGTGCTGCTCGTCGTCTGGGTGGTCACCTCAGGGGGCGGAGGCAAGAAGACCGGGGCCGACGGCCCGGGCGGCAACGGCCCCGCCACGTCCATCACGCCAGGCCCCTCCGGTTCCGGGCCCGCGATCAGTGAACACCCGGGCGGGCGGGACGAGTCGGACGACGGTTCCGACGAGGGGTCAGGTTCCGGGTCCGGCGGTTCCGGCTCCGGGTCGGACTCGGGTTCCGGTGGCTCGGGCGGCGCGGGCGGCTCCGACGACGGCGCCAAGGGCGGCGGCGGGTCCGGCGACCGGCTGCCCGCCGGTTCGCGGCTGCCGAACTGCACCGGTGGTGACGTGAAGTTGAAGGTGCGCAGCGTCCAGAACACGTACGAGATCGGCGAGAAGCCGAAGTTCGAGCTGATCGCCGAGAACAGCGGGAGCGAGGCCTGCAAGCTCGATCTCGGCGGCAAGGGCACTGTGCTGACGATCACTCAGGCCAGCGGCGACAAGGAGTTCTGGTCCTCCGACGACTGCCCGCCCGGCGGCGGCAGCCTGCTGCTGCGGGTGCCCGCGGACGGCCGGGTCACGCACGCCGTCGAGTGGGACCGCCGGGCCAGCGCCCCGCAGTGCGCCACGCCTTCGGCGGGAGAGGCGGGCCCCGGCACCTACCTCGTCGAGGCGAAGGCGGCGGGGCTTGGAGCGGCGCGGGCGTCGTTCGTCCTCGAGAAGGACTAGGGCCTGAAGGTCTAGGGCCTGAAGGGCCAGGCCCTAAAGGGCTGGGCCCTAGACGTAGCGCTCCAGGATGGACGATTCCGCGAGGCGGGACAGGCCCTCGCGGACGCTGCGGGCGCGGGCCTCGCCGACGCCGTCGACCGTCTGGAGGTCGTCGACGCTCGCGGCGAGCAGCTTCTGCAGGCCGCCGAAGTGTTCGACGAGGCGGTCGATGATGGCCCCGGGCAGCCGGGGGACCTTGGCGAGGAGGCGGAAGCCCCGCGGGGAGACCGCGGAGTCCAGCGCCTCGGGGGAGCCGGTGTACCCCAATGCCCGTGCCACCGTGGGCAGTTCGAGCAGCTCCGCGTGGGTGAGCGAGTCGAGTTCGGCGAGGGCCTCGTCGACCGTGCGGGAGCGCTTGGCGGTCGGCTCGGGCACATAGTCCCTGACGACCAGCTCGCGCTCGGGCTCCACGCCCGCGATGAGCTCGTCGAGCTGGAGGGCGAGAAGGCGGCCGTCGGTGCCGAGCTCGACCACGTACTCGGCGATCTCCGTCGCGATGCGCCGGACCATTTCGAGGCGCTGGGCGACGGCCGTGACGTCCCGGACCGTCACCAAGTCCTCGATCTCCAGGGCGGAGAGCGTGCCCGCGACCTCGTCGAGGCGGAGCTTGTACCGCTCCAGGGTGGCGAGCGCCTGGTTCGCGCGGGACAGGATCGCCGCCGAGTCCTCGAGGACGCGGCGCTGCCCGTCCACGTAGAGAGCGATCAGCCGCATCGACTGGGACACCGAGACGACGGGGAAGCCGACCTGCTTGCTGACCCGGTCCGCCGTGCGGTGCCGCGTGCCCGTCTCCTCCGTGGGGATCGTCGGGTCCGGCACCAACTGCACGCCGGCGCGCAGGATCTTGGTGATGTCCTTGTCGAGGACGATGCCCCCGTCGAGCTTGCACAGTTCGCGCAGGCGCGTCGCCGTGAACTCGACGTCCAGGATGAAGCCGCCCGTGCACATCGACTCGACGGTCTTGTCCCAGCCGAGGACGATCAAGCCGCCGGTGTTGCCGCGGAGGATGCGCTCGAGGCCGTCGCGCAGTGCCTGGCCGGGCGCGACAGCGCTCAGGGAGGCGCGCATCAGCCCATCGGCACCGGAGCTTCCGCCGGGCTTGCCGGGGTTCGCTGCCCGGTCGTTGGCTGCCACTGCACTCCCTCGGTCGCAGGTTGTCCAAGCCTCTGCCGCACGCTTGCCTCGTACGGAACGACGCCTTGCTTCGTACGGATGGGCGAGACCAGGGCAAAGTCTACCGGCGCTCTTCCTCCTCCCGTGGGGCGTCTCGGCGACGGGACCTCGGAAGGACACGCAGGGCGTCCCCCATGTCGGCGACTTCGATGACCTTCATACCAGCGGGGATCTTCCCGGGATCGGACGGTACGAGGGCGTGGGTGAAGCCGAGCCGGTGTGCCTCGGCCAGTCTGCGCTGGACGCCCGTGACCCGTCTGACCTCGCCCGCCAGGCCCACTTCTCCGATCGCGACGAGATTCTTGGGCAGCGGGGTGTCGCTCGCGGCGCTGGCGAGCGCGAGCGCCACGGCGAGGTCCGCGGCGGGTTCGGAGAGCTTCACGCCGCCGACCGTCGCGCTGTAGATGTCCCGCTTGCCGAGGGCGGTGATCCGGCCGCGCTGCTCCAGGACGGCCAGCATCATCGATACGCGGGAGGTCTCCAGGCCGGACGTGGTGCGGCGGGGGCTGGGGATCTGCGAGTCGACGGTGAGCGCCTGGACCTCGGCGACCAGGGGGCGGCGGCCTTCCAGGGTGACGGTCAGACAGGTGCCGGGGACGGGCTCGGCGCGGCGGGTGAGGAAGAGGCCGCTGGGGTCGGCGAGGCCGGTGATGCCCTCGTCGTGCAGCTCGAAGCAGCCGACCTCGTCCGTCGTCCCGTACCGGTTCTTGACGCCGCGGACGAGGCGCAGGCGCGCGTGCCGGTCGCCCTCGAACTGCAGGACCACGTCGACGAGATGCTCCAGGAGGCGGGGGCCCGCGATCGCGCCGTCCTTGGTGACGTGGCCGACCAGGAGCGTGGACATGCCGCGCTCCTTGGAGGCGCGGATCAGGGCGCCCGCGACCTCGCGGACCTGGGCCATGCCGCCCGGCGCCCCGTCGATCTCCGGGGACGCCACCGTCTGCACCGAGTCGAGGATCAGGAGCGAGGGCTTGACCGCGTCCAAGTGGCCGAGGACGGCGGCCAGATCGGTCTCCGCCGCCAGATACAGATGGTCGTCGATGGCGCCGATGCGGTCGGCGCGCAGCCGGACCTGGCTCGCGGACTCCTCGCCGGTCACATAGAGCGTGCGGTGGTCGTCGCTCGCCGCCTTGGCCGCGACGTCCAGGAGCAGCGTGGACTTGCCGACGCCCGGCTCGCCCGCGAGCAGCACCACGGCGCCGGGGACCAGGCCGCCGCCGAGCACGCGGTCCAGCTCGGGCACGCCGGTGGAGCGGGCGGTGGCCTGACGGCCGTCGACCTCGCCGATCGGGACGGCGGACGAGGTGACCCGGCCGGGGGCGGTGGTACGGACCGCGGGCGCGCCGTACTCCTCGACCGTGCCCCATGCCTGGCATTCGGGGCAGCGGCCGAGCCACTTGGCCGTCTGCCAGCCGCACTCGGTGCAGCGGTAGGACGGGCGTTGCTTCCCGGTGTTCCCGGATTTCGTACGGGCAGCCATGGTCGAAACCGTAGCCGAGCCCACTGACAACGCGGCCCGTCCTCCGTACCGATCGCCCCGCGTACGAGCCAAGGCCACGGAATGAAGGGTTCCTGTCCCCTTTTGAGGGATCTGTTCACCCGTAAGGATTAAATGTGCTCAAGAGGGAGGAAGGGGCCTGCATCATCCGCCTAACTTCGCACGGGTGATGAGCAGCAGGCCGGAAACCCCCACGAACACAACCGGCGCACACCGGGCGCACCGTGACGCGCGCAAGCGCGTCGTGCCCCGTCCCGCGCCCCGGACGACTCCGCCCGCGCGCTACGAGCCGTGTCTGGACGGCCTGTTCACGTACTGCCTTTCGGTCCTGTGCGATCACGACGCGGCGACCGCCGCCCTGGGGGACGTGCTGCACCTCGCCGAGCGCAGAGGCTCGCGCGGCCCCGACTCCGACGGCGAGCTGCGGGCCTGGCTCTACGCCCTGGCGCGCTGGGTCTGTCTGCGCAGGCTCGCCGAGGCCAAGCGGAAGCGACAGGGCACACACGCCGCCGGAGCGGGCACATCGCGCTCCGGCGCGTCCCGTTCCGCGAAGACCGATCCGCGCGCCCCCAAGGCCACCGACCCCGCCCCCCTCTCGGAGGACGCGGAGCGGCACCGCCGCCGCGAACTCGCCCAGCTGGCCTGGCCGGAGGCCGCGGGCACCACCCCCGAGCAGCGCGAGGCGCTCGAACTGGCCGTGCGCCACCAGCTCACGCCCGCCGAGGTCGCCGCCGTCCTCGGCCTCGACCTCGCCGCGGCCCGCGGCCTGCTCGCCTCCGCCGCCTGCGAGGTGGAGCGCACCCGCGCCGCCCTCGCCGTCGTGGAGACCGGCAGCTGCCCCATCGTGGCCCGCCTCACCGGCGACAATCAGCTGCTGCTCGGCACGGCCCTGCGCCGGGAGCTCGTCCGGCACGTCGACGACTGCCCGCGCTGTCGCCGCACCGCCGAGCGCGCCGGAGCGGGCACCTGGCCCGGCACGGCCGTCACACCCGCCGCGCTGCCCGTCGTCGAGGCCCCGCGACCGGCCCTCCACGTGGCGATGGCGCACGTCCCACGCGCGCGTGGCGGCGGCCCGCGCTACGACCGGCGCGGATTCCCGATGGACCCCAAGGACCACGCCGCGCGCCGCGACCGGCTGCGCGCGCGTGCCGTCACCACGACCGTCGTCGCCACCGTCGTGGCCGCCCCGGTGCTCGCCCTCTGGGCCGCCTACCGCGGGGCGCCGCTGACCGGCGAGGGCCACGACGGACGCTCGGTCACCGCGAGCGAGGCGGACGGAGCGGGCGGCCTCGGCGGCGACCGGGCGCGCGGCTACGAGAACGCGGGCAACGCCCGTACGGGACCGGACTCCCGCTTCACCGCGGGCAGCCGCTCACCCGATGTCTCCGTAGAGGTCATCAGCGGCGGAGGCGCTCCCTCCCGGTCGTCCACGGGCCCGGGGCGGCTCACCGTGGAGGCCCAGCCCAGTGGTGACACGACCCTCATCACGCTGACGGCGTCCGGTGGTTCACCGGTCCACTGGTCGGCGAGCGAGGGCGCGTCCTGGCTCTATCTGAGCCGCTCGTCGGGAACGCTCGCACCGGGGGAGTCGTTCACGATCCAGGTGTACGTCGACCATGCGCGTGAGCCCGCGGGGCACTGGCGGGCGCGGGTGTCCGTCGCCCCCTCGGGGGCGGTGATCTCCATCGACGGGTTCGGGGACGGGGGGCTGCCGCCCGGGCGTCCGGAGCCTCGGCCTACGCCTACGTCCAGTGATCCGGGGCCGTCTGACCCCGGGCCCGATCCGACGCCGACGCCCACGCCGTCCGACCCGACGCCGACTTCCTCCGCACCGGACCCGACGCCCACTCCGTCGGACCCTGCCCCGTCCGACTCGTCTCCGCCGCCGGGGGATGGCGGGGAGCCGAGTCCGAGCTGAGCACCGTGTTGGTTGAGCGGGTCTGTAGCTGCTGCGCCGCTGGGGCTGGTCGCGCAGTTCCCCGCGCCCCTGACGGGGCTCGCCCTACCGCGCCGGATCCGCCGGGTGCGGGGCCAGCAGCGGGAGTTGGGACGCCAGACGTTCCTCGCAGAGTTCGACCAGGCGGTCGTAGCCCTTCTTGCCCATCAGTTCGATCAGCTCGGGGCGGTAGGAGACGTACACGGGGTCGCCCGCGCCGTGCGCCGACGTCGCCGAGGTGCACCACCAGTGCAGGTCGTGGCCCCCGGGACCCCAGCCCCTTCGGTCGTACTCGCCGATCGACACCTGGAGCACACGCGTGTCGTCGGGCCTGTCGATCCAGTCGTACGTCCGTCGCACCGGCAGCTGCCAGCAGACGTCCGGCTTCGTCTCCAGCGGCTCGCGGCCCTCCCGCAGCGCCAGGATGTGCAGCGAGCAGCCCGCGCCACCGGCGAACCCGGGGCGGTTCTGGAAGATGCACGAGCCCTTGTACGGACGGGTCTGGCGGTCGCCGTCCTCGTCCGTGGAGACCCAGCCCGACTCCCTGCCGACGTCGTGGTGCTGCCAGATGTCGGGCGTGAGCCGCTCGACGTACCCGGCGACGCGCTTCTCGTCGTCCTCGTCGGAGAAGTGCGCGCCCAGCGTGCAGCAGCCGTCGTCGGCGCGGCCCGCCTGGATGCCCTGGCAGCCGCTTCCGAAGATGCAGGTCCAGCGAGAGGTCAGCCATGTCAGATCGCACCGGAAGACCTGTTCGTCGTCCGCGGGATCAGGGAACTCCACCCAGGCCCGGGCGAAGTCCAGACCCTTCTCGTCAGGCTCGGGCCCGCCCGCCTTCGCCTGCTGCTTCCCCTGCTTTCCCTGCTGCACGGGCGACTCCGGCTTCCCCTGCTTCTTCTGCTTCTTCGGCTTCTCCGACCCGGACGGCTTCGTCGACGGCTTCCCCGACTTCGATTTGTCGGTCTTCGCCTTTTTCGTCTTTGGCACGACTCCAGGGTATGCGGGTGGTGGACCGCCCGAAGACCGCCGACGGCCCCACGCGGCGTAGCGTTCCGTATATGAGACTCGGTGTCCTCGACGTGGGGTCGAACACGGTGCATCTGCTCGTGGTCGACGCCCACCCCGGCGCGCGCCCCCTGCCCGCGCACTCCCACAAGGCCGATCTGCGCCTGGCACAACTCCTCGACCCGGCAGGGGCGATCGGCACGGACGGCGTCGACCGGCTGGTCGCCACCGTGCGCGAGGCGATGGAGGCCGCCGAGGACAAGGGCGTGGAGGAGGTCCTTCCGTTCGCCACCTCCGCGGTGCGCGAGGCCAGCAACGCCGACGAGGTGCTCGCCCGCGTCAGGGACGAGACGGGCGTCGACCTGAAGGTCCTCTCCGGCGAGGAGGAGGCCAAGCTGACCTTCCTCGCCGTACGGCGCTGGTTCGGCTGGTCCGCGGGCAAGCTGCTCGTCCTCGACATCGGCGGCGGCTCCCTGGAGATCGCGTACGGCATCGACGAGGAGCCCGACGCCGCGGTCAGCCTGCCGCTCGGCGCGGGCCGGCTCACCGCCGCCTGGTTCCGGCAGGACCCGCCGGACCCCTCCGACGTGAAGGCGCTGCGGCGGCACGCGCGGGCCCAGATCGCCCGCACCGTGGGGGAGTTCAGCCGTTTCGGCAGCCCTGACCACGTGGTGGCGACGTCGAAGACGTTCAAGCAGCTCGCCCGGCTTGCGGGGGCGGCCCGCTCGGCGGAGGGCCTCTACGTACAGCGGGAGCTGAAGCGGAAGTCCCTGGAGGACTGGGTGCCGCAGCTCGCCGCGATGAGCGAGCAGGAGCGCGCGGAGCTGCCCGGCGTCTCGGACGGGCGGGCCGGACAGCTGCTCGCCGGGGCGCTCGTCGCGGAGGGCGCGATGGACCTCTTCGGCGTCGAGACGCTGGAGATCTGCCCGTGGGCGCTGCGCGAGGGCGTGATCCTGCGCAGGCTCGACCACCTTCCGGCCTCGTGAGAGGACCCGTGTGAGGCCACCTCCCCGGCGCCGATGCGGGGCCCGTACGCTGTCCCTCGTGGCAGAACCAGTGGTGCGCATCCCGGATGCGAAGGTCGCCCTGTCGACGGCCTCGGTCTATCCGGAGTCGACGGCGACGGCCTTCGAGATAGCGGCACGCCTGGGCTACGACGGCGTCGAGGTCATGGTGTGGACCGATCCGGTCAGCCAGGACATCGAGGCCCTGCGCCGCCTGAGCGACTACCACCAGATCCCGATCCTGGCCGTCCACGCGCCATGTCTGCTGATCACGCAGCGCGTGTGGTCCACGGACCCCTGGGTGAAGCTGCAGCGCGCGAAGGCCGCCGCCGAGAAGCTCGACGCGTCGACGGTGGTCGTGCACCCGCCCTTCCGCTGGCAGCGGCAGTACGCGCGCGACTTCGTCGACGGAATCTGGCGGATGGCGGACGAGACCGACGTGCGCTTCGCCGTCGAGAACATGTATCCGTGGCGCTACCGCGACCGCGAGATGCTCGCGTACGCCCCCGACTGGGACGTCACCAAGGACGACTACCGCCACTTCACCGTCGACCTCTCGCACACCGCGACCGCCCGTACGGACGCGATGGACATGATCGACCGCATGGGCGACCGGCTCGGCCACATCCACCTCGCCGACGGCAAGGGCTCCGCCAAGGACGAGCACCTGGTCCCGGGGCGCGGCAACCAGCCGTGCGCCGAGCTCCTGGAACGCCTCGCCACGACCGGCTTCGACGGGCACGTCGTCATCGAGGTCAACACCCGGCGCGCGATGTCCAGCGCCGAACGTGAGGCCGACCTCGCGGAGGCGCTCGCCTTCACCCGGCTGCATCTGGCGTCGGCGGTGCAGGTGCCCCGCTCATGACCTCCGGCGCGCCGTCGGGGGACGCCGCACCGCGCCGCCGGGGGCGCCCTTCCCGTACGCAGTCGGGGTCGGGCCCCGCGACGCGCGACCGGATCCTCGACGCGGCCCGCGACGAATTCTCCGAGCGGGGGTACGAGAAGACCTCCGTGCGCGGCATCGCCAAGGCCGCCGGGGTGGACTCGGCGCTCGTGCACCACTACTTCGGCACGAAGGAACAGGTCTTCGAGGCGGCCATCACCGTCGCCTTCGCGCCCGCCCTCGAAGCGCCCGCCGCGATCGAGGAAGGACCGCTCGACGAGGTCGGCGAGCGGCTGACCCGCTTCATCTTCGGCGTCTGGGAGAACCCCGCGACGCGCGCCCCGCTGCTCGCCATCGTGCGCTCGGCCGTGACCAACGAGACCGCCGCCGCGGTCTTCCGGCGCCTGATCTCCGCCCAGCTCCTCGGCCGTATCGCGGGCCGCATCGACCTGCCGGACGCGGAGCTGCGGGCCGAGCTGGCGGCCGCGCAGCTGGTGGGTGTCGCCCTGCTGCGGTACGTGATCAAGGTCGAGCCGCTGGCGTCGGCGGGCGTGGAGCAGATCGTGGCGCGGGTGGCTCCCGTGGTGCAGGGGCATCTGACGGGGGCCTGAAAACGGGGGTCCGCGGCGCCGGGCCCCGCGGTCGCTCATCGAGACGGCCGTCCCGGCATCCGGACGGCCTGTCCAGATCGTGGAGTGGCGGCGTACGCTCGGCACCAAGTCATACCTGCCTCGAAGGCCCCGCCAGGGGCCCCTGAAGGAGCGAGCGACGATGCCCGAGCTGAGGTCCCGTACCGTCACCCACGGCCGCAACATGGCGGGCGCCCGCGCCCTTATGCGCGCCTCCGGTGTACCCGGGGCCGACATCGGGCGGAAGCCGATCATCGCCGTGGCCAACTCCTTCACGGAGTTCGTGCCCGGCCACACCCATCTGCAGCCCGTCGGCCGCATCGTCTCCGACGCGATCCGCGAGGCCGGCGGCATCCCCCGCGAGTTCAACACCATCGCGGTGGACGACGGCATCGCGATGGGCCACGGCGGCATGCTGTACTCCCTGCCGTCCCGCGACCTGATCGCGGACTCGGTCGAGTACATGGTCGAGGCGCACTGCGCCGACGCCCTGATCTGCATCTCCAACTGCGACAAGATCACCCCCGGCATGCTGATGGCGGCCCTGCGCCTCAACATCCCGACGGTCTTCGTCTCCGGCGGCCCCATGGAGGCGGGCAAGGCCACGCTCGTCGACGGCACCGTCCGCAAGCTCGACCTGGTCAACGCGATCAGCGACGCCGTCAACGAGAACATCTCGGACGAGGACATCCTCCGTATCGAGGAGAACGCCTGTCCGACCTGCGGCTCCTGTTCCGGCATGTTCACCGCCAACTCGATGAACTGCCTGACCGAGGCCATCGGCCTCTCCCTGCCCGGCAACGGCTCGGTGCTCGCCACGCACACCGCCCGCAAGGAGCTGTACGAGCGGGCGGGCCGGACGGTCGTCGACATCACCAAGCGGTACTACGACGGCGACGACGCCTCCGTCCTGCCGCGCAGCATCGCCACCCACGCCGCGTTCGAGAACGCCATGGCCCTCGACATCGCCATGGGCGGCTCCACGAACACGATCCTGCACCTGCTCGCCGCGGCCCGCGAGGCCGAGGTGGACTACGACCTGTCCGACATCGACGCCGTCTCGCGCCGCGTCCCGTGCCTGGCCAAGGTCGCCCCGAACGCCGCGCCCACCACGACGTACTACATGGAGGACGTGCACCGCGCGGGCGGCATCCCCGCGCTCCTCGGCGAGCTGTACCGCGGCGGGCTGCTCAACGAGGACGTGCACACCGTCCACTCGCCCTCCATCAAGGAGTGGCTGGACACCTGGGACATCCGCTCCGGCTCCGCGTCGGACGAGGCCCTCGACCTGTGGCACGCGGCGCCCGGCTGCCGGCGCTCCGCCGAGGCCTTCTCGCAGTCCGAGCGCTGGGACACCCTCGACACGGACGCCGCGAACGGCTGCATCCGCGACGTCGCGCACGCCTACTCCAAGGACGGCGGCCTCGGCGTCCTCAAGGGCAACATCGCCGTCGACGGCTGCGTCGTGAAGACCGCGGGCGTCGACGAGTCGATCTGGACGTTCGAGGGCCCCGCGGTCGTCTGCGACTCGCAGGAAGAGGCCGTCGAGAAGATCCTCAACAAGGGTGTGCAGGACGGCGACGTGGTCGTCATCCGCTACGAAGGCCCCAAGGGCGGCCCCGGCATGCAGGAGATGCTCTACCCGACCTCCTTCCTCAAGGGCCGCGGCCTCGGCAAGTCCTGCGCCCTGGTCACCGACGGCCGCTTCTCCGGCGGTACGTCGGGTCTGTCGATCGGCCACGCATCGCCCGAGGCGGCGTCCGGCGGCACGATCGCCCTCGTCGAGGACGGCGACCGGATCCGCATCGACATCCCGAACCGCTCGATCGAACTCCTCGTGCCGGAGGCGGAGCTGGCCGCGCGCCGCGAGGCCCTCGGCGGCGTGTACGAGCCCAAGGCACGCGAGCGCAAGGTCTCCGCCGCCCTGCGCGCGTACGCGGCGATGGCGACGAGCGCCGACAAGGGCGCGGTCCGGGACGTCTCGAAGCTCGGCTGAACCCCGGTTCCGGGCCGGGCCCGGGAACCTTTGTGCGGCGCGGGTGCGTCCTTGGTGTGAGGAACATGCCAAGGGCGGCCCGCGTCGCCCGTTACGGGGGGAGAGCACTGTGAGCGAGAACGTCATGGCGCCGGACGCGATCGACGAGTCGGGCGAGACCGGTGTGACCGTCGAGGCGATGGCCGCAAGGACCTACCCGATCGTCGCGGACGTCAACGTCCGCTCGGGCCCCGGCACGTCGTACGCCAAGGTGGGCCGCCTCCGCGCGGGCTCCCGCGTCTCCATCTCCTGCCAGAAGTCCGGCGAGACGGTCACCGGCCCGACCGGCACATCAAAAATATGGGACCGCATCGGCAGCGGCCGCTACGTCTCGGACACCTACGTCCGCACGGGCAGCAACGGCTACGTGGCGCCGCGCTGCTGAGGGGCCGGTGGGGCCCGTCAGCCTCAGCCGGACTTCCGCGGCTTCGTCGCGTCGAAGGTGAACACCGTGTTCTTGGCGGCCGTCACGACCACCATCCGCCCCGCGACGGTCACCCGGGCGCTGGCGTTCGTCTCGCCCGACAGGCCGTCCGCCCGCGGGTCCGTCGTCCACAGCGGCTCGCCCCTGCGCGAGGAGAGCGCGACGACCCGGCCGCTGGCCGAGCTGAAGTACAGCGCCCCGTCCCCGGCCACCGGCCCGGAAGCGCCCTCGACGCCGGTCTGCCGGGACCACTTCTTCCGGCCGGTCGCCGGGTCGAGGGCCGTGACGAGTCCGGTCTGCCCGCTCACGAAGACGGTGCCGTCCGCCATCCCCGGCGTCCCCGCGTACGTCTTCGGCAGCCGGGAGTACGCGACCTTGCGCGCGTCCCCGTCCACCCGCATCACCCCGTCGTAGCCGATGGACTCCAGCCGCCGCTCGTTCCGGTGCAGGAGTACGAGGCTGTCGCCGGCGGTGCCGACCGGCTGGGCCGGGCCCTTGAGGGCGATGGCCCTGCCGAGCGAGCCGGACGCGAGGTCGACGACGTGCAGGGTGGGGTGGCGCACCTCGCCGGCCGACACCTCGGTGTCCGGCGCGCACATCGCGTAGAGGCGGGTGCCGGAGGGGACGGGGGCGCACTGCGTGCCCGCGGGGAACGGCTGCTTCCAGGCGACCGTGCCGCTGTGCGCGCGCCGCGCCTCGAAGCGGGTGTTGGACGCGTCGACCGTCACGACTGTCGAGCCGACGACCACGGCGTCCTGCGTACGTCCGGTCACGGCCGTCGACTGGGCGCCCGACGGCACCGACCACAGCTCCTTGCCCTTGTCCGCGTCGATGGCGACCACCTCGGTGTCCGGGTCGCCCGGCGCGTCCTCGGCCGCGAAGCGGTAGCCGAGCACCGTGTCGTCGGTGGCACCCACCAGGTGCATGCCCTGGACCGGCACGCCCGGGCTCTTCTCCGTCCAGACGCGGGAGCCGTCGGACGCGCGCAGCCTGGCCGCCACGACCCCGCCGCCCCCGCAGAACACCGCGTCGCCGTCGGCCACACAGCGCAGCTCGTCCGGGATGTCGGCGCGGCCGCCGAGGACCGTCTTCTTCCACGGCGCGAACCCGTGGGGCAGAGGCGCGCCGGTCGCCGCGACGTTGCCGCCCTTGCCGCCCGTGTCGTCCGGCCCTTCGGAGGAGTCGGTGCCGACCAGCGTGACCCCGCCCGCGATCGCGACCACGGCGACCGCGGCCGCGAGCACCGGGCGCCAACGGCGGCGCAGCCGACGGCCCATGAGGGTGCCGGTGCGGGGCTCCCCGGACTCCTCGTCGGCCCCGGGCAGGGCCGGGGCGCTCGGCGGAGGGGTGGTGTCGTCCGCCGACAGATGGTGCTGCGTGTCCGTCTCGCGGGTGGGGCAGCCGGCGCCGTTCCCCGCGGGCCCGCCGAGGTCGGACGGCAAGTCCCGCAGCCGTACGAGGAGTTCGTCCGCGGAGGGACGGTCCGCCGGGTCCTTGGCGAGGCACGGCTCGACCGCCGCGCGCAGGGCCGTCGGGACGGCGCCCAACGAGGGTGCCTCGTGCACCACTTGATACGCCGTCATATAGGGGCTGTCCGCGTCGAAGGGGCCCTGCCCCGTCGCCGCGTACACGAGCAGCGTGCCCAGTGAGAAGACGTCGGAGCGCGGTCCGACGCCGCGCGGCGCCTGCAGCTGCTCCGGCGACATGAAGGGCGGCGTGCCGATCACCCGCCCCGTCATCGTCAGGGTCTGCTGGTCCGCCGCGCGCGAGATGCCGAAGTCGATGACGCGCGGGCCCTCGGGGGAGAGCACGACGTTCGACGGCTTGAGGTCACGGTGCACCACCCCGGCGCGGTGGATGTCCCGCAGCGCCTCGGTCAGGCCGATGGCCAGCGTGCGCAGCTCGGCGCCGCCGATGGGGCCCTGCTTCGCGATGCGCTGGGCGAGCGTGTGGCCCTCGATGAACGTGGTGGCCATCCACGGGTGCTCGGCCTCCGGATCGGCGTCGATCACCGCGGCGGTGAACGCGCCGCTGACCCGGCGGGCCGCGGCCACCTCCTGCCGGAAGCGGATCCGGAACTCCTCGTCGTCCGCGAACTGCTGGTGGATCAGCTTGATCGCGACGGGGCGCCCCGAAGCCGTACGCGCGAGAAAGACCGTGCCCATTCCGCCCGACCCGAGCCGGGCCTCGAGCGGATAGCCACCGATCTCCTCCGGGTCCCCTCCACGAAGCGACACCCGCACCGACCTCCCCCCGCTGTTCCCGGCCACGCCTTTGCGCCACCCAAACTAGCGGCCGTCCCGTACGCACTGGCAAGGCGGGGGACGAATAGGGCGCGCCGTGCCTCGCGCCGCCCTCGGCCGGACCCGCGCCCACCGGGCGATAATCAAACGGTGAGCGAAGAACCCGGCACCCCAGGCCCCACTGGTACCTCTGGCGCCACCGGCACCACCCCCGGTCCGCAGCCCGAGCCCATCCGCTTCTTCGGGACGACCTGGGTCGCCCACGACAGCGGGTACGGCGCCCGCCGCGTCGGCGCGGCCGTCGGCTCCCTGGCCCTCGCGGCCGCGGGCTGCTTCGTCCTGCGCTTCGCGTACGAGGGCCTTGCCATCGCGGACGTGGGCACGTTCGTGAACCTCCTGGTCGTCGTGATGTTCGCGATCTGCAGCGCCATCGCCTTCCGCCGCACCTGGGAGGGCTTCACCCGACGCCACGACCCCGCATCCGTGGCCTCCATGCGCGGCCTGATGACCATCGGCTTCATCGGCACCCTCCTCGCCTACTTCTTCCGCTCCCTGACGGAGGCCCCCGGCGAGGGGCTGCACCGCCAGGAGTACGACACGGCACGCGAGCAGTACGAGAAGCGCACGTCCCGCCGGACGGGCAATCCGTCGCGGAAGAAGCGGAAGGGCTGAGGGGCGCGGGGCTGATGGATCGAGGCGCCGGCGGGCCCTCGCGTGCTCGCGGAGGGCTGGATCAGGTGGTCGGTCCGGCGTGAGGATGGGGGCATGACGTCCGCCCCCTCGTCCGCCCTCCGCGCCCACTCCTTCAACGCGGCGGCCGCCCAGTACGCGGCGAACCGCCCCTCCTATCCGCCCGCCCTCCTCGACTCCGTCGAGCGCCTGGCGGGCCGGCCCCTCGCGGGTGCGCGCGTGGTGGACGTCGGCGCGGGCACCGGCATCGCCACCGCCCTGCTCGCCGAGCGGGGCGCGCACGTCGTCGCGGTCGAGCCGGGCGCGGGCATGGCGGAACAGTTCCGCCGCACGCTGCCCCGCGTCCCCGTCGTACGCGGCGACGGCAACGCGCTGCCGCTCGCGGACGGTTACGCCGACCTCATCACGTACGCCCAGGCCTGGCACTGGACGGACCAGGAACGTTCCGTCCCCGAGGTCCTGCGCGTACTGCGCCCCGGCGGCGCCCTCGCCCTGTGGTGGAACATCACGGACCCCGAGACCCCGTGGCTCGACGAGCAGAGCGAGCGGATCGCCCGCTGCCTCGGCGCGGTCGACGACGCACGGCACACCGCCGACCGCACCAGAACCAGCACCAGCGAGCTCACGACGGCGCTGGACTTCCACCGCGACCGGCTGCGCTGGAGCCGCCGCGTCCCCCTCGACACCCACCTCGCCAACCTCGGCACGCACTCGGCGTTCCTGGTCATCGAAGCGGAGCGCACGGCGGCCTTCCTCGCCGACGAGCGGGCCGAACTGCTCAAGGTCTTCCCGGACGCGACGGTCGAGGAGCGCTACGTGGTGGACCTGCTGGTCGCGATCCGGCCCTCGTCGGACTGAACCGTCTCCTGGGCAGGCCGCCCCCGGCGCGCCGACCAGCTCTCCAGCGCGGTGGCGCAGGCGAGGTCGACATGCCGTAGCCCTTCGAGATCGAGCCGTACGGGCCGGTCGGCCGGCAGTGCCTCCAGCGCGTCGAGCAGCTTCGGCAGCCGCAGGAACGTGGCATGGCCGATCACCCGGACCGTCAGCCCCGCCGCGCCCCGGTCCTCGGTCTCCACATGCACATGGCTGATGTCCCACGCCGTCTTGCCGACCGCGATCGCGAGCCCGACCAGCACCCCCTGGAACAGGTCCGTCGCCACGATCGACACGGCCGTCACCCCGAGCACCACCGCCTCACCGCGATGCTCCCGCCACAGCGGCCCCAACTCCCGTACGGGAATGAGCTTGCACCCCGCGTGCACGAGCAGCCCGGCGAGCGCCGCCACCGGAATGAGCCCGAGCGCGGCGGGCAGCGCGGCCGCGAACAGCAGCAGCCACACACCGTGCAGGACGCGGGACGCCTTGGTCCGCGCCCCGGCCCGCACGTTCGCGGCGCTGCGTACGATCACGGCGGTCATCGGCAGCGCGCCGAGCATCCCGCAGACGGCGTTGCCCGCGCCTTGCGCGATCAGCTCCTTGTCGTAGTGCGTACGCGGCCCCTGATGCAGCCGGTCCACCGCCGCCGCGCTGAACAGCGACTCGGCGGACGCGATCAGCGCGAACGCGAGCACGGTCCCGAGCACACCCACTTCCGTGAGCCGCGCCAACTCGCCACCGCCCGGCGGCCGTACGGCATCGAGCAGCCCCCGCACCTCGATCCTGTGCACGGGCAGCCGCAGCAGCGCCGTGACGGCGGCGGCGAGCGCGACCGCGACCAGCGGCGCGGGCAGGATCCGGGCGGCCCTGTGCCAGCGCGGCCACAGGACGAGCACCAGGACCGTGCCCGCGCCCAGGGCGAGCGCGGCGGGCTCCGCGGCGCCCGCGAGCCCCCCGAACCCGGCGATCTTCCCGCCCGCACCGGCCGGCGCGGCGAGATCCCCCAGCACGTACAGCTGTCCGGTGATCAGTACGAGCCCGATCCCCGCGAGCATGCCCTGCACCACGGCGGCGGAGACGGCCCGGAACCACCGCCCGAGCCGCAGCGCCCCCACCCCGATCTGCAGCAGCCCGGCGGCGAGCACGAGCACACCGAGCGTGCGGAGCCCATAGGCGTGCACGGCCTCGTAGACGAGCACCGTCAGACCGGCGGCGGGCCCGCTGACCTGGAGGCTGCTGCCCGGCAGCGCACCGGCGACGAGCCCGCCGACGATGCCGGTCACGACGCCGAGCCCGGCGGGCACACCGGACGCGACGGCGACCCCCACGCAGAGGGGGAGGGCGACGAGGAAGACGACGAGCGAGGCGGTGAGGTCGGCGCGGGAGAGACGGACCCGGCGGTTTCGAGGGCCGGGGAGGGGCGGGGGGAACAGGAATGAGGGGGACAAGGAGGCACCTCCGGTGCGGGGCGCGCGGCCGGTGAGTGGCCGAGCGCGTACGGGAGATGCGTGGGGCGGGGTGCCGGGGCGGGGGAGGCCCGTGACACTGAAACCCATTGTCACGTAAGGGAGTTGCCCGCCGCGGCGCTCCGGAGTTACGCCTGCGTGAACCCGGAAGCGTTGGGGGTGCGCCCCGACGTCCCCGCCGCCCGCACGCCCCCTGAGTGCGCGGCGCCTTGACGGGGTCCGGCTCCCGGAGGATTATTCATCACATGATGAATAATCAGAGTCCGGAGGCTTCGGGGGCGGGGCCGGGGACTGCCGCGCCTGAGGCGGCGGGGCCTGAGGCGGCGGGGCCTGAGGCTGCCGCGCCTGAGGCGGCAGGGCCTGAGGCGGCGGGGCCTGAGGCTGCCGCGCCTGAGGCGGCAGGGCCTGACGCCCCCGCCATCCTGGCCAGGGGACTGACCGTCGTCCGAGGCCCCCGCACCGTCCTGCGGGGTCTCGACTTCGCCGTCCCCCGAGGACAGATCACCGGGCTCCTCGGCCCGTCCGGCTGCGGCAAGTCCACGCTCATGCGGTCGGTCGTCGGGACCCAGGCCAAGGTCACGGGCGAGCTGGAGGTCCTCGGCCGCCCGGCAGGCGCCCCCGCCCTGCGCTCCCGCATCGGCTACGTCACCCAGGACCCGTCCGTCTACGACGACCTGACCGTCCGCCAGAACCTGGACTACTTCGCGGCCGTACTCGCCCCGGGCCGGGGCCCCGCCGCCGAACGCCGCCGCACCGTCGACCGCGTCCTCGACGACGTCGACCTCGCCTCGCACGCCGACTCGCTCGCCGGCAACCTCTCCGGCGGCCAGCGCAGCCGCGTCTCCCTCGCCGTGGCCCTCATCGGAGCCCCCGAACTCCTCGTGCTCGACGAACCGACCGTCGGCCTCGACCCCGTGCTCCGCCGCGACCTGTGGAACCTCTTCCACGCCATCGCCGCCGACCGGGGCGCCGCGATCCTCGTCTCCTCCCACGTCATGGACGAAGCGGAACGCTGCCACCGCCTCCTCCTGATGCGCGAGGGCGAGATCCTCGCCGACGACACCCCCGACGCGCTCCGCGCCCGTACGCACTCCGACACGGTCGAAGCGGCCTTCCTCCACCTGGTGGACGCGGCGAACCAGCAACCCCGCTGAACGGGAGCCCCCATGAACACCTACCGCACCTTCGCCACCGCCGCCCGCGTCCTGCGCCAGCTCCGCCACGACCCGCGCTCCATCGCGCTGATGATCCTGGTCCCCTGCGTGATGCTGCTGCTCCTGCGCTACGTCTTCGACGGCAGCCCGCAGACCTTCGACTCGATCGGCGCCTCGCTGCTCGGCATCTTCCCGCTCATCACGATGTTCCTGGTGACCTCGATCGCCACCCTCCGCGAACGCACCTCGGGCACCCTCGAACGCCTCCTCGCCATGCCCCTCGCCAAGGGCGACCTCATCGCCGGCTACGCCCTCGCCTTCGGCGCCCTCGCCGTCGTCCAGTCCGCCCTCGCCACCGGCCTCGCCCTGTGGGTCCTCGGCCTCGACGTCACGGGCTCCGCCTGGCTGCTGCTCCTGGTCGCCCTGCTCGACGCCCTCCTCGGCACCGCGCTCGGCCTGTTCGTGTCGGCCTTCGCCGCCTCCGAGTTCCAGGCCGTCCAGTTCATGCCGGCGGTGATCTTCCCCCAGCTCCTGCTCTGCGGCCTGTTCGCCCCGCGCTCCAGCATGCAGCCGGTCCTGGAGTGGATCTCCGACGTCCTTCCCATGTCGTACGCCGTCGACGGCATGAACGAGGTCCTCCACCACCCCGACGTCACCGGCGACTTCGTGCGCGACGCCGTCATCGTCGCCGCCTGCGCCGTCCTGGTCCTCGGCCTCGGCGCGGCCACCCTGCGCCGCCGCACGGCCTGACCCGGCCGCCGCCCGTCCGTCAGCCGGACGCCCGCCGCCCCTCCGCCCACGCCAATGCGAGGATGGCCGCCGGACGACGCAACCCCGGAGGCCACCGCTCATGAGCCGCACCACGAGCCAGAAAGTCGCCGTACTCGGCACCGGCAAGATCGGCGAAGCCCTGCTCAGCGGCATGATCCGCGGCGGCTGGGCGCCCGGCGACCTCCTGGTCACCACCCGCCGCCAGGAACGCGCCGACGAGCTCCGCAACCGCTACGGCGTCACCCCCGTGAGCAACGCCGAGGCCGCCAAGCAGGCCGACACCCTGATCCTCGCCTGCAAGCCGCAGGACATGGCCAGGCTCCTCGACGAGCTCGCCCCGCACGTCACCGCCGACCGCCTCGTCATCAGCGCCGCCGCGGGCATCACCACGTCCTTCATCGAGGAGCGCCTGGCCGAGAACACCCCGGTCGTCCGCGTCATGCCGAACACTCCCGTCCTCGTCGACGAGGGCATGTCCGTCATCTCCGCGGGCAGCCACGCGACCGCCGAGGCGCTGACCCACGCGGAGGACATCTTCGGCGCCGTCGGAAAGACGCTCCGCGTTCCCGAGACCCAGCAGGACGCCTGCACGGCGCTGTCCGGCTCGGGCCCCGCCTACTTCTACTTCCTGGTCGAGGCCATGACCGACGCGGGCATCCTCCTCGGCCTCCCGCGCGACAAGGCCCACGACCTGATCGTCCAGGCGGCGATCGGCGCCTCCGTCATGCTCCGTGACAGCGGCGAACACCCGGTGAAGCTCCGCGAGAACGTCACCTCCCCCGCGGGTACGACGATCAACGCCATCCGCGAACTCGAGAACCACGGAGTACGCGCGGCCCTCATCGCGGCCCTGGAAGCCGCCCGCGACCGAAGCAAGGAACTGGCCTCGGGCAACAACGCGTGACCCCCGAGAGGCTCTAGCGGCCGACCCCGGCCAGCACGTCCGCCGTGGACAGCACCTTCGCGAACCCGCCCCCGTGCAGGGACACCGCGGAGGCCCGCGCCAGCTCCTCCGCGGCGAGGCGCCAGCCGAACGGCCCCACCAGGTCGAACGTGTGCGTGGCATCGAGCGCGAACACCACCTCGTACCCCAGGTTCCCGCCCATCCGAGCCGTCGTCTCCGCGCACATGTTCGTCTGGATCCCGGCCACCACGAACTGCGAGATCCCCGAGGCCTTCAGCCACGCGTCCAGGTCCGGCGTCCCGTAGAACGCCGAGTTCACGGTCTTGGTGAGGAGCAGCTCGGGCCCCGCCCCCTTCCCGCGCCGCCGCTCGACGTACTCCTTGAAGTCGTTGCCCTCGTACCCGGGCCGCAGCGGCGACCCCGGCTTCGGCGAGTCGTGCCGCACGAACACGACCGGCCGCCCCGTCGCCTGCCACGCGTCGATCAGTGAGGCGATGTTGTCGTCGGCCTCCGGGTTGTTCCGCGGCCCCCAGAACTCCTCCTCGTCGAACCCTTTCTGTACGTCCACCACGACCAGTGCTGCGTTCTCTGCGATCTCCATGCCCACGATGCTGCCGCCCCGACGGCCCCCGCCCCAGGGGTCCGAAAGCCAGCGATCGATGGTTTACTGCCACGGTGCCCAGCAGCCCCGCGCCCGCATCCACCGCGCCCGCATCCACCGCACCCGTCGACACCCCCCAACGCATCGCGCTCCTCGCCTTCCCCGGCATCCGCGCCTTCGACGTCTCCGTCATCACGGAGGTCTGGGGCACCGACCGCACCGACCGGGGTGCACCCTCCTTCGACCTCCGCCGCGTCGCCGCCGACACCGCACCCGTACCGATCAGGGGCGGCCTCACCCTCACCCCCGACCGCGGCCTGGCCTGGCTGAACCGGCTGTCCGGCACCGACCTGATCGTCGTCCCCGGCCTGGACGACCATCTGACGCCCGCCCCCGCACCCGTACTCGAAGCCCTGCGCAGGGCCCACGCCCGCGGCACCACCATCGCGGCACTCTGCGGCGGCGCCTTCGCCCTGGCCCAGGCGGGTCTCCTCGACGGCCGCCGCGCGATCACCCACTGGAACCTCGTCGACCTGCTCCGCACCCACCACCCCCGCGTCACCGTCGAACCCGACGCCCTCTTCATCGAGGACGACAACATCTGGACCGCGGCGGGCACCGCAGCCGGCATCGACCTGTGCCTGCACCTGGTCCGCACCGCCCACGGCTCGGAGGCCGCCGCGACCATCGCCCGCTCGATGGTCACCGCGCCCTTCCGCACCGGCACGCAGGCCCAGTTCATCGAGCACCCCACCCCGCGCGCCGACCGCGACGCCGACGCCCTCGCCTCCGTACGCGAATACGCCCTCCGTCACCTCCACGAACCACTCACCGTCACCGGCCTGGCCACCCGCGCGGGCATGTCCGCCCGCTCCTTCGCCCGCCACTTCACGGCCGCCACCGGCACGACCCCGCTCCGCTGGCTCCTCGACCAGCGCATCGCCGCCGCGCAGAAACTCCTCGAACGCACCGACCTGCCCATGCCGGAGGTGGCCCGCCGCGCGGGCTTCGGCAGCGAGGTCACGATGCGCCAGCACTTCGCATCACGCCTCGCCACCAGCCCACGCGCCTACCGCGCCTCGTTCACCGGCGGCAGCAGCCCGACCGCCCGATAGGCACGGTCCACCGTCGGCCGGGCCATCCCTCTGGCCCGCTCGGCCCCCCGACGCAGCACCCCTTCCACATACGAGGGATCAGCGACCAGCTCCTTGTGCCGCTCCTGCACGGGCCTGAGCAACTCCACCACGGCCTCCGCAGTGTCCTTCTTCAGTGCGCCGTACGACGCGTACGCACCGCTCAAGGCCTCGGGATCCCCGCCTTCGCAAGCGGCGAGGATCTCCAGCAGATTCGTGACGCCCGGCTTGGCCCCGCGGTCGTACGCCACCTCGGTGCCGCTGTCCGTGACGGCCCGCAGGATCTTCTTCCGCACCACGTCCGGCTCGTCCAGCAGATAGACGATCCCCGCGACGGAGTCGTGGGATTTGCCCATCTTCGACGTCGGGTCCTGCAGATCCATGACCCGCGCCGCGACCTCGGGCGGCGTGGCCCGCGGCACGACGAACGTCTGTCCGTAGCGCTGGTTGAACCGCACCGCCAGGTCCCGCGTCAGCTCGACATGCTGCGTCTGGTCCTCACCGACCGGCACCTCGTCGGCGCCGTACGCCAGGATGTCCGCCGCCATCAGCACGGGATAGGTCAGCAGGGACAGCCGCACACTCCCGCCGCGCTCACGCTCCTGCGCCGACTTCTCCTTGTACTGGATCATCCGGCGCATCTCGCCGTCCGTGGCGACGCACTCCAGCAGATACGACAGCCGGGCGTGCTCGTCCACATGACTCTGTACGAAGACGGTGGCCAGGTCGGGATCGAGCCCCGACGCGAGCATCAGCGTCGCGGCCTGCCGACTGAGCCTGCGCACCCGCCCCGGATCGTGCTCCACGGTCAGCGCGTGCAGGTCGACCACGCTGAACAGCGCGTCGGCCCGGTGCTGGTCGATCTCCACCCACCGCCGGACGGCTCCCAGGTAGTTCCCCAGGGTCAGGTGCCCCGTCGGCTTGATCCCGCTGAAGATCCTCTTCATCTCTCCGCCTCCTGGTCGGGACCGCCGGTCCGACGGCCGGGATCCAGGTCCTCCAGGGGGAGAAACGCGAACGGCCGCCGAAGCGGCGGCCGTTGAGTGCATGCGTAGGTCCGGCCGCCGTCAGGCGGCCCACCACAGCTGGGTGCACGCATGCGTTGTCATGCGGCCCAGGGTAGTCCTCCGGTGGCCACTCCGTCCTGGAGTTGACACTCCTGGGGCAGGTACGTAGTGTTCTCCGAGTTGCCCGACGTGAGCGTCGACCACTTGGTCGGTCCCCGGGCAGCCATTCCGCAAGAACCATTTCAGCGATCGACGTCGTGTTCCCTTCTCGGGTGCGCCTTCGGCTCGTTTTCATGCGTATTTGCGAAATGAGGAATCGGCGTTCGAGAGAACGCCCCCGATTAGGTCGGGAGCCAGGATTCCGCTAAAGTCTCACTCGTCGGAACGGCCCAACAGCCGGGAAGACAACCCCACTTCGACTGGGAATCGGGCCCGAAAGGATCTGATAGAGTCGGAACCGCCGGAAAGGGAAACGCGAAAGCCGAGAGGCTGGCGCGGGAACCGGAAAGGCACCGAGGAAATCGGACACGAAAGAGTCTGATAGAGTCGGAAACGCAAGAACAAAAGAAACACCGAAGGGAAGCGCCCGGAGGAAAGCCCGAGAGGGTGAGTACAAAGGAAGCGTC
>NZ_JBHYJI010000034.1:0-98482 GCF_042740435.1 Streptomyces sp. NPDC059002 | reverse complement strand
GCATCCCTCACACCGAACCCAACGATCCGATGATCGGAAAGACACCCCCTAGGGCTCCGTCGGCACCGGTCGTTGGCCGGGGCCGTCGTACGAAGCGAGGGGTCGGATCAGGGCGTTGTGGGCGAGCTGCTCGGTGATGTGCGCGGTCCAGCCGGTGATGCGGCTCATCACGAAGATCGGTGTGAAGACCGGGATGTCGAAACCCATCAAGTGGTAGGCCAGGCCCGCCGGATAGTCCAGGTTCGGGTGGATGCCCTTCGTGGTGAGCATGGCCTGCCGCAGTGCGGCGTGCAGGGTGGCCATGCGGGTGGCCTCCGGGTCGGCGGCGCGGGCGACGAGCCGGTCAAGGGCCTCCTGCATGATCGGGACGCGGGAGTCGCCGTGCTGGTAGACGCGGTGGCCGAAGCCCATGATCTTCCGCCGTGCGGCGAGGGCGTCCCGCAGCCACCGTTCCGCGTTCCGCGGCTCGCCGATCTCGTTGAGCATGTGCATCACGGCCTCGTTGGCACCGCCGTGCAGCGGCCCCTTGAGGGCGCCGATCGCGGCGGTGACCGCGCTGTAGAGGTCGGAGAGGGTGGAGGTGACCACGCGGGCGGTGAACGTGGAGGCGTTGAAGCTGTGTTCGGCGTACAGGACGAGGGGGACCTCGAAGCAGTGGACGACGTCCGGGTCCGGCACGGCGCCGAAGCACATGTGGAAGAAGTTCTCCGCGTACCCCAGGGCGGGGTCGGGCGCGATGGGCGCGAGGCCGCGCCGGCGGCGCTGGTCGGCGGCGACCACGGTGGGCAGCCTCGCCAGCAGGGTCAGGGACTTGGTCCGGTGGGCGGCGAGGCTGCCGTCGTCCTCGGTGGGGTCCTCGGCGCCGAAGAAGCTCACCGCGGTGCGCAGTACGTCCATGGGGTGGCATGTCTCGGGCAGCCGGGCGAGCAGCTCGGAGGTGGTGCGGTCCAGGGGGCGCAGGGCGCGCTCGCGGGCCTGGAACTCCCGCAGTTGTCCGGCGTCGGGCAGCTCGCCGTACCAGAGGAGGTGGGCGACCTCCTCGAAGGAGCGGCGGGCGGCGAGGTCCTGGACCGGATAGCCGCGGTAGGTGAGGGAGTTGGTGTCCTGGATGACGGTGGAGATCTCGGTGGTGTCGACGACGACACCGGCGAGGCCGCGGTGGATGCCGGGTGCGGTGGTGGACATGGGCGGATGCCTCCGGTGCGTCAGGTGCCGGGCGGGAGCGTGAAGTCGTAGACGGCCGAGTCGAAGGCCGCGTACTCCTCGTAGCCGAGGAGTTCGTACAGGCGGGAGCGCGTCTGCATGCGGGGCAGCAGCGCTTCCTGGGTGCCGTCGGCGGCGATCGTGCGCAGGCCGTCCTCGACGGCGCCCATGGCGAGGCGCAGCAGGGTGACCGGGTAGAGGGCGATGTTGTAGCCGAGGTCCGCGAGGGCCCGGGTGTCGAGCAGGGGTGTCTTGCCGAACTCGGTCAGGTTCGCGAGGAGCGGCACGTCCACGGCCTTGCGGAACGCCGCGTACTCGGACGCGTCGGCGAGCGCCTCGGGGAAGATCGCGTCGGCGCCCGCGTCGACGTAGGCCTTGGCCCGTTCGATCGCGGCGGGCAGTCCCTCCACGGAGCGGGCGTCGGTGCGGGCCATGAGCAGGAAGTCCGGGTCGCGCCGGGCGTCGACCGCGCCCCTGACGCGGCGCACCATCTCCTCGCGGGGTACGACGGTCTTGCCGTCGAGGTGCCCGCAGCGCTTGGGGTTGACCTGGTCCTCCAGGTGCAGCCCCGCCAGGCCCGCGTCCTCCAGGAGCTGGACGGTGCGGGCCGCGTTCATGGGCTCGCCGAAGCCGGTGTCGGCGTCGATGAGCACGGGCAGATCGGTGACGCGTGTCGTCTGCTGGGCGCGGGCCGCGATCTCGGACGCGGTGGTCAGTCCGATGTCGGGCAGGCCGAGGTCGGCGGCGAGCACCGCGCCGGAGAGGTAGACGGCGTCGAAGCCGGTGTCCTGGATGAGGCGCGCGGAGAGCGGGTTGAGCGCGCCGGGCATGCGCAACAGGCGCCCGGTGGCGAGCTGTTCGCGGAAGGCCCTGCGGCGCTCCGCGGGTGTCGTGCGGGTGTGGAGCAGCATCAGAAGAGACCTTTCGGGAGCCGCGCGTCGTATGCGGCGATCGCGTCGGTGTCCACGGCGGGGAACAGTCCGTCCAGGTCTTCGGCGCCCGGCTCGCCCAGGCGTTCGGCGGCGGCCAGGAAGCGGTCCTGTGCCGCGGGGGCGACGATCCCTTCGGCGAGGGTGCGGAACTTGGCCGTATAGGCGGGGCGGTCGAAGGGCCGGGCGCCGGCCGGGTGGGCGTCGGCGACGGCGAGTTCGTCCTCGATCACCGTCCCGTCGTCGAGGGTGAGGACCGCCCGTCCGCCGAAGGCACGGCGGCCGGGGTCCGGGTCGTGGTAGCGGCGGGTCCACTCCGGGTCCTCGACCGTGCTGATCTTCCGCCACAGTGCGACGGTCCCGGGGCGGCGGGCGCGCTCGGGTGCGTAGGAGCGTTCGTGGTGCCACGTCCCGTCCTCCAGGGCGACCGCGAAGATGTACGGGACCGAGTGGTCGAGGGTCTCGCGGCTGGCCGTGGGGTCGTACTTCTGCGGGTCGTTGGCGCCCGAGCCGATCACGTGGTGCGTGTGGTGGCTGGTGTGCAGCACGATCGACCGCACCCGGTCCAGCGGTCCCGCCTTGTCGCGCAGGCGCCGCGCCAGGTCGATGACGGCCTGCGCCTGGTATTCGGCGGAGTGTTCCTTGGTGTAGGTGTCGAGGATCGCGCGGCGC
The DNA here is from genome assembly GCF_042740435.1 of Streptomyces sp. NPDC059002. Taxonomy (NCBI): domain Bacteria; kingdom Bacillati; phylum Actinomycetota; class Actinomycetes; order Kitasatosporales; family Streptomycetaceae; genus Streptomyces; species Streptomyces sp. NPDC059002. The sequence continues at coordinate 95,678 of NZ_JBHYJI010000034.1, read as the reverse complement.
GGCTCCCCGGGCCCGGGGAGCGGGACGGTGTAGTCGGACTCCGGTCCGTCGAGCAGCCGGGCGAGGAAGCCGTCCTCGCCCTCGTAGATCGGGGACGGGGACGTCTCGCCGCGCATGGCCCGGTCGACGGCCTCGACGGCGGCCTTCGTGGCGAACGCGGGGGCGTACGCCTTCCAGCTGGAGATCTCGCCCTTGCGGGACTGCCGGGTCGCGGTCGTGGTGTGCACGGCCTGCTGGACGGCCTGGTACACGGTCTCGACGGGCAGCCGCAGCAGGGCGCCCAGGCCGCCCGCGGTGGCCGCGCCGAGGTGGGCGACGTGGTCGATGCGGTGCTCGTGCAGGCAGATGCCCTTGACCAGGGCCACCTGGATCTCGTACGCGGCGACGACGCCGCGCAGCAGGTCGCCGCCCGTGCGGCCGGTGTGCTGGGCGACGGCGAGCAGCGGCGGGATGTTGTCGCCGGGGTGGGAGTAGTCGGCCGCCAAGTACGTGTCGTGGAAGTCGAGTTCGCGCACGGCGGTGCCGTTGGCCCAGGCGGCCCATTGGGGCGGGACCCGGGTGCGGGATCCGAGGACCGAGGCGCCGGGCGTGCTCGCACGGTGCGCGGTGGCCTGGGCGCGGGCGACCGCGACCGGGCGCCTGGTCAGCGACGCGACGGCGACCGCCGCGTTGTCGATCACCCGGTTGACGGCCATGGAGACGCTGTCCGCGTCGAGTTCTTCGGTGGCGGTGGCCATGGCGGCGAGTTTCCAGGCGAGTTGGTCCTCGCGCGGCAGTCGGTCGGTGCTGGGGTGTACACGGACGTGGTGCTCGATCACGACGCTCCTCGTGGGGGTTCCCGAAGGTCCTTACGAGAGCGAGACTGCCCCGTCGGCGCCGGGCGGGCCAGCGTCCGCGGCTGTGGAATTCGTACAGCTCTGAGCTGGGAATCTGCGAAATGTGCGAACTCTGCGGATGCTATGTTCGCAAGGACCGCCGCCCCGCCGTGCCGACCGGGCGGCCCGCGGAGCGAGGTGTGCCATGGCCCAGCGAAAGACCGTACGGAAGGTCTACGCGCCCGCCCGGCTGCGTCGGCTGCGCCGCGAACACGGCATGAACCAGATCGACATGGCCCGCGCCCTGAACATCTCCTCCAGCTACGCCAACCAGATCGAACAGGGTCAACGCCCGCTCACCGGCCCGGTGCTGCGCCGGATCGCCGAGGTCTTCGGCGTGGACACGGAGTACTTCTCCGACGCGGACGAGGACCGGCTCGCCACCGATCTGCGGGCCGCGCTCGCCGACGAGGCGTGCGGCGTGCCGCTGCCCGACGCCACGGAGATCGGCGAGGCCGCACGGGATCACCCCGGGGTCGCCCGCGCGCTGGTGGCCCTGCACCGCCGCTACCGCGACGCCGCCGAGCAGGCGGCCGCGCTCGCCGCCCCGCACCCGGGCGGCACCGCCCTGCTGCCGCCGGGTGAACCGCACGACGAGGTACGGGACTTCTTCTACGCCCATCACAACCACTTCGAGCCGCTGGACACCGAGGCCGAGCGGCTCGCCGAGGCGCTGGAGCTCCAACCAGGCCGTGCCTCCGGGCCGTTGGGCGCGCGGCTCACCGACCGGCACGGCATCCGCGTCGTGCAGGCCGCGCCCGGCGGCTCCGGCGACGCCCGGCGCTTCGACCCCGACGCGGGACTGCTGTTCCTCTCCCCCTGGCTCAGCGAAGGACAGCGCGCCTTCCAGCTCGCCACCCAGCTCTGCCTGCTCGAACACGGCACGCTGCTCGACCGACTCGCCACCGCAGCGCCCGAGTTGACGTCACCGGCATCGGCGGCGCTGGCCCGCATCGGGCTCGCGAACTACTTCGCCGGTGCCCTCCTCATGCCGTACACGTCCTTCCACTCGACGGCCGAACAGGTCGGCTACGACATCGAGTTGCTGTCCGCGCGCTTCGGCGTCGGCTTCGAGACCGTCTGCCACCGCCTGAGCACCCTGCAGCGCACCGGGCAGCGGGGCGTGCCGTTCTCGTTCCTGCGTGTGGACCGTGCGGGCAACATCTCCAAACGGCAGTCGGCGACCGACTTCCACTTCTCCCGGCTCGGCGGCACCTGTCCCCTGTGGACGGTCTACGAGGCGTTCTCCGCGCCGGGCCGGATCCTGACCCAGGTCGCCGAAATGCCGGACGGGAAACGCTCGTTCTGGGTGGCGCGGACCATCACCCGCGGCGGCTTCGGTCACCACGCCCCGCGCGCGGAGTTCGCCGTGGCGCTCGGCTGCGAGCTGCGTCATGCGCACCGTCTGGTCTACGCGGAGGGCGTCGCCCTCGACGAGCCACGGGCGGCGACCCCCATCGGCCTGGGCTGCCGCATCTGCGAGCGGCGGGACTGCGCCCAGCGGGCCAGGCCACCGGCCGGTGGGCGGCTCGCCATCGATCCCGACCGGCGGACCTACGTCCCCTATCCCGTCGATGCCCGCACCCGCTGAACCCGCCGCCCGCATGACCGCGCCCGCCCCCACGTACCCGAAGGATTCCCCTGGTGACCAGCCGCGTCCTGTTCGTCTCGCCCGCCATGAACGCGTCGCTGCGCGAGGCCCGTTTCGACGACGGCGCCCCGCTCGACGACCGGGGCCTGACCGCGGCGCGCGCCGCGGCCGGATCCCTGTCCGCGCCCGCCGCCTCCGCCATCGTCGTCTCGGACAGCCCTCGGTGCCGGGGAACAGCGGAGGCGCTCGGGCTCGGCCCGGTGACCGCGCCCAGGGAGCTGACCGGCATGGACATGGGGCGCTGGCGGGGCAGGACCCTGCACGAGGTGAGCGCCGGGGAGCCGGAGGCGGTGGCCCGATGGCTGACCGATCCGGACTGCGCGCCGCCCGGCGGGGAGTCCGTGGCGGCCTTCTGCGCGCGCGTCGCGCGCTGGCTCGACACCGCGCCGACCGGCGACGGACGGATCGTCGCCGTCGTCGAGCCGGAAGTGGTGCGCGCCGCGGCGGTCCATGCGACGGGCGCTCCACCGGCCGCGCTCTGGCGGATCGATGTGGCACCGCTGACGGTCACGGAGTTCAGCGGCAGGTCCGGACGGTGGAACGTGCGGCTCGGTCACGCCCTGGACACGCCCTGAACCCACGGGAGTTGACTCAGTGGGCCGGAGCGTCCCGGTAGCGGCTCAGTGCCGCGGCGACGGCGCAGCGCACACACGTGGCGTCCGCCGACGGCTCGGCGCCGCAGGTGTCCCCCGCGCAGTCGCCGATGAGCAACTCCAGCTCCCGCACCAGGCGTTCGGTCCGCTTCGCCTGCTGGGCGAGGACGCGGACGCGGGCGCTCTGGCCGCCTATCTGCCGTCGGCTCGCGACCAGTTGCTCGTACTCACCGGGGGTCAGGGCCACCGCGTCGCGGCCGCCGAGAGTGATGTGTCGCGGCTGCAGTTGTCTGGCCACTCGGCTCCTCGATTCGTCGCCTGATCGTGGTGGTTCCTGTGCAACGCGAGAGGGCCCCCGGATGGTTCCGGGGACCCTCGCGTACGACGGATCGAGCCAGGTGCGACGGACCGGGTCAGCGCCCGGCCGACACCACCTCACCAGGCGCCGCGACCGGCCGTGGCCGCAGCAGTCGTTCCGCCAACTCGCCGAAGAGCAGGCCGAATCCGGCCCACAGCGTGATCTGCGTGGCGAGCGCGGAGAGCCTGAAGCGCCACAGCAGCGCCGCGGGGAAGTGCTCCGGCACCTCGTTGACCACGGGCAGGATGGCGAACGCGATCCCGATGACCACGGCGAATCCGGCGAGGGAGACGACCGTGGCGTACCAGGTGCCGATCCTGGGGGCGAGCCGCTTGCCCAGGATGGTGGCGCCGACCGCGAGGAGCACGCTCAGCACCATCATCAGCACATACAGGGTGGTCCGCTTGCCGATGGTGTCGGGGTTGCCGACGGCGGGCGGATTGGCCGGGTACTTGAGGAACGGGACGACGTACACCGCGAGCAGCGCGCAGCCGGAGAGCAGCAGCGCGGTGGCGCGCGGGCCGAAGTTCCCGACGCGGCCCAGGGCGTAGCAGTAGGCGAGTGCGGCGATGCCGCCGAAGGCGACCCCGTAGACGAGGACGCCGGTGGCGAGACCGGCCGTGGACTGCAGGCTCCGGGAGACGAGTTCGGCCTCGCCCTCGTGGGAGTGACCCGCGTGGGCCTCCTCGAAGCCGATGGCGCTGTCGACGTTCGGCTCGCCGAGGAAGTAGGCGACGACCAGGGCGAGCACGCCGGCGGCCAGGCCGGCGAGCATGCCCCGAACGAGCAGATTTCTTACGGTTGTCGAGTTCATGTGCGCGCGGCGTTCCTCTGGTCAGTGGCAGGGGAAGCCGAGCAGGTGGCGGGCGTCGTGCACCCACTCATGGACCTCCGCGCCGCTGAACACGGAGGTGGCGCCCTGTTCGGCGCCGACGAAGTACAGCAGGACGAGCATCAGCACACCGAAGAAGACCGCCCAGGGGGCGATCGCCTTCAACGGCAGCTTTGCGGGTACGACAGGGGTGGTGGCGGTCGGCTGGGCGACGTGCTGCGCCATGGCAGGGCCTCCTCGGGAGTTCGCGTCCCATCTCGGTGGTGCACAGGACGACGGCAACGGGTCTGACTCACAAGCGCTCCGGGGACCGCTTGCACACAGTGGCGCGACCGTGCCGGGCTCTCACCGGCTTCCGTTTCGTACCGTCGTCGATAACCAACTGAACGTACCGCCTGTCGCGTGCATGGCCAAGATGGCATCCCTCACTCCCGTTCACGCCCGCGCACGCCCCCCCTCCGGCTCGTCGGCCGCCTGACATGCGCGCCGGTTGCGTCGTCGGACTCTTGTCAGGCGAGCTTGAGCAGCAGCCCGGCGAGGTCCGCCGGTGCGGTGATCATGCAGTCGTGTCCGGCCCGCAGCTCCCACACCTGGGACGGGGTTCCGTTGGGCTGCACCGCGGGGACCGGCCGTCGGACGATGCCTTCCGGCACACCGACCACGCAGTGGATGTGCGTCCGCGGGATCGCGTCGACGGCCGGGGCGTCCAGTCGGACCGGTTGCCGCAGGCAGCGCACCGACTGGTCGGAAAGCATCGAGCGCAGCCAGGCGACGTCCGCCGGGTCGGTGACGCCGAACAGGCCCGCGGGCGGCGGCATTTCGGGGAGCGGCGGAACCCGCCAGCCGCTCTCGGAGCGCACGGCGCGGTCGATCAGGGCCCGGGTCGCGGGCTGGACGTCGGCCGCGCTTTCGCCGTGCTCGGGGACCATGGCGTCGAGGTACACCAACTCGCCGATGCGAGCGGGGACTTGGTTGGCGACGGAGGAGATGACGAGTCCCGCGTAGCTGTGTCCCACGAGGATCACCTCGGTGAGGTCTGCCTCGACGATCAGCCCGACGATGTCGTCGACGTGCGTGTCGAGCCCCACATCGGGGCCGAGCAGATGGGCCTTGTCGCCGTGGCCGGTCAGCGACGGCGCGAACACCCGGTGTCCGGCGGACGCCAGGAGCGGGATCACCCGCTCCCAGCACTGTCCGCTGTGCCAGGCGCCGTGTACCAGCAGATAGGTCGACATGAGGGTGCTCCTTGCTGTGCCGGGGGTCGGCTCGGGGGTCGTCGGCCATGCTGCCGACCGGGCGCCGGGCCAGCCAGTACCTCCCCGGTCCTGGGGGTGACAGGGCCAGGCACGCCGCGGCGGCGCGAACTACCGTGGGGAAGAGGTCGCGATGCTCGCCGGGGTCAGCGCCGAGTGAGGAGTGCCGCTAGCCGCCGAGTCCGAAGAACTTCGTGATCCAGTGGCTGGAGCAGATCGAGTCCAGGAAGTACGGGGCGCCGGTGCTGCCGCACTGTTCGGGGCCGGTCCCGGGGTCGACGGGAGTGCCGTGGTTGATGCCGGGAACCTTGTTGACCTCGACGGCCACCGTGCCGTCGGAGGCCACGTATTCGTCGTGCTGGGTCGCGTTGGGGCCGATGGTGGAGCTGCGGGTCGGAGTCTGGGAGAGCCCGTGCAACTCCGTCCACTGATCGCGCAGTTCGGTCGCGTTGCGCGGTACGACCGTCGTGTCCTTGTCGCCGTACCAGATCGCGGTGCGCGGCCACGGCCCCCCGTACGACGGGTATGCGTCACGCACCCGCTGGGCCCACTCGCCCGGGCTCAGATCCACTCCCGGGCTCATGCACTGGAAGGGGGTGCTGCCCTTCGTGCAGTTGTAGGGCAGGCCCGCGACGATCGCCCCCGCGGAGAAGACGTCGGGGTAGGCGGCCAGCATGACCGAGGTCATGGCACCGCCCGCGGACAGGCCGGTGACGAAGACCCGCTCGGCGTCGCCGCCGTAGGACGAGACGGCGTGGTCGGCCATCTGCCGGATCGAGAGGGCCTCACCCTGGTCGCGCCGGTTGTCGGTCGACTGGAACCAGTTGAAGCACTTGTTGAGGTTGTTCGACAGGGTGGTCTCGGCGAGGACCAGGATGAACTTGTCACGGTCGGCCATGTCCGGCAGGCCCGAGTGGTCGGCGTACGTCTGGGCGTTCTGTGTGCACCCGTGCAGCGCGACGACCACGGGCGCGTGCGCGGGCAGCGACGCGGGCTTGTACACGTACATCTTCAAAGCACCGGGATTGGAGCCGAAGCCGGACACCGGCGTGAGGCCGACCGCGGCGCTCGCGGACTGCGCGGGACCGGTGAGGACGAGCGGGAGGGCGAGGGCGGCGACGGCGACGAGACCTGCCGTGAGACGGCCCCACCGTCCTCGTGGCCGCGCGTGATGTGGGGGGACAGACATGCGGAACACTCCTTGATGTCGATGCACGCCCGGCGTCTCGGGGTCGCCGACGCGGCGGTGTGATGTGCGATGCCGCGCCGGAAGCACCGGGCGTGGTTCGGAACCGTAAGGTCCGCCCCGTCCCGCCACCATGGTCGCGGGCACCACATGCGCGGGTACGGCCCGCGCCGGCACACGGATTGCGCGGCCCCGGCCGCCCTGCTATCCGACTCGGCCGTCACGCGGGCGAGTTCAGGGATGTCGCCCCACGGGCACGAGCACGGGCACGAGCACGACGAGGGACCGCACCGGGCGGTGACCTCGTGCCGCGTACGCTCACCATGTGTTCCCCACCCACCCGTTCGCCGTCGGGCATGGCGCCTCACGCCATGTCCGGACCCGGGCCCGCTGCCTACCGTGAAGGCCATGAACAGCACCCGCACCACTGAGGGCGACGCCGTCCGCGCCGTCGGCCCCGATGCGTCCTTCGCTCCCGCAGACCGCTTCCTCAAGGGGCGAACCGCCCTGGTGACAGGCGCCGCGAGCGGCATCGGGCGGGCCTGCGCCGTCGCCCTCGCCGACGCCGGGGCCCATGTGCACGTCGTCGACCTGGCCGCGGAGGCCGCCGAGCGGGTGGCCGAGGAGATCGGCGGCGTCGCCCGCGTGGCCGACCTCTCCGACATGGCGGCCGTCGACGGTCTCCCCGCCGACGTGGACATCGTCGTCAACAACGCCGGGCTCCAGCATGTCGCGCCGCTGCACGCATTCCCGCCCGACCGCTTCGCCCTCATCCAGAAGATCATGGTCGAGGCCCCGTTCCGCATCATCCGGCGCACCCTCCCCCACATGTACGCGCAAGGGTGGGGCCGCGTCGTGAACATCTCCTCCGTGCACGGGCTGCGGGCCTCCGCCTTCAAGGGCGCGTACGTCGCCGCCAAGCACGCGCTGGAGGGGCTGAGCAAGGTCGCAGCCTTGGAGGGGGCCGCCCACGGCGTCACGTCGAACTGCGTGAGTCCCGCCTACGTCCGCACCCCCTTGGTCGAGGCCCAAGTCGCCGACCAGGCCCGCTCGCACGGCATCGCCGAGTCGGACGTACTGGAGAAGATCATGCTGGAGCGCAGCGCCGTCAAGCGCCTCATCGAACCGGAGGAGGTCGGCTCGGCGGTGCTGTGGCTCTGCTCCGAGAACGCCGGGTTCGTCACCGGCGCCTCGCTGCCGCTGGACGGGGGCTGGACCGCCCACTGACCGTGCCCCGTGTCCCCCGTATCCGCGGGTGCGCGCGACGACGCGCGCACCCGCCCTGCCCGAGGTTCGCTCCATGTCCCAGACCACCGCTGCCGCCACCACCGCACTCCGTCACCTGATGGAGCTGCTTGCCACGGATGCCTCCGCCGAGGAGTACACGGCGGTGGCCGCGCGGGCCCGCGCCGACGGAATCGACGACCGCGACGTCAAGGAGATCGACAGGGCGGTGTCGACCGCTCTCGGGGTCCGCAAGGTGCTCCGCCGCCAGCGCCGTCGCGAGGCCGAACTGACCGCGCTGTTCGACACCGCGAGCGATCTGGCCGCGCTGCGCGATCTCGACGCCGTCCTGCACTCGATCGTCCGCCGGGCCAGAACACTCCTCGGCACGGACACCGCCTACCTGACCCTGGTGGACGAGGCCGCCCAGGACACCTACATGCGGGTCACCGACGGCTCGGTCTCGGTCGCCTTCCAGGAGCTCAGGCTCAACCTCGGTGAGGGCCTCGGCGGCCTCGTGGCCCAGTCCATGCGCCCTTACGCGTCCCCGGACTACCGCACGGACGAACGGTTCCAGCACACCGAGACCATCGACCACGGGGTCCTGGACGAAGGCCTTGTCGCCATCCTCGGCGTACCGCTGCTGCTCGGCTCGGGCCCGGCGGGCAACCGCAACGTCATCGGCGTGCTCTTCGCGGCCGACCGCGGCCCGCGCAGCTTCTCGCCCGACGAGGTGGCCCTGCTCGGTTCGCTCGCCGCGCACGCCGCCATCGCCATCGACACCGCCCGCACGCTCGACGACGCCCGGACCGCGGCGGCGGAGCTCACCGAGGCCAACACCGTCATCCAGGACCACGCGGCCGCGATGCAGCGCGCCGCCGAAGCCCACGACCGGCTGACCGACCTGGTGCTGCACGGCTCGGAGGTGTCCGAAGTGGCCGCGGCGGTGGCCGAGTTCCTCGGCGGCCGACTGACCATCTTCGACCCGAGGGGTGACGTCCTCGCCCGGGCGGGCGGTCGGGAAAACTCCCCCGCACCCGACTCCGACGCCCTGTCCCAGGCCGTCGCCCGGGCCCGCGCCGAGGGCCGTTCCGTGCGCCACGGCGACCATTGGCACTGCGCCGTCCTGGCCGGACAGGAACTCCTCGGCAGTCTCGCCTTCCACGGACGCCCGGACCTGGAAGGCCCCGACCGCCGCCTGTTCGAGCGCACGGGCACCATCACCGCGCTGCTCCTGCTGCTGCGCCGCACCGTCGCCGAGACCGAGAACCGCGTGCGCGGCGAACTGCTCACGGACCTCCTCGACGGTGCGGGCCGCGACCCCGCGCTGTTCGCCGAGCGCGGCCGCCGCCTCGGCGTGGATCTGACCCGGCCGCACCTGATGCTCGTCGCCGAGTCCGACGCGGATGCGGACGGCAGGCTCACGGCCGGGGCCCAGCAGTACCTCTTCGGCCGCGAGGGTCTGTGCTGCGAGTACGAGCAGCACGTCGTCATGCTCGTCCCGGACGACGGCACCGAGCCCGGCCAGGCCGCACGCGCCGCCGCCGAACACCTCTCCCAAGGACTCGGCGAACCCGTGAGCGTGGTCGCGGCCGGACCCTGCCAGGGGCCGGCCGCGCTGCCCGATTTCCACCTGGAGGCCCGCCGCTGTCTGAGCGCCATGCGGGTACTCGGCCTGACCGGCGACGGAGCCTGCGCCGCGGACCTCGGATTCCTCGGCGTGCTGCTGGGCAAGGAACAGGACACCAGCGGCTTCGTGGAGAGGATCCTGGGCCCCGTCCTCGACTGGGACGAGCGCAGGGGAACGGAACTCGTCCGGACGCTCCAGGCGTACTTCGCCGTCAACGGAAGCCACATCCGCGCCAAGGGCCTCCTCCACGTCCACGTCAACACCGTGGTGCAGCGCATCGAGCGGATCGGCGCGCTGCTCGGGCGGGACTGGGAGACCCCCGAGCGGGCGTTGGAGATCCAGCTCGCGCTGCGGATCCACCTCATCTCCCAGCTGGGCCGCACCCGGACGGACCGGTAGGACGGCGGGCCGCGGTACCGGCCGGGACGCGCAGTTCCGGCACGGTGGCCGCCCGCACGTCGTCGATGCCGACGCCCGGCGCGAGCTCGGCCAGGACGAGCCCTTCGTCCGTCACGTCGATGACGGCGAGGTCGGTGATGATGCGGTCGACCACGCCGCGCCCGGTGGCGGGCAGGGTCAGCTCGTCGACGATCTTCGGTGAGCCGTCCTTCGCGGTGTGCTCCATGACGACGATGAGGCGGCGGGCGCCGTGGACCAGGTCCATGGCGCCGCCCATGCCCTTGACCATCTTCCCGGGGATCATCCAGTTCGCCAGATCGCCGGTGGCCGAGACCTGCATGGCGCCAAGGACGGACACGTCGATGCGCCCGGCGCGGATCATGCCGAAGGAGAAGGCGGAGTCGAAGGAGGCGGCGCCCGGCTGGAGGGTGACCGTCTCCTTGCCCGCGTTGATGAGGTCCGGGTCCTCCGCCCCGTCCACCGGGTACGGGCCGACGCCCAGGATGCCGTTCTCGGCGTGGAGGACGACGTGGATGCCGTCGGGGAGGTGGTTGGGGATCAGCGTGGGCAGACCGATGCCCAGGTTGACGTACTGCCCGTCCGCCAGTTCCCGGGCGGCGCGGGCGGCGAGCTGGTCGCGGTCGAGTGCCATGGGTCAGGCCTCCTGGGCTGCGGGGCGTACGGTGCGGCGCTCGATGCGCTTGTCGGCGGGATCGGCGGCGACGATCCGGTCGACGTACACGCCCGGCAGATGGACGGCATCGGGGTCCAACTCGCCCGGCTCCACCAGGCGTTCGGCCTCCACCAGGGTGGTCCGCCCGGCCATCGCCGCCAGCGGGTTGAAATTGCGGGCGGCGCGGTGGAAGACGCAGTTGCCGTGCCGGTCCGCGACCTCCGCGCGGACGAGCGCGAAGTCCGCGGTGATGGACTCCTCCAGCAGATGGCGGCGGCCGCGGAACTCCCGGACCTCCTTGGGCGGGGAGGCCACGGCCACGCTCCCGTCGGCGGCGTACCGCCACGGCAGCCCGCCCTCCTCGACCTGGGTTCCCGCGCCGGCCGGGGTGAAGAACGCGGGGATCCCGCTCCCGCCGGCCCGCAGCCGCTCGGCGAGCGTGCCCTGCGGGGTGAGTTCGAGCTCCAGCTCACCGGAGAGGTACTGCCGCGCGAACTCCTTGTTCTCGCCCACGTACGACGACGTCATCCGGGCGATCCGTCCGGCCCGCAGCAGCAGGCCGAGCCCCCAGTCGTCCACGCCGCAGTTGTTGGACACGACCCGCAGGCCCGTCGTCTCCGTACGGGCCAGCGCGGCGATCAGCGTCGACGGGATCCCGCACAGTCCGAAACCGCCGACGGCGAGGGTCGCCCCGTCCGGGATGTCGGCCACGACGTCCGCGGCCGGATCCACCACCTTGTCCATGCTCGTCTCTCCCACATTCCTCGGCCCAGGGTGCACCGGCTCGTCCCGGCCGATGGCCCGCGAACCCGCCCTGGGGTCTGGTGCCTTCACCCTTCACCGCGGTACGGCCCTACGGGTATGTGTTCCGGCCCTATGACCTCGCCGATGCGTATGGCGCCGCCGGCGTCGGGACGGCGTGCGCCGAGCGCGGACGCCGTGTTTCAGCAAGTTCTTGCGAATGGAACCCGAGGGGCACCAACGGAAGGGACAACCCCTTGCCCCGACCATGAACTTCCACACCATTACTGCAAGTTGATGGCCCTTTGCACCCGTCGGTCCCGTCCAAAGATGCAATCCATTGATGAATCTTGCAGCAAATCTTGACGCGCTCATGCACGGACGGCAATCTCAGCCGCGGACCTCCCCCCACGGCAGCCTGGCGCAGGGCTGTCTTCGTGGGCACAGCCATGCCCACTTCACCGAAGGAGCCGCAGAATGCACCATCGATCCCGCCTGTTGGGCGGAGCGCTGGCCGGAACACTGACGGCGGCGGGACTCGCCGCCCTCGCGCCCTGGCAGTCGCAGGCGACACCCCCCGGCGAGAAGACCGTCACCGCCACCCTCTTCGAGCGGCCGTTCAAGGACGTCGCCGCGGCCTGCACCGACCAGTTGGGCCCCGCCGGTTACGGCTACGTCCAGGTGTCCCCCGCCTCGGAGCACATCCAGGGCGACCAGTGGTGGACCTCGTACCAACCCGTCAGCCACAGGATCGCGGGGCGCCTCGGTGACCGGGAAGCCTTCAAGGGCATGGTCGACGCCTGCCACAAGGCGGGCGTCAAGGTCATCGCGGACGCCGTCATCAACCACATGAGCTCCGGCTCCGGGACGGGTACAGGAGGGACCGCGTACTCCAAGTACGACTACCCCGGCACCTTCCAGGACAAGGACTTCCACACCTGCCGCAAGGACATCAACGACTACACCGACCGCGACAACGTCCAGAACTGCGAACTCGTGGGCCTCGCCGACCTGGACACCGGCAGCGACGCCGTCCGCACCACCATCGCGAAGTACCTCGGCGACCTGCGCTCGCTGGGCGTGGACGGATTCCGCATCGACGCGGCCAAGCACATGGCGGCCGCCGACGTCGCCGCCATCAAGGGCAAGATGGGCGACCCCGGGTTCTGGGTCTCCGAGGTCATCCACGGGGCCGGGGAGGCCGTCCAGCCCGACGAGTACACGGGTGTCGGGGACGTGGACGAGTTCCGTTACGGCGGGCACCTCAAGAGCGCCGTCCAGGGCGGGAACATCGCCCAGTTGAAGTCGGTCGCGGACGGCAAGCTGAGCAGCGGCTCGGCCCGTACGTTCGTCGACGACTGGGACACCGAGCGCAACGGCTCCACGCTGACGTACAAGGACGGCGAGCGCTACACCCTCGCCAACGTCTTCATGCTGGCCTCGCCCTACGGCTCCCCCAACGTCTACTCCGGCTACGAGTGGACCGACAAGGACGCGGGCCCGCCGTCCGGCACCGACGGCTGGACCGACGTCCACACGCAGAAGGCGATCACGGGACTCGTCGGGTTCCGCAACGAGGTGGGCTCCGCCGAGCTCACCGACTGGTGGGACAACGGCGGCAGCGCGATCGCCTTCGGCCGCGGCAGCAAGGGATTCGTCGCCCTCAACAACGGCGACGGCGAGCTGACCCAGACCTTCACCACGTCCCTGCCGGCCGGTACGTACTGCAACGTCGCCAAGGCCGCGCCGGGCGACTGCGCGGGCGACACGGTCACCGTCGGCGCCGACGGAAAGGTCGCCGCCACCCTGCCCGCGCGCGGCACGCTCGCCCTGCACACCGGGGCCCTCGCCGACTGAGCGGCGACTGAGCGGCACACCAGGTGAGTTCGGGTCCGAGGGGCGGCGGCGATCGGCCGTCGCCCTCGGTCGCTCCAATCCCTCTTACGAGGAACCGTGGCCGTCAGACCTCCTGGACCGCCTTGTCCGACGCCGCAGGGTTGCCCTCCGGCGTCGGCCGCTCTGACGTGATGTCGCGCAGGTCGCGGCCGCGGGTCTCCTTCAGCATGGCCACCGTGATGGTGGTGACCACCGCCGCGGCGGACACATAGAGCGCGACCGGTGTCGCCGAGCCGAAGTCCTTCAGGAGTTCGACGGCGATGATCGGGGCGAGTGCCCCGGCGATGATCGAGGCGAGCTGGGAGCCCATCGAGGCCCCGGAGTAGCGGATCTTGGTGTCGAACATCTCCGAGATGAACGCGGCCTGCGGCCCGTACATCGCGCCGTGCAGCACCAGGCCGACGGTGACCGCCAGCGTGATCATCCCGAACGACTCCGTGTCGACCAGGCCGAAGAACGCGAACGCCCAGAGTGCCATGCCCGCGGAGCCGATCAGGGTCACCGGCCTGCGGCCGATCCGGTCCGACAGGGCTCCCCACAGCGGGATGGTGACGAAGTGGACGGCCGAGCCGATCAGCACGGCGTTCAGCGCGACGCTCTTGGACAGCTCCAGGTGCGTGGTGACGTAGACCAGCACGAAGGAGGTGATGACGTAGTACGAGATGTTCTCACCGAAGCGGGTGCCGATGGCCCCCAGGACACCGCGCCAGTTCTTGCGGAACACCTCCACCACCGGCGGCTTCTGAGCAACGCCCTGGGCGGCGGCGGCCTCGGCCTTCGCCTGCGCCTCCAGGAAGACCGGGGATTCACTGACCGAGACCCGGATCCACAGGCCGATCATCACCAGCACACCGGAGAGCAGGAAGGGAACGCGCCAGCCCCAGGACTCGAACGTCTCGTCCGACTGGACCGCGGCCAGCAGCGCCAGGACGCCGGTGGCCAGCAGGTTGCCGCCGGGGGCACCGGACTGCGGCCAGGCCGCCCAGAAGCCGCGGTGCTTGTCGCCGCCGTGCTCGGAGACGAGCAGCACCGCACCGCCCCATTCACCGCCCAGGGCGAAGCCCTGGACCAGACGCAGCACGGTGAGCAGGACCGGGGCGCCGACGCCTATGGAGTCGTAGGTGGGCAGCAGGCCCATCGCGAAGGTGGCGCCGCCCATCATGAGCAGGCTGACCACCAGGAGCTTCTTGCGCCCGATCTTGTCGCCGAAGTGTCCGAACACCACGCCGCCCAGGGGCCGGGCGGCGAATCCGATCGCATACGTGATGAAGGCGATCAGCGTGCCGACGAGCGGGTCGCTGTGGGGGAAGAACAGCGTGTTGAACACCAGCGCGGCCGCCGTGCCGTAGAGGAAGAAGTCGTACCACTCGATGGTGGTGCCGATCAGGCTCGCGGCGACGATCCGGGCGATGCCGCCGGAGTGGCCTCCGTCGGCCGTCTCGGCGGTCTGGGTGTCGTTCATGGGTGGGGTCACCGCTTTCGCTTGCGGGTGGGGAGGGTGTGTCGGTCGAAGGGTGGCCGAAAACATAAAGTCGGGGAGGACCCCGCAGCCATGTGCCGGACTGCTACACCGCTCGTCACGGCTATGGGTCCGAGGGCCATGTGGGGGGCGCGCCCGCTACTCCAGCGGGCAGCTCGTGAGCAGTGCCGCGGAGCCCGCGTCGGCCGGGCGCCGGACCGTGCGGTCGCCCGGCGGCCGCCCCTTGCCGCCCAGCCAGTCCTCCATGGCAGCGAAGGCGGCACGGTGGCAGGGGACCATCGGGCGGAGCTTGTCGGGGAAGGTGTCGACGAGCGAGTCGACGTGCGTGCCGTCCTCGATGCGGTAGTAGCGCAGCAGCGCGCCGCGTCCCGCCTTGTGCACCATGCGGGCGTAGACGTCGGAGTCCTTGCTGATGGGCAGCAGCACATCGAGCGTGCCCTGCAGCGTGATCAGTGGTTTGCCGATGCGCCCGGTCAACGCGATGCGGCCGACGGCCCGTTGGACCGCGGGCGGCCGGGCGGCGTAGTTGTAGTCGGCGTCGCAGTCGGGGGTGCCCGGGGCGCAGTAGGGGGTGCCCGCCTCGGTCGCTCCGTCGAAGTCCGGGTCCAGTTCCTCGCGGTTGATGCGCTGCGTCAAGTCCCAGTAGACCTTGTGGTGGTAGGGCCACAGGAACTCCGAGCCCGCCGGGTATCCGGCCTTGTGCAGGGCCTGTTGGGCCTCTTGCGCTCCCGGGCCTCCGGCGGCGTACGCCGGGTAGTTGCGCAGCGCGGGTGGCAGGAAGGTGAGCAGATGGGGGCCGCCGGTGCGCCACAGGGTGCCCTCCCAGTCCACTCCGCCGTCATACAGCTCGGGATGGTTCTCCAACTGCCAGCGCACCAGGTAGCCGCCGTTGGACAGGCCGGTGGCGAGGGTGCGGGCGGGAGGCCTGTGGTAGCGCTGGGTGACGACTGAGCGTGCGGCACGCGCGAGTTGGGTGACGCGCTGGTTCCACTCGGCGATGGCGTCACCGGGCTCGCGGCCGTCGCGGTAGAAGGCCGGGCCGGTGTTGCCCTTGTCGGTGGCGGCGTAGGCATAGCCGCGGGAGAGCACCCAGTCGGCGATGGCGCGGTCGTTGGCGTACTGCTCTCGGTTGGCCGGTGTTCCGGCGACCACCAGGCCACCGTTCCAGTGATCGGGCAGCCGGACGACGAACTGCGCGTCGTGCTTCAAGCCGTGGTTGGTGTTGGTGGTCGACGTGTCGGGGAAGTAGCCGTCGATCTGGATCCCCGGAACGCCACTCGGTACCGGCAGGTCCTTGGGCGTGAGTCCCGCGAAGTCGGCCGGGTCGGTATGACCCGACTCGACGGTTCCCGCGGTGGTCAACTCGTCCAGACAGTCGGCCTGTTGGTGTTCGGCGCCCGGAACGCGCAACAGGGCACGGGCGGCACAGTGACCGCCCGGTGCACCCTCCCCACGGTCCGAGGGCAGGGCCGCGGCCGACGCACCGACGAGCGGCAGGACGCCCGCGAGCGCCAGAGCGCCGAGAACGGCACGCCGCCCGGGGCGACCGCGGGGTGGGGTGATGGCCGTGCGGGGTCGCGACATCCGGTTCCTTCACGTCGTGCGGCGGACAGGCAGGTCGAGCCAGGGACGTGCGGAACGCTAGAGCCGCGCTCACCGCGAGCGACATGTGCGGGCCCGCCATGGCGGCGGCCCCGACCAGGGGGCCGGACACCATGGCGGGCCGTGTCACCTCGCCGAATGCGATGGCTGCGGACGGTGATGCACAACTACAGACCGGGCCGGGGCCCCTCGCCTTCCGGCGGCTCCTGACGGTGGGTGAGGATGCCGTCGACTCCCAGCATCTGCAGAACTCTTCGTACGAAGGAGGATGCGTGCGTCACGGTCATGCTGCCGCCGGCCAGTTGGCATTCCCGGAGGTGGACGAGCAGCGCGTTGATCCCGGACGAGTCGATGAAGCCGACCTCGGCCAGGTCCACCTCGACCGAGCGGTGCGGCAAGGACGCCAGGGCGCACCGGAGCACGGGCGCGCTCTCGACATCCAGATCACCACGCACGCGCACCAAGGCCGGGTCGAGGCCCGCGACGACGTCGACGTGCAGCGGTACGGACGAGCGGGGAGCCATCCACGCCTTCCCTGTTCGATGGGCCCCGATACCCATCGCGGCGCCGAGCCCACGGTACTGATGCCCTGTCGCCCTGGAAATTCACCGGGAGACTCCCGCCCGCCGGGCCTGCGGTGGACTTCAGCGGGTGGTGTAACCGCCGTTGAGGAAGATGGTCTGACCGTTGGCCCACCAGCCGTCGGTGAGCAGATGGCGCACCCACGGCACGATGTCCTCGATCTTGGTGAGATCGCCGTTCATGGCCGAGGACTTGTGGTAGGCGATGGAGCCCTCGTCCTCCGCCGGGTAGAAGAACGGGGTGTCCATCGGCCCCGGAGCGATGTTGTTCACCGAGATGTTCCGGCCGAACAGCTCCTTCGACAGTGCCCGGGTGAAGTGCTCGACGGGGGCCTTGCTGCCCGCGTACGAGGAGTACAGGCCCGTGTAGGCGGCCAGCAGTGACGTGACGATCGTGATGATCTTGCCGCCGTCCGCCATGCGCCGGGCGGCCTCACGCATCACGAAGAACGCGGCCTTGGAGTTGACCGCGAACATCTGGTCGTACTCCTCCTCCGTGATCTCCGTGAGCGGCTTCTTCAGCACCATCCCGGCCGTGTTGACGCTGTAGTCGAGCGTGCCGAACCGGGCCACGACCTCATCGAAGACCCGTTCCACCTCCGCGGCGCGGGTCAAGTCCGCCTGGATCGCGAAGGCTTCACCGGGTCCTGCGTTGATCTGCGCCACGACGTCCTCGGCCTTGGCCCGGGAGGAATCGCTGTTGTAGTGCACCGCCACCAGGGCACCCTCGGCTCCCAGCGTCGTACTGATCAGTCCGCCGAGATTGCGTGAGGCGCCGCCGACGAAAGCGACCTTCCCCGCCAGCGTCTTGTCCGGGGTCTTCACCATGACAGCCTCCTGTGGATTCCATGTTCACGGCACGCACCGGGGCGACAGGGCCCGGAACGATCACATCCGGAAGCATGCAGGGGACGGACGACGGTGTTCTTGAACAATCACGCCACCTTTAGAAGGATCCGATCATCCCGGGCACCGCCTGACCGCTGCGATTCCGGGACCCCGGACCGGGCCGACCAGGGCCGGGGAACGCCGACCCTGCACGATCGGCATGTCTGTTGAATACTGTTGTGAGTGGTTACGTCTCGCATCAAGCCCCACCTGAAGTGCCTCACCAGCAGTGGTGACGACCTCCAGCACGCTGTGGTGGAACGCGCGGTCGAGTTCGCCGCCGGACGTGCGGACACGGCGCCACCACCGGTCGGTCCGGGCTCCCACGTCCTGGTGGTGCACACCGGGCGCTCGGCCAATCTGCGCTGGAGTGACGGCAGCGCCGTGCGCCGGGCGCGGTTCCACACCGGCGAGGCCCTGATCAACCCGGCGGGCCACGCCGCCCGGCCCCGCTGGCAGGACGACGTCGAACTCGTCCTTCTCGCCCTCGACCCCCTGTGGCTGAAGGAGCTCACCGCGGAGAGCGGCCTGCCGGACGCCGTGGAACTCGCCCCCGCCTTCCACTTCACCGACCCGCTGCTGACCCTGCTCGTGCACCGGCTTCTCGACGCGTACGAAGCCGACGGCCCCGCCGACCCCCTGTACACGGAATCACTCGCGCAGGCGGCCGCCGCCCTCGTGCTCAGGCAAGGCACCCAGGGCAGAGCGCTGCCCGTCCGCGAGGGCGGCATGCCCGCCCGACGCCTGGCGGAACTGCGGGACTACATCCACGTCAATCTCTCGCGCCGCATCACGCTCGCCGAACTCGCCGCCGTCGCCGGAGTCAGCACCTCGCACCTGAACCGCGTCTTCAAGGCCTCCACCGGCGAGACCCCCCATCAGTACGTGCTGCGCCAACGCGTCGAACACGCCCGCAACGCCTTGCTCCACACCGACCGCAGCATCGCCGACATCGCCCTGTCCGCCGGTTTCGCCGACCAGAGTCATCTCACCCGCTCCCTGCGCCGCGCACTCGGCCAGACCCCACGGACCCTGCGCGCCGGGAACGCCGACGGGGGCCGCCGCCCGTCCCGTTGAGGCACGGCTGCGGCGGCCCGGGGCGGGCGGAACCGCTACGGCCGTACCGCCACCGCGTCCACCTCGAACAGCATTCCCGGCAGGGCGAGCGAGGCGACACCGCTGAGCGTCTGCGCGGGGAGCCGGTCGCCGAAGCGGGCGTGCAGCGCCTTGCCGAGGGTCTCCAGCTTCGCGAGGTCGTGGTCGACGACGAACGTGCCGAGGCGGACCACATGCTCGTATCCGAGGCCGACTCCCTCCAGTGCCGACCGCAGCCGGTCGAAGGCGAGGTCCACCTGGGCGGCGAAGTCGCCGGGCACGGGCGCGCCGGTGTCGTCGGAGGCGTACTGGCCGCCGATGAAGACGAGTTCGCCGGGCGCCGAGGCGGCGTGGCTGTAGCCGAACGGGGTCGGGTCGTGGAGGGTGGCGGGGTTGGTGAGGGTGCGCTGATCGTTGCTCATGTTCCGTCGAACATCCGCGCGGGCGGGGTCATTCCGCGTCGCCGAGCCGGGCGGCGCGAACGCCGCCCGGCCGCCCGGGTCGGCCCCGCGCTTCAGACCCGCCCGCGCAGGTCGGCCCCGTGCTTCAGACCCGGCCGCCCGGAGCCCCCGGCCCGGTGCCCGGCGCGCCCGGGTGGTGGGCGCCGTAGTAGCGGCCGAGCTGGTCGTGATAGGCCGGGTCGCCGAGGTGCTTCTCCTTGTCGAACTCCGGTGCGTCCTTGATCTGTTCCTTGGTGCGGGCCACCTGGATCGTCTTCGCCTCGGGGTCGATGCCCGTGATGGTCCCCGCGGGCAGCAGGACCTCCTTGCCGAAGATCCAGACGCCGGTGTCGACGACGATGTACTGCGAGCTGACATCGTTGGAGTGCTTGTCGACCTTGCCGATGTGCCCGTCCGTCGCCTCGACCTTGTACCCGGTCAGGTCGGCGTTGGGCGTGAGACCCGCCGACGTGGGGTAGCGCCAGATGCTCTCGGTCATATGGTGCCTCCGTTCCTCAGCCGCTCCGGCCAGGCGGTGCGGGGCCGCACCGTGCGTCCTGCCCGTCGGCACCACCCCGACTGTCCGAGCATGCCGCCCGTAAACAAAAGATCCGGACAAGCACCGGGCTTCGAGCGCGCCCACGGCCTCCCGTGCGTCAACTGGCGCAAGAAAGCTACGTGTTTCGGCTCCCGCCCGCCCCGGTGGCTTCCGGACGCCGGGCCGGTACGAAGGGCCGGTTGAGGTGGGCGGTGGCCAGCAGCGCCCGGTCGCGCCCGGCATCGGCGAGCAGCCGCTCCCTGCTCCGCCGGGCGGTCTCCTTGTCCCGTTCGAACCCGTACGCCACGGCCGGGTCGACGAGTTGGACCGCGTGGACGAGCACATCGCCCGTGACCAGGATCCGGCGCACTCCGCCCTCCACGAGGACCGACTGGTGCCCGGGGGTGTGCCCCGGCGTCGGGACGAGCGTGACCGCACCTCCCCCACCGCCCGACAGCCGTGTCCGCCCGTCGACTTCGCGCAGGAGCCCGGCCGCGCGCAGCGGGGCGACCACGTACGACAGCGCACTGTCCCCCTCGCCGAGCGCGGCGGTCTCGGTGCGCTGGACGACATGGCGGGCGCCCGGGAATATCGGCGACCCGTCCGTACCGACGACCCACCCGTAGTGGTCTTCGTGCAGATGGGTCAGGACGACCGCGTCCACGTCGGCCGCGCCGATGCCCGCCTCCGCGAGCACCTCCGGCAGGTGGCCGGGCACGGGCGCCCAGTCCGCCGCGGGGCTGCCCGCGGGCCCGACCCCCGTGTCGACCAGCGTGACGCGCCCGCCGGGACCGCGGACCGCGTAGCAGCGGAAGTCCAACTCCCAGGTGCCGTCGGGTCCGAACGCCGCCGGGTCGATCCGCTCGGCCCGCTCCCAGTCGGCGTCCGACGCACCGGCGAAGTGGTCCCGGACCTTGCCGGGGAACGGCCCGTGCGCGTCGAGCAGGGCCAGCACCTCGAACGCCCCGGCCCGCCGGGCGACAACCCCCGTACGCCGCCCGGCCGCGCCCGCCCTGCCCCCGCCCCCCAGCACCTGCCCCCACCCCGCGAGGGCCGCACCTCCCACGACGGCCCGCAGCACATCCCGCCGGTCGAGCCCGCTCATCGCCATCCCCCCCTCGCCCTGACCACCCCATCGGTCTTCCTCGTACGAGAGACTGCCGCTCAACAGCACGGCACGGCTTGTAAGTTCTTGCTCACTCCGCACCACCCAGGGCAAGACGGCGGACGCGTCATGAGGGGGCGGTGGTCATGCCGGTGGAGCGCCGCACCCTGCTGCGCACGGACGACGTCCTCCTGGCCGACGTGCGGTGCGGCGGCGCGCCGCGGGGCTGGACGCCGATGCGCCAGGCGGCCGTGTTCGGCCTGGTCATGGTGCGCCGCGGCCTGGTGCGGGGCCGCGTCCAAGGGGTGGAGCAGCTGCTCGACCCGGCCAGCGTGTACGTCGAACGCCTCGGCTGCGAGCAGCAGTTCTCGCACCCGTGCGGCGACGACGTCTACACCGAGATCATCCTGTCCGAGCCCCAGGTCGCCGCGCTCCTCGGCGGCGACCCGACGGTCCCGCAGGGTCTGGTGTTCACCACGCCCGAACTCACCCTGGCCCACCGCCTGTTGCTCGCCCGCGCGCGGACCGGGGCGCAGCCCGGTGGTGACGCCTTCGAACTGGCCGAGCGCACCACCGCGGTCGCCGCCCGGATCCTCGGACAGCTGGCCCCGACCCGTGTCGCGAGCGGCCACCCGCGGTCGGCCCGGGCCCGGCGCCTCCTCGTCGACGACGCCCGCGCCTCGCTGGGAACCGACGTCACCCAGGGCCTCGACTCCCTGGCCCGCGCCGTCGGTTGCTCACCGCACCACCTCAGCCGGGTCTTCCGTACGGAGACGGGCACCACCCTCACCCGCTACCGCAACCGCCTCCGCGTCGCCCACGCCCTGGAACGCCTCACCGAAGGCGAACGCGACCTGGCCCTCCTCGCCAACGACCTGGGCTTCAGCGACCAGCCGCACCTCACCCACGCCCTCCGCCTCGGGACGGGCCACACCCCGGGCCGCCTGCGCGCCCTGCTGGGCCCGGTCCTGCCCTAGCCCCTCCTGGTTCACCCGGACGGGCGAGCCCGCCTCGCCGGGGGCCGGAGCCGGGGATCCCCTGGGGGCAGCACGCTCGCGCCCCCGAGGAGGCCCCAGTGACGGACGGCAAGGCGCCCCCGGGCCCCGACGAGCGGGCGGAACTCCTGGAACTGCGCGACCGGGTCGCGACGCTCGAGGCCGAGCGCGGCGCCGGGCGCCGCCGTCACCGGGGCCGGTCCTTGCTCGCCGCCGTCCTCATCGTGGTCGGCTGCGTGCTGGCGCCGCTCTCCGTGGTCGCCGCCTGGGCGGCCGACGAGATCGGCGACACCGACCGCTATGTGGCGACGATCGGCCCGCTCGCCTCGAACCCCGACGTGCAGGACGCCGTCGCGGACCGGGCGACGGACGCCCTCATGTCCCGGATCGACCTGTCGGCGCTCCTGTCCGACGTGGCCGCCGACGACCGGCCCCGGCTTGCGAAGGCCCTGGGAAAGCTGGGCGATTCCCTGGAGGACGCGGTCCGCGGCTTCGTCCACGACAAGGCCCGCGCCGTGGCGGGCTCCGACGCGTTCCAGACCATCTGGGAACAGGCCAACCGGCAGGCCCACCGCGCCCTGGACAAGGCGCTCACCGGCAAGGGCGGCGACGCCGTCCAGCTGCGGGACGGCGCCGTCACCGTCGATCTCGCGCCCCTGGTCGACCGGGTGAAGCAGCGCCTCGTCGACGACGGCATGACCGTCGCGGGCCGGATCCCCGAGGTCCACACGGACTTCACGCTCCTCACGTCGGACGACATCGGCAAGGCCAGGACGTACGTACGGCTCCTGCAGCTGGCCGGGAACTGGCTCCCCGTCGTCGCCCTCGTCCTGGTCGCCGCGGGCGTCCTGCTCTCCGTCCGCAGACGGCGGGCGCTGGTCACCGGGGCGCTGGCCCTCGCCGTGGCCACCGGGCTGCTCGGCATCGGCCTGCGGGTGTTCCGCGTGATCTACCTCGACCGGCTGCCCGCGGACGTCTCGCAGGACGCGGCAGCGGCGGTGTACGACACCATGACCCACTTCCTGTTCACCATGGTCCGCATGGTGGTGGCCCTCGGTGTCGTCGTCGCCCTCGGCGCCTGGCTGACCGGATCGGGGCGCCGTGCCGCACTGGTGCGCGGCCTGTGGACGTCCGGCATCGGGGCCGTGCGGACGACCGCGGAGCGGGCCGGACTGCGCACCGGGCCCGTCGGCGCCTTCGTCCGCCGCCACCGCACCTGGATCAGCTGGATCCTGGTGGCCGCCGCCCTGCTCGGCTACGTGCTGTGGTCCCATCCGACGGGCTGGGTGGTGGTGGGCATCGCCCTGTGCCTGCTGTGCGCGCTGGCCGTCGTGGAGTTCCTGGGCGGCGAGCGGCAGGACGAGGCCGCGCCGTCGGGGTGAGCCGTCGGCGCCCGCGGGTCAGGCGGGCAGGCGTTCCAGCAGCGCCGCGAAGTCGGAGCCCGGCGGCAGCGTGCCGAAGGCGAGGCCCCGGTCCCCGGCCAGGCGGGTGGCGCAGAACGTGTCGGCGACCGCGGCGGGCGCGTGCCGGACGAGGAGGGAGCCTTGCAGGACGAGGGCCGCGCGCTCGATGACGCGGCGGGCGCGCAGCGGGGCGTCCTCGGTGAGGACGAGTTCGCCCTGCAGTTCCCGCCAGGCCGCGTCGAGGCGCCCATCGCCGCCCGCGGCCGCGTCGATCTCCGCGCGGAAGGCCGCGAGGGACTCCGGTTCACGGGCCAGCGCCCGCAGCATGTCGAGGGCGTTGACGTTGCCGGACCCCTCCCAGATGCCGTTCAGCGGGGCTTCGCGGTACAGCCGCGGCATGCCGGACGCTTCGTCATATCCGTTGCCGCCGAGGCATTCCAGGGCCTCGGCGACGGCGGCGGGCTGACGCTTGCACACCCAGTACTTGCCGACGGCCGTGGCCAGCCGCAGGAACGCGCGCTCCCCGTCGTCCCCGCGCTGGGCCCGGTCGACGGCGCCGGCCAGGCGCAGCGCGAGCGTGGTGGCGGCCTCGGACTCCACGGCGAGGTCGGCGAGGACGTTGCGCATCAGCGGCTGGTCGATGAGCCTGGCGCCGAACACCGAGCGGTGGCGGGCGTGGTGGGCGGCCTGGGCGAGCGCGGCACGGGTGCCGGACGCGGAGCCGAGGACGCAGTCGAGCCGTGTCATGGTCACCATGTCGATGATGGTGCGCACACCCTTGCCCTCGTCGCCGACGAGCCAGGCCACGGTGTCGTCGAACTCCGGCTCGCTGGACGCGTTCGAGCGGTTGCCGAGCTTGTCCTTGAGGCGCTGGATGCGGAAGGTGTTGCGGCTGCCGTCGGGCAGGACGCGCGGCACCAGGAAGCAGGAGAGCCCGCCGGGCGCCTGCGCGAGCACCAGGAACAGGTCGTTCATGGGGGCGCTGGTGAACCACTTGTGACCCCGCAACCGCCAGGTACCGTCGGGGAGTTCGGTGGCGGTCGTGGTGTTGGCACGGACGTCGGTGCCTCCCTGCTTCTCCGTCATGCCCATCCCGGCGAGCAGCCCGCGCTTGTCGGCGGGAGCGCGCAGGCCGTGGTCGTAGACGCGGCTGGTGAGCAGCGGCTCGTACGTCTTGGCGAGCTCGGGCGAGTGGCGCAGGGCGGGCACCGCGGCGTACGTCATGGAGACCGGGCAGCCGTGTCCCGCCTCGGCGCTGCTCCACACCATGAACCCGGCGGCGCGCGCCACATGGGCGCCCGCGCGCTCGTCCGCCCAGGCGCTGCCGCCGAGGCCCTCGCCGATCGCGACGTCCATCAGCAAGTGGTAGGCGGGATGGAAGTCGACCTCGTCGACGCGGTTGCCGTAGCGGTCGTGGGTGCGCAGGACCGGCTCGTACCGGTTCGCCTCGTCGGCCCACCGCTGCACCTCCTCGCTCGCGGCGCGCCGGCCTATGCGGTGCAGGTCGTCCAGGTACCACGCGGCGCCCTCGCGGCGGACCCCGGCGAGGAGGACCGGGTCGTCCGCGACGTCGTGACCCGTCAACGGCGGTACCTGGTTGGTCACTTCATGCGTCACGGCGGTGGGCTTGCTGGGCATGGGGCATCCTCCGGAGGAGCGGACGGGGTCAGTCGGTCGGGGCGCCCGCGCAGCGCAGGGCCAGGGCGGTGAGGTCGGCGAGGAGTGCGTCCGTCGCGTTCTCGTCGGGGGTGCCGAGGGGGTCGACGAGCACTTCGCCGATCGCCCCGGTCAGCGCGGCGGCGGTGATCTCACCGTTCTGCGGCGGCAGTTGGCCCCCCGCGATGCCTTCGCGCACCACCTCGGCGAACAGCGCACGGTAGCGGCGGCGGAAGTCGAGGCGCTCGGCGCCGACCGCCGGTTCGGCGGGGGCCGCCAGCAGGGCGTAGGCAAGGCCCCGGTTCTCCAGGGCGCGCCGGGCGAACACCTCGACGCCGCAGCGGAGCCGCTCGACGGGGTCGCCCGGGCCGTGCAGCACCTCGCCGATCACGTCGACCTCGCGTCCGGCGGCGCGCCGGAAGACCTCCACGGCGAGCGCCGCCTTCGACGGGAAGTGCTGGTACACCGACCCGGCCGCGATCCCCGCCGCGTCGGCGACGGCGGTCACGGACGCCTGCGACCAGCCCACTTCCGCGACGGCCGACGTGGCGCAGGCGACGAGGCGCTCGCGCGCGGCTGCGAGACGGCTGAGCTCGGCAGGGGTCTTGCGGTAGGCCATGAAAGAAGTGAACCATCATTCAGAGCTTAAGGCCACGGCCGCCGCGGGAGTCGGCCTACGAGATGAAGCCGCGGGTGATGTGCGTGCCCGATCCGTCGTTCTCGGCCTGGTAGTTGGCCTCGCCGACGCAGTCGCTGTACTCGTAGTTGGCCCTGGAGGTGCCGCTCAGGCCGCCCGCCCCGGTGGAGGTGGGGCCGCCGAAGACGACGTCGGACCTGGGCATCTCGGCGCAGCTGGGGATCCCCGCGTAGTACTCGACGAACCCGCCCTGGGAACCCTGCAGATTGCCGCTGCCGGAGGGCAGGGTGTAGGTGCCCAGGTGCGTGGAGACGCCGGTGACCGTGTCCTTGGCCGTGCCGGTCCATGTGTCGGTGCCGGTCCGCTCGACCTTGATGTCGTACCGGTGGCCGTACACGCCGTCGAAGTCCACCGCGCAGGTCACGCCGGGCCCGCCGTCGGCTCCCTCGTGGCAGTTCGGGTCGGAGGTGGTGGCGCCCGCGGTGAAGGTCGAGAAGCGGGCGGAGAACCGCTCGCTGCCGCCGCTGTTCTCCCTCGGCTGGAGGCCCGTGTAGCCCATGCCGTTCGCGAAGTCGTACTGCTGGGCGAAGTAGATCCCCGCCTGGTGGGCCGTCGCGGGGTTCACCGTGATGGGGAAGGTGAGGTCGGTGAGACCGGCGGACGGGGTGCCGGGCAGCGACCAGCTGACCGAGACGTTGCCGCCGCCGACGGAGGCGGCGGCTGTTTGGGGCGCGAGCAGCAGGAGCGCCGCGGCCGCACCGGCGGTGGCGCATCTGCGCAGAGTCCGGACCGACATGTGGGGGTTCCTCTCTGGGGGCGTCGAATCTGTGGGGGGCCGAGGAGACGGCCGCCACCCGCGTCCGTTGCGCGGTGGGGTCCAACAGCCGTACCTCTTACGGCACTTGTACTCAGGTGCCGACCATGGCGACATGGACTAACGCGCGACCGGGATTGGACTCTTGGGACGGCGGGCGCGAGGGAGCGCCGCGAAGACGCGGAAGGGCCCGCACGGGACTCCCGTGCGGGCCTGCGGCGTGCCCCCGGGCCCTGTTCGGCCCCCGCTGCCCGGCGGGCCACCGTTCCGCTCGCCCGCGACACCCCCCGTCGTCCTCGATGCCCCGGACTCTTCGCACCCTAGGCGCGACCGCGGCGCTGCGGACCCTCGGAAGTCCTGGGGACCGCGCTGACCGCCGCGTCGACGAAGGAGGCGACCAGCGGGCGGTGGTCCAGCTCGGACCAGGCGATGACCATGTGGTTCGCGGGGGCGTCGATGACCGGCCGGTAGACCAGGCCCGGGTGCTCGGGTTGGGCGAGCGAGCGGGGCAGGACCGCGATCGTGCGTCCCACCATGATCAGTTGAATGAGCTGCGGCACGTCCGTGACCTCCGGCCCGTTCCCGTCGTCGAGCGATCCCGTCCAGTGCACGCCGCTCCGGCGCTCGCCCTTCCTGTGCACGCCCTTCCAGCGCGGCAGCGTCTCGCCTTCGAGGTCGGCGAGGCGGAGTTCGGCGCGGGCGGCGAGCCGGTGGTCGCGGGGCAGGACCGCCACGCGCCCCTCCACGGCGAGCGTCTCGTGGTCGAGCCCGGTGAGGTCGTCGAACGGTGCGTACAGCAGGGCCAGATCGGCCCGGCCGTCGCGCACGTGGTCGGCCCGGTCGGTGGCGCCGCCGAACAGGATGTCCACCCGGCGCGCGTCATGCGTGCGGGCGTACTCGGCGAGGATCCCGGACAGCAGGTTCCCGTCGCCACCGGGCTTGATCACCAGCCGGAGCTGCGCCTGCGCCTCCCCGGCCCTGCGTGCGCTGCGGGCCGCCGCGCCGACCGCGTTGAGCGCGTGCCGCCCGTGGTGCTGCAACGCCTCGCCGGCCGGTGTGAGCGAGACATGCCGACTCGTACGCACCAGCAGCTGGACCCCGAGCCGGGACTCGATGCGCCGGATCGCCTTGGACAGCGCGGGCTGGGCGATGGACAGACGCTCGGCGGCCCGGCCGAAATGCAGCTCCTCGGCGACCGCGGCGAAGTACTCCAGCTCCCGCGTCTCCAGATCAGCCATTCCTCCAGGTTATCGCCGATGATCCAGCAGGTCTTGGACTCGGCGGCCGCACCGCGGCTTCAATGGGCGCATGATCTACCACACGATGATTGTCTCGTTCGACTCCGGCATGCCCGACGCGGAGCTGGATCGATACCTCAAGGACATCGAAGACCTGATGCTGGGCTCGGGCCAGGTCGAGACGTTCTCGGCGCAGCGCCACATCCGCGTACCCGGCGACGATCACAGCCCGATGTTCATCGCCAGCGCGGTCGTGCAGCTCGGCCTCGCCGACATCGAGGCGCTCAACGCGACCTTCGCCCTGCCCGGGCTGGGACAGCTCATCAAGCGGTGGCAGTCCCGCTATCCGTACCGGGTCACCTGGGTCAATCACCAGGCACTCTGAGGGGTGCGCCGGATCGCCGAACTGCCTTAGGTGAAACGGGTCTTGGTCTACACCAAAAACCCCTGCCCCAGTATCCTCTTGCGTGGCCAGGAGCACACCATCCCCCGCTGTCGCCAGGAGGATCACGGTGAAAGTTCGCACCAGAAGCTCGGCGATCATCGGCACCCTCTGCCTCGTTGCTTCCCTCGCACTGACCTCGGCGTCCGCCGACGAGCCCGCCGCCCCACGTCAGGCGGCGAAGGTCGCGCTCACCAAGGTGGCCACGGCCACGAACCCCATCGCGGGCGCCACCGGTCCCGGCGGCAGGCTCTGGGTCGCCGAACGCGCGGGCACCGTAAGGGTCTTGGGCCCCAACGGTCTCGGCGAGCCCGTCCTCGACATCTCTGCCGAGACCACCACCGACGGTGAACGCGGCCTGCTGGGCATCGCGTTCGACAAGAAGCGCGCGCACTTCTACATCTCGTACACGAACCTCGAAGGCACCAGCACCATCGACGAGTTCGCCGTACGGCACGGCAAGCTCCAGCCGCAGACGCGGCGCACCGTCCTCACCCAGACGCAGCCCTACTCCAACCACAACGGCGGCGACATCAAGTTCGGCCCCGACGGCTATCTCTACATCGCGTTCGGCGACGGCGGCTCGGGCGGCGACCCGCACGGCAACGGACAGAACCTCGACACCCTGCTCGGCAAGCTGCTGCGGATCGACCCGCGCGGCGGCAAGCCGTACGCGATCCCCTCGGACAACCCGTTCGTGGACGACCCGAAGGCGAAGGACGAGATCTGGTCGTACGGGCTGCGCAACCCGTGGCGGTTCTCCTTCGACGCGGGCACCGGCGATCTGCTGATCGGCGACGTCGGCCAGAGCGCCTGGGAGGAGATCGACTGGGCGTCGGCGAAGAGCGAGGGCGGCGAGAACTACGGCTGGTCCCAGATGGAGGGCAACCACCCCTTCCGGGACGGCACCGAGCCCGCGAACCACGTCCCGCCGGTCCACGAGTACGACCGCACCGGCCTCGGCTGCTCGGTGACCGGCGGATACGTCTACCGGGGCAGGGCGATCCCGGAGCTCAGGGGCCAGTACGTGTACAGCGACTACTGCGACGGCACCCTGCGCACCCTGAAGATCGAGAACGGCAAGGTGACCGCCGTGGGCGACCTCGGGGTCAACGGCGGCGAGGTCGTCTCCTTCGCGCAGGGCGCCAGGGGCGAGCTGTACGTGTTCGACCTCGGAGGCACCATCTCCCGCATCGACCGCGGGCAGTGACTACCCCTCGGGCGATCCGGCTCCCGCCCGGGACTCCGGCCCGCCCGAGGAACTCCCGACGGCCATCGCACATACCGCCGCGTGCCTGTCGTTCGCGTCAAGTCCGGTCGGTGGTACGTCTGTTGTGCTTCCATCGCGGTCCCGGCCCCGTCGCGCGAGATCGTCCAGGCGCTGCGCCTCCGCACGGGCACGCCCCCACGCGGGGCGGCACATCAGCGGAGCTCCTGGATGCGGATGAGGTTGCCCGCGGGGTCGCGGAAGGCGCAGTCGCGGATGCCGTACGGCTGCTCGGTCGGCTCCTGGGCGACCTCGGCGCCACCGGCCTTCACCTTCGCGAAAGTGCCGTCGAGGTCATGGGTGGCCAGCAGGATCCAGCCGTACGTCCCCTTGGCCATCATCTCGGCGATGGTGCGGCGTTCGGCCTCGGTGATGCCGGGGTCCACGGCCGGCGGCGCGAGGAGGATGGACGTGCTGGGCTGGCCGACGGGGCCGACCGTGATCCAGCGCATCGTGCCCTGCCCGACGTCGCTGCGGACCTCGAAGCCGAGGACGTCGCGGTAGAAGGCCAGGGACGCGTCCGGATCGTCATGGGGCAGCGCGCTCGTGTGAATCGTGATGTCCATGACGGCCAGGCTATGCGCGGCTCCCGGCCCGCGCTTCTCGGATCCTGACCGATCCGGGCGCACGTTTCGCCCCGCACGGTCCCGCCTCTTCGTCGGACCGCGCAGTGGTCGAGGATGGAGCCATGGCAGGGGAAGCGAGTGACGTCGTTCTGAGCAAGCAGGACCTTCGTGAGGTCACCGGGTTCGCCGCGGCGTGCGCGGAGGCGGCCCTCGGGATCTTCGAGGCCGACCGGCCGGACGACGCGCGGCCTCGGGAGGCGATCGGTGCCGCGTGGGAGTTCGCCCGGGGCGGTGAGCGCGGGAAGGCGCTGCGCGACACGGCGTGGGCGGCGCTCAAGGCGGCCAAGGACGCGGACAGCGCGGCCGCAGGCGAAGCGGCGCGGGCCGCGATGGCCGCGGCGGGCGCCGCCTATCTGCATCCGCTGGCCAAGGCCACCCAGGTCAAGCACATCCTCGGATCGTGCGCACATGCCGCCCGCGCGGCCGAACTCCTCGCCGCCGACGACCGCGCCGTGGGCGCCGAGCACATCGAGCGGGCGGTGCGCCGTGCGACACCGGCCGTCGTCGACGTACTCGCACGCTATCCGGCCGCTCCGCCCGGCGGCGGACGGGTCGGTGAGCTGATCCGCGCGCTGGACGCCGGGCTGCGCCGCTGAGCCCCTCGGCGTGTGCGGTGGCGCGCTCTCACCCGCAGGTCAGGACGACCTTGCCGAACTTGCCCGGTCCGGCGAGCCGGGCGTAACCGTCGGCGTACCGGTCGAGGGAGAAGGCCGTGTCCACGGGGACCCGCACACGGCCGTCGGCGAGCAGCGGCACGACCGAGGTGCGCACGAGGCCGGCGAGCAGCGCCTTCTCCGCGTGCGGGCGGCCGCGGATGGTCGTACCGATCAACTGGCCGCGCACCAGCATGAGGTCGAACATTCGCAGCGGCACCGTGGCGCCCGCCTGGACCCCGACGATGAGGACTTTGCCGCGGCTGCGCAGCAGGGGGACGCGGCGCAGGCAGTCCTGTCCGCCGACGAGCTCCACGATCACGTCGTACGGACCGTGCTCCGCCTCGTCGGCGGGTGTGACGACGTCGACGCGCGCACCGTCCGGGGCGAGCGCCCGCACCCGGTCGTGCAGCTCCGGACGGCGCACACTGGCCACCGTGTACGCGCCGGACACCGCGGCGACCTGCACCATGGCCGTGCCCACACCGCCCGCCGCACCGGTGATCAGCACCCGGTCCCCCGCACGCACCCCGGCCTGCGTGACCAGGGCGTCCCAGGCGGTGCTGAAGGCTTCGGGAAAGCCTCCGGCCTCCTCCCAGGACAGGGCCTCCGGCACCGGGAGCAGGAGGTCGGCAGGGACGGTGATCCGCTCGGCGTGACCACCGCCGCCGACCAGCGCCATGACGCGGTCTCCGGCAGATATCCCGGTGACGGCGCTCCCGACCTGCTCGACCTCCCCGGCGACCTCCAGACCCGGCACGTCGCTCGGCCATCCCGGCGGCGCCGGATAGTCCCCGCGCGCCTGCTGCAGGTCGGCGGCGTTGAGACCTGCGGCGCGCACGCGGACCACCACTTCTCCCGGCCCCGCCACCGGCTCCGGCCGTCGCTCCAACTGGAAGTGCCCGTCGGCATCGATGACTACAGCTCGCATGACCGCACCCTAGGGCCTGTCCGGCGGATCAGGTCGCGTGCGGGTGGCGCCCACCGTCCGGTGCTGGTGAGCGGGGTCTGGTGCGTGCAGCTGCAAGGCGGAGGAGGGCGGCAACGCGGAGCGTTGGCAACCGACGACAACGCCGGAGGGGGTACCTCCCTGCTCGAGCGGAGCCGAGAGCTTGGGGGCGTGCGTGCCAGACCCCGCGACCCGCGGCATGATCCGCCGGACAGGCCCTCGGTGACCGCGTACGACGCACGTCCTGGGGATGGCCCGTCGGCCGCCC
The DNA here is from genome assembly GCF_042740435.1 of Streptomyces sp. NPDC059002. NCBI lineage: Bacteria > Bacillati > Actinomycetota > Actinomycetes > Kitasatosporales > Streptomycetaceae > Streptomyces > Streptomyces sp. NPDC059002. Next base: position 63,690 of record NZ_JBHYJI010000034.1, on the reverse strand, counting down.
CGGTATGAGCAGCCACACGACGAGGGCGGTGGCGAGGACGACCGCCGCCGCGGTGACCCAGGTGATCCGCATGGCGTGGCCGAAAGCTTGGTACGCCGCTTGGGCGACGGAGTGCGCCCGCGCTGCGTGCCCGTCGGCCGAGAGGCCCTGTGCGACCTTCAGCGTGGCCGCGACGGATCCCCGCGCCTGGTGCTCCAGCGGGTCGTCCAGGCCGTCGACCGCAGGGCGGATCCGGGCGCCGTACGCCGCGTTCAGCACCGACCCCAGGACGGCGGCGCCGAGTGAACCGCCGACCTGGCGAAAGGTGTTGTTCACCGCGGAGGCCGCGCCGGACTCCTCGGCGGGCAGGGCGGACACGATCGCTCCGGTCGACGGGGGGTGTACGTGCGCGGTCCCGGCACCGAAGACGAACAGATACGTCTCGAACAGCCAGATCGGGGTGTCCTGGTCGACCGTCGCGAGGCCCAGCAGCGCGGCGGCCATGACCACCAGGCCGAACGTGCACACCGCGCGCACACCGAGACGGGTCACGAGGTTCGGTACCCGCGGCGCGCAGATGATCAGGGATGCCGCGAGCGGCAGCACGCAGACGCCCGTCGTCAGCGGGCTGTAGCCGCGGACGCTCTGCAGATAGAAGGTGATGACGAAGGTGCCGCCGAGGAGCGCGAAATACAGCACGGCCAGCGAGAGCGCCGCCGCCGCGAAGCCGCGCTCGCGGAAGTGCCGCAGGTCGAGTGCGGGCTGCGCGGCACGCTTCTCCCACAGCACGAACGCGGCGAGCAGCACGAGGCCCGCGGCGAGCGGCAGTCCCGCCGCGCGGCTCGTCCAGTCGTTCAGCTCGCCCGCGCGGATCACGCCGTACACCACACCGAGCAGGCCGAGGCCCGAGAGGGCGACGCCGGGCAGGTCCACGCGGCGGCCCGGGGGCCCGCCGGAGCGTTTGGTACCGGGCACGACCCGGAGCATCGCGACGAGGGCCACGGACACCACCGGCACATTGACCAGGAACACCGAACCCCACCAGAACCGTTCGAGCAGCGCGCCGCCGATGATCGGCCCCAGCGCGACGGCCACGCCGACCACGGCGGTCCAGATGCTCAGGGCCCTGGTGCGCTGCTCGCCGGGGAACTCCGCGGAGATGATGGCCAGCGTCGCGGGCATGATGAGCGCCCCGGCCGCCCCCATGACGGCGCGCAGCGCGATGAGTTGGCCCGGTGTGTGCGCGGCGGCCGACAGGGCCGACGAGGCGCCGAACAGGGCGACGCCCACGACGAGCAGCTTCTTGTGTCCGAGCCTGTCGCCGAGCAGACCCGAGCTGAGCAGCAGGCCCGCGAAGGCGAGCGTGTAGGCGTCCACGGCCCACTGGAGCTGGCCGTGGTCGGCGCCGAGGCCGACGGGTGCGGGCTCGGCGAGGGTTTTCAGCGCCACGTTGAGGATGGAGGTGTCCATCGACACCAGCAGTACGGAGGCCAGCAGCACGGCGAGGACGGTGCCCTGACGGTGCATCAGGGCCGTCGGCCGTTCCGCTTGGGCAGCCAGCGCTGCTCCGCCCGCGCCAGTTCGTCCTCCCCCTGCAGATCGAAGACCTCGGCCAGCGACGCCACCGTGTCCTCCACGCTCCGCAGATTCTGTTCGGCGAAGATCCTCGAAGCGGTGATCTGCATCGCGCGCAGCGCCGAGCGCATGAGGTGGTTGGCCCAGATGACGGTGGAGAACCCGTGCTCGGCGAAGACCTCGGTGGGCGTCATGTAGTACGTCGTCGGCACGATGACGACGGGCAGACGCTCCGCCCACTCCCCCTTGAACGCGAGGACCTCACCCGCGTCGGGGCGGGCCGAATGGATCAGGATCGCGTCGGCGCCCGCACACCGGTACAGCTCGGCGCGGCGCAGCGCCTCGGCCAGGCCCTGGCCCGCGACCAGCGCCTCGGTCCTTGCCACCACGACGAAGTCCGGGTCGCGCTGCGAGGCCTTCGCCGCCTCGATCTTCCCTGCGAACTCCTCGGCGTCGGCCAGGGGTTGGGCGCCGTCACGGACGAAGCTGTTCAGCTTCGGGAACAGCTTGTCCTCGATGCAGACCCCGGCGATGCCCCGCTGTTCGAGTTTGCGCACGAGGCGTCGTACGGAGTTGAAGTTGCCGTAGCCCGTGTCGCCGTCGAGCAGGATCGGCACCCGGGTCGCGTCGCTCATGAACTCGGCGATCTCCAGGACCTGGGTCCAGCTCGCCTCGTTGCTGTCGCGCACCCCGAGGGCCGCCGCGATGGACAGGCCGCTGGCCCAGATGCCCTCGAACCCCGCCCGTTCGACGAGCTTCGCCGAGAGGCCGTTGTGCGCCTCCATCAGGAAGCTCAACTCCGAGCGCTGCACCAGGTGTCTGAGCATCGCCGTCTTGCTGGACGTCCGGCTGGTGGCCGTCATGAGGCCGGTGCCGTGGTGGTGGGGCCGTACAGCGCGCGCAGCCGCGTCGCGATGTCGGGGAGGCGCAGCGGGACCCGGGGGGCGGGGACCGGGTCGGCCGACACCTTGATCTCCAGGAGCCGGGGCCCTTTCTGGGCCATCACCTTGTCGTAGGCGGCCGCCAGTTCGGCGTGCGAGCCGCAGCGCGTCGCGGCGGCGTAGCCGAGCAGTTCGGCGGTCTCGGCGAACGGCACGGAGCCCTGGACGGGCTGCCCTCCGGTGGAGTCGTAGCAGCCGTTGTTGAAGATGACGTGCAGGAGGTCCGATCCGGTCGACGCGGCGGCGCTGACCAGTGTGCCGAAGCGCATCAGCGCCGCTCCGTCGCCGTCGAACACCGCGACGGGCCGCCCGCCCGACCGCGCGAGGCCGAGACCGACCGCTCCGGCGCATCCCATGGAACCGCTGAGATAGAGATGGGTGACGCGGTCACCCGTGGCGTACAGCTCACGGCTGGTCAGTCCGGTCGTCGTGACGACCACTTGGTCCTGCGGCAGCCGCGCGCGCAGCCACCTGATCGCTTCGGCGCGACTGAGGGCGCGACTGAGCACGTCCCCGGCGTCCGGCACCGGCTCGGGCGGGCTCGCGGGAAGGTCACGGAGGGACCCCTTCCTGACCAGCAGGCAGTAGGGGCGCCGCTGGGTCTCCATCGCGCGCTCGGCCTCCTCGACCGCGGCGGCGAACCCGGCGGGGTCGGTCGGCAGCCAGGCGTGGCGGATCCCGACGTCGTCCAGGATGCGGTCCGTCGTGCGTCCCATCACGTCGTGGTGCGGCTCGTCCCGTGTCCCCGGCTCGCCGCGCACCGAGACGAGCAGCAGCACCGGTATGCCGTAGGGCAGGCACAGGGAGGCGAGCGGGTTGAGGGCGTCGCCGAGCCCTGAGTTCTGCAGGGCGACCACCACGCGCCGCCCGGCGAACCAGGCTCCGGCGGCGACCGACACCGCTTCGCCCTCGCAGGTGGCGGGGAAGTAGTCGATGTCAGGTCGCCGGGCCGCCCGCTCCAGCAGCGACTTGAGGTAGCTGCACGGCACGGCGGCCATCTCCCGGTAGCCCCGGGCCAGCAGCGTGTCGATGACGAAGTCGGCGTCCAGGACCGGGGGTTCTTCGTGCGCGGAAGTCATGGTCACCTCGCCTGGATCCGGTGCATCAGCCGACGTGCCCCGTCCGGCAGGGCGTCCCTGCGGTGCATCACGGCCCTGTTGTCCCAGACCACCAGGTCCCCCGGCCGCCAGCGGTGCGCCCACGCCAGGGCGGGGTCGTCGCAGTAGGTCCAGAGTTCGTCCAGGAGCGCGTCGGACTCGGTGAGCGGCAGACCCGGTACGTAGGCGTTCAGGCGGCGTCCCAGGTACAGGGCCTTGCGTCCGGTCTCGGGCCGGACGCGCACCAGGGGGTGCACGGCGCCGGATGACGTGGTGACGTCCGCGACGGGCCCGCGGCCGTGGCGCAGGTCACCGGCGGCCGTGCGGCTGTCGTCGTGCTTGCAGGACAGGGTGGCGATCCGCCCGCGCAGGGGCGCGGGCAGGCTGTCGTGGACGGCGGTCATGTCCAGGAACCAGGTGTCGCCCTGCCCTTGGGGGACCTCGACGGCGTACAGGGCGCTCGCGACCGCGGGTTCGGGGACGTAGCACATGTCGGTGTGCCAGCTCAGTTCTCCGCCGCCCAGGTGGCCCACGTTGCGGCCGTTCTCGACGATGTTCGAGACGATCATGATTTCGGGCGGCAGTCCCGCGGTGTCGACGACGCCCTCCTGGGGCGGCACCGGCACCGGGGCGCCGAAGAGCGCGCCGAACGCCACGAGGTCCTGCGGCGTCAGCCGGCACGCGTGGAACACCAGCACCGGATGGCGCAGCCACGCCTCCTTGATGCGGGGGGCGAGTTCGGCGAGGCGTGCCGAGGTGAGCGGTGGCAGGGTTGCGAACGGTGGCGCGGCCGGGTCCGTGCCGCCGGCCGGTGAGTGCGCTGTCACGTGGATCCTCCTTGCGACAGGGAAGGCGCCGAGCCGGCGAGCCCGCCGAAGAGAGTCTCGGTCAGCTCGACGAGTTCGGAGACCACGAACCGCGCCAGCGGCGGCCCGTGCAGCGTCTCGACGGCCCGCCGCGACAGGCGGGCCACTTCGTGCAGGGTGGCGCCACCGGCGTCGGCCTCGTCGAGCAGCTCCATGATCGCCGCGATCTCGGCGTCGCCCGGCTCGGGATCGGCGAGCAGCGCGCGGAGCCTTCGGCGCGCTGCGGGTGTGGAGCGCAGATGGCCGACGACGATCGGGTAGGTCTTCTTGTGCCTGCGGATGTCGCTGCGCAGCGGTTTGCCGTTGCGTTCCTCGCTGCCCCACAGCCCGCGGAAGTCGTCGATGACCGAGAACGCGGTGGCGAGCAGCGCGCCGAACTCGCGGAAGGCGGCCCGCACTCCGCGGTCCGGGGTGCTGACGGCCGCGGCGAGTTCGATCCCGCACCGCAGCAGGCAGGACCGCCCGAGCGCGACGGCCTCGACCTGGTCGAGCGTCATGTCGAGCCGCCGCTCCCAGTCCAGGTCGACGTGCTGGGCCTCGGCCATCTCCAGGCAGGAGTCGAGCAGGGTCCTGGTGAGGGCCCGCGCCTCGACGTGCGGGCGGGCCTCGTCCAGGGATTCCTGCAGGGCGTCGAGCCCGATGACGTAGAGCCCGGCCGCCGCCGTCATCGCGTGACCGGTGCCGTAACTCACCCAGAGCGCGGGGCGGTTACGGCGCATCCGGTCGCGGTCCATGATGTCGTCCAGGATGATGCTGAAGTCGTGGACGAGCTGCACCGCGATGGCCGCGGGCATCGCACCACGGTGGTCGCCCGCGATGGCCCGCGCGGTCAGCAGGGCGAGCAGGGGCCGCACCCGCTTGCCGCGGGCCTGCGCCGTCGTCGGCTCGCCGTCGTCCCAGGAGCGCCAGGCCATGTGGTCGCTGACCATGCGGCGGAAGGTCTCCGAGCGCGGCTGCTCGCGGTGCAGATACGCGAACAGCTCCTGGTCGAACTGGGTCAGGAGCGCGTCCGCCGTCATCGCCCGACCCGTTCCGCCGCGACCATGAGGTAGGCGATGGTCGAGGCGCGGTACCCGTCGATGAAGAGCTTCTCGATGGTGTCGCTGTGCTCGCTGCGCTGCCGCAACTCCCAGTACGGCAGCGCGTCGCCGTCCATCTGGGCGACGTGGTGCGGCACGAAGCCCGCGTCGAGGAGGGCTTTCAGGTAGGCGCCCCGGGTGTGCATGGTGCAGGCGTAGTGCCGGTCGATGGCGGCGATCACGTCGCCCGCGGAGCCGCGCTCGTCGACCGCCCAGGTCGCGAGGACATAGCGCCCTCCCGGTTTGACGATCCTGGCCAACTCCTTGAACAGCACGGGGAGTTCGATGTACATCGTGACCTCGTTGGTCAGGGCCGCGTCCATGCACGCGGTGGGCAGTCCGGTGCGCAGCATGTTCATGAAGTGGAACCGGACCTTGGCGTCGCAGCCGCGCTCGCGGGCGCTGCGCTCGGCGAACTCGCGCTGGTAGCGCGAGATCGTGGCGCCGTCGACGTGGCAGCCCAGACGCTCGTGGGCCATGAACGCCGTGCCGCCGCGGCCCGACCCGCCGTCGAAGACGTGGTGTTCGGGTCCGATGCCGGTCAGCAGGTCGAGCAGCCGCTCGGTCTGGGCGTTCTCCAGCTCGTGCAGCCTGCGCTGGATGTCGGGTTCGTCGCGCAGCGCGCCGGGCGAGCGGTCGAAGTCCCCGATCCCGAAGTGGTGGTGGACGAGGTGGGTTTCCTTGCCGAGCAGCAGGTTGAAGTCGTCCTGCTTCTCGTCGTACATCCGGGCGACTTCCCGTTCGTACGCGGTGGCGATGACGGCCCGGTCCCCGGCCGGTCCTGGCGGCTTCGGCTCGGGAGGGTTTGGCTTCGGCTCAGGAGGGTTCGGCTTCGACTCAGGAGGGTTCAGCGAGACTTCTCTCATGTGCGGCCTCGTCAAGGTGAGTAGCTGCCTGCACTTCTGGTGGTGTGTCGCACGGCGGCCGTGCTGGGAAGCGATCAGCGTGGGGCGATGCCGAGAATCAGCGGTTCCGCACGGCGCAGGAAGGAGACGGGCTGGAGTCGGGCGGGCGCTCTGTCGGCGAGGGTGAACCGGAAGCGCCGCAGCAGGGTCGCCACGATCATCTTCAGTTCCATCAGCGCCACTCCGCGCCCGATGCAGACGCGTGGCCCGTACCCGAACGGCAGGAACGCGGCCTTGTGCGCCTCACCGTGGGTGCTGTCACGGAAGCGGTCGGGGTCGAACCGCTCCGGGTCCTTCCAGTGGGCGGGGTCCCGGTGCAGCGCGTACGGAGAGACCAGCAGCACCGCGTTGCGGCGCAGGTACAGGTCCCCGAGCGCGAAGGGGCGCCGCACCCGTCTGCTCAGGAGCCAGCCCGGCGGGAAGAGCCGCATCGCTTCGAGGATCGTGTTCTCGACGTACGTGAGCCGGTGCAGGTCGTCGTAGGTCAGGGGGCCGTCGTCCGGCAGCGCGTCGAGTTCGTCCACCACGCGTGCCGTGATCCCGGGATGGCGTCCGAGGAGGTCGAACAGCCAGACGGCCGCGGTCGCGGTGGTCAGCCACCCCGCCACGAACGTGGTCTTCACCTCGGCGAGGAGTTCCTCGTCGGTCCAGCCGAGGCCGGTCGTCCCGTCGCGGCACTCCATCAGCATCTTCAACAGCCCTGCCCGCTCCGGGGGGTTGCTGCGGTGGTCCTCGATGATCTCGACGATGCTGGCGTTGAGCCGGGCCACCCCGTCGTGGAACTTCCGGTTGGCGGGGGTCGGACACCACAGCGGCAGGCCCGCGAGCGACCAGCGCCGCCGCTGGCGGTACTCCAGGCCGTGGTCGAAGGCGCGGCTCAGCTGCGCGGCGGTCTCCGGGACGGCCACCCCGAACATCATCCGCACGATCATGCGCTGGAGCAGGTCGAGCAGTGCCGCGCTGCAGTCGACGGAGCCGCCCGCCTCGGCGACCGGCTCGAACTGCGCGACGGTCCGGGCGATCTCCCCCGCGGCCGAGCCGAACAGCTCGGGCAGGTTCGACGTCCTGAACGCGGGCTGCAGTTCGTCGCGCCGCTTGCGCCAGGGCTCGTCCTGCATCGTGAAGACCGACTCGCCGAACAGGATGCCCAGTACGTCGCTGGTCCGCGTCATGCCGACGTCCGCACGCGGCGCGGTCATCACCGACCGCACCAGGTCGGGGTCGTTGACCTGGTAGAACGATCGCCTGCCGAGCCGCCCCAGGCGCACCACGGGCCCCCGCCCGCTCGCCTCGGCGAGATAGCCGATCGGGTCCTTCTTCATCCGTACGATGCCGCCGAAGTACGGCAGGCCCGGCATCGCCGCCGGACCCGCACGGAAGGTGTGCTCCTTCGGTGCGGCGGCCTCGGTCACCGGGCCGCCTCCGGTAACCGCCGGAAGTACGCGTCCGCCCAGCGCTCCAGGGGCGCGGCGAGCCCCGGCACGGCATCGGCCACCGCGCCGACGGCCAGCGAGATCCGGTCCCGGATCAGGAACTCCAGGAAGGCCCGGGCCTGGACGGCGTCGAGGATCTCCCGCGTCCGCCGCACATCGCGTTCGGCGGCGGGGGTGTGCAGCAGGTCGACGAGTTCGTCGCGGTCCGGGTGTTCGATCGTGAGGGCGTACGCGAGCGGCGAGATCACCTTCACAGGGTCCTTCTCCAGGTCGTCGCCGACCCCCCACACTCCCCCGGCGTCGTCGAGGACCTGCACGGCGAAGCCGACGTGGTGGCCGAAGGTCGCGAGGGCCTGGACGGCGCCCTCGGGTGCCCGCATGGTCAGTGCCGCACAGCGCATCAGGCACTCGTAGATCACGGAGGACTTCCAGCCGACCAACTGCTCGTAGAACAGGGCGACCTTGGCGGCGGTCTCCACCGGGTAGGGCGGCTCGGAGCGCAGTTCGGAGTACCCGACGATGTCGAGGTACTCCCCGATCGACGCCGTCAGACAGGCCGATGCGAGTTCGACGGTGGCCCGGGACACCGCGTGGACGGTCGACGCGTCGGCCCGCGGGTCCAGCGCCTCGAGCGGCGCCTGGAACACCTGGTCCTTCAGCGCGAGGACGAGTTCGATGGCGCCCGCCCCGCCGAGTTCGCGCCACTGCTGCGACATCGGGTCACGGTCCACCAGCTGATCGATCGGCGCCGAGAGGTGGACCATGGTGAACCAGCCGCTCATCACCCGGGCCGATGCCTCGGACGGGCGGTGGCCGAACTCCGTGGCCAGCAGGCTCAGCAGGGGCTCCCACAGCCGGGTCCGCTTGCGCAGCGAGCGGCCGAACTCGGCCCTGATGGCGGTGTGGGCCTCGAACGCCGGGTAGGACACGGCGTGTTCGGCCAGGTTCCATACGATGTCGTCGCGCACGGGAGCGTTCATCGGCGCCCGACCTCCTCCTCGACCTCGAAGTCGACCATGTCGGTGTCGGCCAGCGGCAGCCGCAGCATCCGCTCCTCCTCCGGACTTGCGAGCAGCCCCGCGAGGACCTGCTCGATCCTGCCGCGCTCGGCCGGCGGGACCCCGTCGAGCGCCCGCGGCCCTGCCCCGGGATCGGCCGACACGGTCTCCGCGAAGAGTCTTGCGAGGACGACGAGGTTGATCGGGTTCATGGCGGCAGTCACCTCGGTTCGGCAGTACGGATCGGTTCGGCAGTACGGATCAGTTCGGTAGTGCGGATCAGTTCGGCAGTGCGGAGTCTTCGATCACGGTGGGCCTCACGACGCGCCCCTCCTCCATGGACTTCTCCATGGCCGCCTGGATGTAGTGCGCGTTGATCCTGGAGATCGCGCTCCTGGCGAGGTCGGGGCTTTTGACCACGGAGTTGGCCGCGGTGACGGCGAGCTCGGCCACCGCGGGCCCGCAGTCCGCGAGCAGGTTGCCGCGCCGGAAGGTGTTCCCCGCGATGACGGATGCGGCCGCATGAATGCTGAGATACGTGAACGCGGTGATCAGCTCCGGAAACTCGGCCTTCGCCTTTTCCAGGTCCTCGATCAGCGACTTTCCATCGAGGGAGATCACTGCGGCCATGAATGTTTCGTAATCGCTGTGCTGCGCCGCACCTTTTCTGCTTTCACCGGGCATACGTCACCTCTCAGGGGCGAGTCGTGAAATTCACTGCCGGGATTTTCGCGAATAACCGGAGGAGGCAAGAACCTGCCGGAATTGGTTAACACAGCAACTGACGGATCACCGTAGCACGGCGTCCACGGCATTCGAAGACGGGATTTCAAGCCGGTAAATAACCGGCTAAGAGTTGGTACGCACGGGCATATCCGAGCAGATCAGAGCCATGATCGAGTGAACGCGTTCATGACACCCCGGCGGAATTCCGCAGGTGCGGATCGGCTTGTACCGTCCACGGGCATCGCCTGCCAGCGGATATCAGCCGCCATCCACCATGGAATGTCCGGTAATTGCCGGAGCCGCGGGATCGCGGGACGCGCCGCCCTCAGGAACCTGCAGCGCGAAGGCGACGAGCCCCGCCAGATCACCCGCGACCAGCCGGGTCTCCAGCGGCGCGGGGACGGCACCGGGCGTGGGCGTCATCAGGAAACGCCCCGCGATCCTGCCGCGCGCCACGGCCCGCAGCTCGATCTCGCCGTCCGGCCATCCCTGCAGATCCAGGTCCCAGATCCAGCCTTCCGCCCGCAGCGCCCCGTCCATTTCAAGCCGGGGCAGCGGACCGCCGTCGGGCTCCGCCGCGCGGGAGAAGCGGCAGTCCCGCAGCTCCAGGAGGTCCACGAGGTCCTCCCGTACGCGTTCGACGAGTTCCTCGGGCGAGCAGCTGCCCGACCGCGCCAGCCGGAAGGTGGCGTACAGCCGCTCCAGATGCTCCGCGTCCGTGACCGCGACCGACCGCAGCACGCGGGCACGAGCGGCGAGCTGGGAGACCACGAGGCCCACGACCAGCAGCAGGACCGCCGTCTCGACGTCGGCCCGGTCACGGATGTGGAAACTCTCGTACGGCTCGGTGTGGAAGAAGTCGAACCAGGCCACCGACGACAGGGCGGCCAGCGCTCCGGCCCACCGGTTCCCCAGGGCCGAGACGGCGACGACCACGACGACGAGCAGCAGGGCGAGATTCGTGCGCGTGAGGCTGTCCCGCAGCGGCAGCAGCACGAGCGCCGCCAGGAAGGGCGCGAGGACCGCGGTCACGACGGCGGCCACGTCCCGGGGTGGAATGCGCATGGTCGGCCTCCTCCGTCTCCCCCTCAAGGCTCCCCCCGCCGCGTCACGTCCGACCGGCGGGCCGCCCCTCTTGACGTCATCCTGACGCGCCCCGGACAGCCCCGCCCTGCGGAGTGCTTCAGCCCGCGTTGGCGATGTGCTCGATGATGACGAGCGTGCCCGCGCTGCCGGGGCGCACGGCGTGCTCGACCCCCGCCGCTACGACGTACATCTCCCCCGCGCGCACCTCGACATCGACACCGTCGGCCACCAGCCGCAGTGTCCCGTCCAGGACCAGCAGCGCTTCGGCGGTGTCGTGGGATTCCGGCTCCATGGGGCGGCCGTCCATCCGGAGCACCTTCACACCGGTGCGTCCGACCTGTCCGACCAGCGACGAGTGCCAGGCGTCGGGCAGATCGGCGGCGGTGCTCGGGATGTCGATGAGGTTCATGGCATTGCCTCCTGGCGGGCTGCCCGGCCGGAGGCTGGATGAGCCGCCCGGAGGCATCCGCAGTCGTGATCTTGGGATGTGGCAACCGTACGACGCGGGGGCGCGCCGTTGGTCGACCGTTCGGCAAAGCCCGGACCGGACCCGCCCGTCGGTGGGGCGTGGGTCACCTTCTGCGATTCCTGGGGACATGCCCGCCGCGCTCGGACACAATCGGAGGCTCGGCATTCCAACTGCCGTACTACCAACCGACGTTGAAGGCCACGGGGCGCTCCGCGCCGTCCGTGGACGGCCCGGGAAGAGGCAGACATGTCCGGTGAGTACGACTACATCGTGGTGGGCGCGGGGGCGGCCGGTTGTGTGCTGGCGGCCCGGCTCTCCGAGGACGGACAGAGTTCGGTCCTGCTGATCGAATCGGGCGGGGAGGACAGCCGGGAGGACATCGGGATACCCATGGCCTGGCCCCTGCTGCAGGGCACCGAGGTCGACTACGGCTACACCACCGTCCCGCAGACGGGCGCCGACGAGGCGCCTCGGCCCTTCCCGAGAGGTCGGACGCTGGGCGGATCGGGGGCCATCAACGGACTGATCCATCTGCGCGGACACCGTGCCGACTTCGACCGGTGGGAGGCGCTGGGCTGCGCCGGGTGGGGGTACGAGGGGGTGCTGCGGTACTTCCAGCGGATGGAGACCGTCCACGGCAAGGACCCCAAGTTCCGCGGGGCGGACGGGCCGTTGCGTCCGGCGACCGCGCAGGAGGGCGGGCATCCGCTGTCGCAGGCCTTCCTCGACGCGGCGGTGGCGGCCGGGCACGCCAGGACCGACGACTTCAACGGCCGCGACCAAGAGGGCGCGGGCTGGCACGACCTGAACATCGTCGACGGCACGCGGCAGAGCACCGCACACGCCTACCTCCACCCGATCCGGTACGGCCGCCCCAACCTCACCGTCTCGACCGATTCGCGAGCGCTGCGGCTGCTCTTCGACGGCGACCGGTGCACCGGCGTGGAGTTCGAGCGGCACGGTGCCGGGCACACCGCCCGTGCGGCGGCCGAGGTGATCGTCAGCTGCGGGGCGGTCGACTCGCCCCGGCTGCTCCTGCTCTCCGGCATCGGCCCCGCCGACGAGCTGCGCCGGACGGGCATCGACGTGCGGCACGATCTGCCCGGCGTCGGGCGCAATCTCCACGACCATCCGCTGTGCCCCATCGTCCACGAGGCCGAAAGCCCGCTCCCCCCGGCCCAGACCAGCCTCGCCGAGACCTCCCTGCTCTGGCGCAGCGACGCCGCCGTGCGGGGCCCCGACCTCCAACTGCTCTGCATCCATGTGCCCTACCACCCGCCGACGATGCCGGCCCCGGCCAACGGCTTCACCCTCGCGGTGGCCACGGTCCCGGACAGCCGGGGCTCGGTACGCCTCGCGGGCCCCCGCCCTGACACCCCGCCGCTGATCGACCCGAACTACCTGGGCCAGGAGACGGACGTACGGCGCATGCTCCAGGGCATCGCGACGGCCCGCGCACTCGCGGCCGACCCCGCCTTCGCCCCCTGGCACGCCCGCGAGGTGCTGCCCGGCACCGACGTCACCGACGAGTCCCGGCTCCGCGCCTACCTCGCCGCGGCCGTCGGCCCCTACTTCCACCCCGTGGGCACCTGCGCGATGGGCTCAGGCCCCGACGCGGTCGTGGCACCGGACCTGACCGTGCACGGCCTCCAGAGCCTGCGCGTCGTGGACGCCTCCGTGATGCCGACGATCGTCTCGGTCAACACCCACGCCGCGACGGTCATGATCGCCGAAAAGGCATCGGACCTGATCCGCTCCGCCGCGGGCCACGCCCCGGACACGGCGGCGTGAAGCCCTCACATGTCGAACCCATGGGCCCGCAGGTCGACCCACCTCGGATTGGGCTCGGTCCGGGTTCCGGTGCGCTGGAGTCGGCCATCGGGGGCGGGGGCGTAGACGGGGTAGCGGAGTTCGCGGGGTTCGCACACCATGCCCGGCAGTGTGTTGCCCGCCACCGCGTCCCGCGGGAGGCCGATGCCGAAGTGCTCGCTCAGGACCTGATAGACGAGTTCGTACTGCCGGTCGTACGCGGCCTCGATCACCTCGTCCGGGTCCTCGTCCCCGGCGGGCAGCGGCGGCAGGCCGAGGGCGCGGAGCCGGTCGGTGAACAGGTCCGGCTGCGCGCCCCCTTCGTGGGGCTCCCCGTCGAACCAGCCCCATACGAACGTGTCGTCGTGCGAGTAGCCGACGTTGGCCGGGTCCATCCCGGTGTCATCGATGTCGATCATCCGCGTGAGGCGCGCGGTCGGCTCCGGCGGAAGGCTCTCGGCGCCGAACGCCCCCACGAACGTGCACGGCAGCAGACAGAACGACCAGCCGTTCCCCGCATCGCCGATCCGTCCGATGTTCGGCGCGTTCCGCCCCCACGGCGGCAGGGCGTCGTCGATCGCCTCGATGGTGGCGGCGTCGAGCACCGGCGAGTCCTCGGGGGCGCCGAGGCATATCGCCAGCTCCCGGGGCGTCACCCCCTGGCCGAAGACCAGGTAGAAGTGCTCCGGCCCGTCGGCCTCGGTCGCGATCCACGCGAGCCCGTCCTTGTGTTCGATCATGCGGGTGACACTAGAGGGTGGGACTGACAGCCGGGGGCATGGTCCGCGTCGCCCCCGCCCCACGAGGACGAAGGGATACGGCACTTGACGGTCGACTCGGGTGAACGCGGCCCCGAATGGCTGGAGTTCGTGTTCGTGACCGCGCCCGCCGGGTCCGGCCGGGTCCCGGCCCGCCACCTCTCGGGACCCACCGGACGCGTTCGCGTCGTCACCGCGTACGACACCACGGAGCTTGCCGCAGCCGCCGGTGAGAGGCTCGCGGTGCTCGCCGAGGACGTCCGCGGCGGCTGGGTGTGGTGCAGGGCCGCCGACGGACGGGAGGGGTGGGTGCCGGTCAGCCGCCTGATGCCGCGCGAGTGACCCGCGCGAACCGGATCGGCCGACCCGGCCGCCCTACTGCCCCCACCTCACCCTGCCCCTCGGCCTACCTGGGCGTGATCGTGACCGTCGCATACGGCTCCCCCGGCCCCGGCGGCCTGATCCACGGGCGGGTCGGCAGCGTCGGCAACCTGCCCTCGTCCAGGGCGAATTGCGGCAGGGAGACGCCGAACGTCGCCGCTATCGCGTCCAGTGCGCCGCGCTCGTCCGAGCGGTCGGCGGCGGGGCCTTCGGGGTTCGGGAACAAGTGGTCGGGTGAGAGGGCCGCGGGGAGTGTGCCTGTCTGCTCGCGCCGGGATCCGTGGACCGTGAAGGCGTACCGCTGCTCGCCGTCCTCGGCGCAGGCGAAGTGGAACAGGCCCGGCGCCCACCAGACCGTGAGGGCGCGGGTGCCGTGCGACAGGTCGGTGCCGGGGTGGGTGAGGCGGTCCGCGTCGTCACCAGGCCAGGGGTTCGACGCGAAGGCGAAGCTCCAGCCCGCCTGGGCGCCGATCCGGGCCAGCGGGCCGCGGCGTTCCCGCTGCCCCGAGAACCGCAGACCCCAGAGGTCGGCCTCGCTCGCCACCGGCTCCAGCGGGCCCGTGCCGAACCGCTCCGCCAGCTCTTCGGGGCGTATGCCCTCCACGAGGACGAACCGGTATGCCTCTCTGGGCGGTTCGCCCGCGGGGCGCCGGGCCAGCCAGCCGAGTCCGTCGAGCGCGGCCTTCCCTTCGGCGGCAGGCGAGGGCGAGGGCGTCGCGGGTGCCCGCCCGCCCCGGGGCGTGGTCAGCAGCTGTCGGCCCCGTTCCGGTGTGACGAGCGGTCCGAGCAGCGGGTCCCCGAGCAGGCCGAACGGGGCCACATGGTCCTCTCCGTACGGCTCCCACCGCGGGACCGTCGCGGCGAGCACCCGCCAGGCGCCGTCCGTGTCGCCCCAGCGCGCCAGCTCCCTGGCCTCCTCGACCGCGCGCCCGAAGGGACCGGACGCCACGTATGCGTACGTCCGTTGCCTGATCTGCTCCAGGACGGCTCCGGCCCGCTCCCGGTCGCTCGCGTAGTCGTCGGTCACGGGGCCGAGCACGAACGAGTCGTCTCTTCCGTGATGGCGCAGATGGTCGCGCACCTTCAGGGGCAGCACCTCGCGCGCGTACAGCGGATCGTCCATGCGGGGGTCGACCGGTACCCAGCCGGTCCCTTCGAGCAGCGCCCGCAGCTGGGAGGAGAGCAGGCGGGCCCGTGGCCTGCCCAGCTCGTCCGCCTCGTCGAGGACGGCGAGCGCGGTGTCCAACTCGCCTTCCAGGCAGGCGATTCGGGCCTCCTCCACCTTCGCGTCGAGGTCCCGCGTCACCTCGTTCTCGAAGCCGGAGTGACCGCCGCCGAGCCGGTAGAACTCCTGGTACATGCTCTCCATGAACGCGCGGAACGAGTCGTACCGGGCGGGCGGTTCACCGGCCCAGCCGTGGTACACGTACACCGCCCACTCCCCGTCGGCGCCCACGTCACCCGGGTCGAGCAGCACGTCCGTCATATCCGATTCGAGCGACAGCTGCAGGGCCCGGCCCCACATTCCGGCCCTGCGCACGTCCTCATCGGACGAGTTCTCCGCCAAGTCCTCCTCGTACAGCCGCTTCAGGTCGTACGGATCTCCGTACGGCCCGATGTCCTGCGCCCCCGCCAGCACATAGACGAAGCCACCGGCATGGCGCCAACCGTCCGTCGCCTCAAGGAAGGAACGCAGGGACGGCGGCAGCGGCGCCGTCACGCCGAGTCTTCGGATCCGCTCCTCCAGAGCCACGATCCGCCCCTGACCGGCCGGGGCGAACCCCAGCCAACGGCTCCGGACCATCTCCTCGTCCAGCTCCTCGAACTCCTCCGGGTCCTCCGCGTCCAGCCATTCCTCGCTCCACCGCTTCAGCAGCGGCCCCCACTCGAAGATCTCCATGCACGCCAGCGTGACACCTGCCACTGACAATGGATCACCGGGGCAGTGGCTCAGCGCAACGCGATGAGGCCCGCGTCCGTCGGCGTGAAGCCGCAGGCGTCGAAGTAGAAGGACCGCAGGTGATCGTCGAAGTCGACGTGGAGCCATTCACAGTCCGCATCGCGGGCCTCGCGCGCCGCGATCGCCACGAGTTCCGTCCCTACACCCGACTTCCGCAGGTCCGAAGTGACCATCGTGTCGAGGACAAAGGCATGCACACCGCCGTCCCAGGCCACGTTCACGAACCCCACGAGCCTGCCCTCCCGATGGGCGCAGACCCACCCCAGGCTGTGACCGTGCAGCTGTGTCCGCCAGTCGATGGGCAGTTGGGCATGGTCGAACGCCTCCGCGTGCAGAGCGTTGACGGCCGCGTTGTCGACATCGCCGCGCCATTCGTATGTGATCGCCATGACCTCATCGTAGGTCGAGGGGGCCTCCTCGTACGCTTCAGGCCCCGGCGTTCGCCGCCGACAAGCTTAGGGTCGTTCGCACAACAGTCTTTCAACAGTGGGGAGTTGTCGTGAGCGAGAGGCGTTTCGACGGAAAAGTCGTCGTCGTGACCGGTGGCGGTTCCGGTATCGGCGCCGCCACCGTGGCGCGGTTCGGGCGCGAGGGTGCGACGGTGGTGTCCGTCGGGCGGACCGCGGAGAAGTTGAAGCGGGCCGCCGCGGAGGCACCCGCGGGTTCGGCCGTCGTGCCGCGTGTCGCTGACGTCGCCGACGAGTCCTCGATCACGGCGCTGATCGCCGATGTGGCCGAGGCGTACGGCCGCCTCGACGTGCTGGTCAACAACGCCGCCACTGCCGTGCCCGGAACCGTCGAGCACCTCGACGCGGCCGCCTGGCGTCAGGTGTTCGCCACCGACATCGACGGGGTCTTCTTCGCCTCGAAGGCGGCGCTCCCCCAGCTGCGCCGCGCGCGTGGCTGCATCGTCAACGTCGGCTCGGTGTCCGGACTCGGCGCGGACTGGGGTCTGGCCGCCTACAACAGCGCCAAGGGGGCGCTGGTCAACCTGACCAACGCGATGGCCCTCGACCACGGCGGTGAGGGCGTACGCGTCAACGCCGTCCATCCGAGCCTGACCCGGACCTCGGTGGCCGAGCCCATCTTCCAGAGCGAGGCGGTGCTCGACGCGTTCCGGCAGCGGATCCCCATGCAACGCGCCGCCGAACCGGCCGAAGTCGCCGATGTCATCGCCTTCCTCGCCAGCTCCGACGCGCGATTCGTCAATGGCGCCCACATCCCGGTCGACGGCGGACTCAGCGCCTCCAGCGGCCAGCCACGCATGTTCTGAGAACCGACGGCGCACCGACGCACCGGGCCTACGCTGATCCGGTGCGCCGCCCCTCCTCACAGCCGTACTGGAACACCAACGTCGCCCGGCACCCGGGCATTCTGCGTGCCGTGCCCGTGGGGTGCGGTGATGCGCTTGATGTCGGCAGTGGGGACGGGCTCCTCGCGCGGAAGCTGGTGGGGCGGGCGGAGCGGGTGACGGGGGTCGAGAGGTCGCCGGGGATGGTTGCGGTGAGCCGTGGGGCCACGGGTGGGTGCTCGGGGATCAGCTTCGTCGAGGGGGACTTCCTTGCCGTGGATCTGCCTGTGGAGGGCTACGACTTCATCTGCTCGGTGACCACGATCCATCACATGGACTTCGAGGCCGCCCTGATCCGCATGGCCGAGCTGCTGCGGCCGGGCGGCAGGCTGGTGGTGGTCGGTCTGGCCCGTGACGTGAGCGCGGCGGACTGGGCGGTGCGGGTCGCGGCTGCGCCGCTCGTACGGATCGTGAAGGTGCTGCGCCGGGCGCGCGTCCCCGAGGGGATGCCCATGGCCGATCCGGAGATGAGTTACGGACAGGTGCGGGCCGTGGCGCGGCGGGTGCTGCCCGGTGTGCGGTATCGGCGGCACGTTCTGCGCAGGTATTCGCTGACCTGGGAGAAGCCCGCCGTCGGGTGTGGGTATGTGTAGCGCTGAGCAATGCCCGGCCGAAGCAGCTCGGGCGGGAAGGAGGAGCGGGTGCGCAGGATCGCGATCGTGGGGGCGGGGCAGGCGGGGCTGCAGTTGGGGCTCGGGCTGCTGGGGGCGGGTTACGAGGTCACGCTGGTCGCCGAGCGGCGGCCGGAGGAGGTGCGGGGCGGCCGGGTGACCTCGACGCAGCTCATGTTCGGCCCGGCGCTGCGCATCGAACGGGACGCCGGGCTCGCGCTCTGGGACGACACCGCCCCGGTGATGCCTGCCTTCGAGCTGAGCCACTGGGAGCCGGAGGGGCAGCCGGATGTGCCGCCGCGGCGGTTCACCGCGCCGTTCGACCGCGAGGTGCGCTCCGTGGACCAGCGCGTGAAGCTGTCGGCCTGGCTGGAGCTCTTCGAGGAGCGCGGCGGACGCGCGGAGTACCGGTCCGTCGGCCCCGCCGACGTGGCCTCCGTCGCCGCCGCGCACGACCTCACCGTGCTCGCCACCGGCCGCGGTGAACTCTCGGCGCTCTTCGAGCCGGACACGTCCTGGCCCGCCCACGACGGGCCGCCGCGCTCCCTCGCCTGCTTCTACGTGAACGGCGTCGCGCACGACACCGCCGACCCCGCGGCCGGCTACGTCAGGAACACCGGCGTACCGCCCACCGGCGACGTCATCATGATGCGGGCGCTCACGGTCGGCGGGCCCTGCGACATCCTGCTGATCGAGGGGAAGTGGGGCGGCGCGTACGACTGCTGGGCCGACCGCCCCGGCGCCGGGGACGGGCTGCGGCGTGCGCTGGAGCTGCTGCGGGCGTACGCACCGTGGGAGTACGAGCGGTTCCGCCGCGCCGAACCCACCGACGCGGGCGCCGCCCTGTACGGCGCGATCACCCCGGCGGTCCGGCGTCCCGTGGCGCGCGTCGACGGCGACCGCCGTGTCCTCGGCCTCGCGGACGCCGTCGCCGTGCACGACCCGGTCACCGGCCAGGGCGCGAACAACGCCGCACGGGCTGCGGCCAGTTACCTGGACTCCATCCTGAGGCGCGGCGACCTCCCCTTCGACGAGGAGTGGATGCGGGGCGCCTTCGACACGTACTGGGCGAGCGCCCGCCACACGCACGCCTTCACCGACCTCGTCCTGCGCGAACCGCAGCCCGAGCACGTGGGCCGGATCATGGAGACCGCCTTCGACCGCCCCGAGGTAGCCCACCGGTTCGCCAACGGCTATGCGGATCCGCCGACTTACCGCGACTGGCTGATGGACCCGGACGGCGCCGACGCCTATCTCGCCGGGTTCGGCCGCTAGGTCGCCGACGCAGATTGGCGAGATAGCGCTCCGACGTTTTCCGTCGAGAGCGTTGACCGTGTCCCGTCACGGCGCAACTCTTATGCACGACCCTGAATGCGGGACATGGATCTGAACAGCCAGCCGACCTTCGGCAGTTCCCCTCCCGCCCCAAGAAGGCAGGTGACGGCCGATGCATCCCCGGACGGTCCGTACGCGCAGAGAGAAGAGCACGTTCAGCACCGCGCAAACATCGGATGAAGTCGCGAGCCAGCCATGAGGAGAGCATCCGCACTGCTCATGGCGGGCCTCCTGGCCGGCGGCGCGCTCGCCGCGCCACCCACGCCACTCGGCGCAGCACCCACGTCACTCGCCGCACCGCCCACCTCACTCGCCGCGGCAGACCCCGCGTCCACCACGGACTGGTCCACCTCCATGGTCGAATCGACGCTCGCCCGCTACACGCCCACCTCCATCGGCGGCTGGTCGTACCCGGTCGGGCTCTACCTCTACGGCCAGTACCTGACCTATCAACGCACCCATGACAAGCGGTACTTGACGTTCATCAAGCAGTACGTGGATCGCTTCGTCGGCGCCGACGGGTCCATGGAGCAGGGCTTCAACAGCCTCGACAGCATGCAGGTGGGACGACTCCTGACCCTCCTGCATCACGAGACCGGGCAGGACCGCTACCGGACCGCCGCCCGGAAGATCCGCGACCGTCTGAGGACCTATCCGCGCACGGACGACGGCGGCTTCTGGCACGCCGCGTCGGCCGGTCGTGCCCATCAACTGTGGGCCGACGGCGTCTACATGGTGAATCCGTTCCTCGTCGAGTACGGCGCGGAGTTCGGCGACACGGCGTACACGCAGGACGAGGCGGCCGAGCAGCTGGCCGTGTACGGCGCGCATCTGCAGGTGCCGGGCGGACTGCTGCGGCACGCCTACGACGAGTCCCGGGCGGCGAGTTGGGCCGACGAGGACACCGGGCGCGCGCCCGAGTCCTGGTGCCGGGCCGTGGGCTGGTACTCGATGGCGCTGGTGAACGTGCTCGACGCGCTCCCCGCGGACCATCCACGGCGCCCGCGGCTGCGGACCGTCCTCGGCAGGCTCGCGGCCGGTCTGGAGCGGTATCAGGACCCGGCCACCGGCCGCTGGTTCCAGGTGATCGACAAGGGGACGCGCCCCGGCAACTGGACCGAGACGTCGTGCTCCAGCATGTTCACCTACGCCCTCTCACGCGGCGCCCAACAGGGCTACATCGACGCCCATTACGCGCAGGTGGCCCGGCGTGGATACGAGGGCGTGCTCGCCCGTGTCTCGCTCGGCGGCGACGGGCGGACGAACCTCGCGGAGATCTCCGTCGGCACGAACGTCGGGGACTACGCCTACTACATCGACCGCACCCGGGCGACCAACGACTTCCACGGTCTCGGCGCCTTTCTGATCATGAACGAGCAACTGAGGGAAAGGTAGGGGCAGATGGACACGTCCAGAAGAGCCGTCCTGGGAGCCGCGCTCGGCGGCGCGGCCGCGGCAGCCATACCGGGCGCCGCGCGGGCCGCCGATCAAGCTCCCGCGCACGCCGCCTCGGCGAGCACCAGCGGCCCCACCGCCACCTGGCAGCTGCGCTGGTCCCCGACGACCGGCAACGACGGGATGCGGGCCTGGGAGACGATCGAGGACGACCGGGCCGACTCGCACACGGCGGGTCAGCCGCACATCCGCACCGAGGGCGCCAACTGGCGGTTCAACATGCACATGGTGGACCGCGACACATCGACCGACCGGCAGCGCCAGGAGGTCACGGGCTGCCGCAAGGGCGACACGTATCTGCGCTGGCTCTCGGGCCAGACGTGGCGGATCACGTACAAGATGTTCCTGCCCGGCTCCCTCAAGGCGACCACGTCGTTCACGCACATCATGCAGATGAAGCAGCCGGGCCAGGGCAGTTCGCCGATCGTCGTGCAGTCGCTGCGCCGGGTGGACGGCGTACAGACCATCGAGCTGCAGCTGTTCACGTCGGGGCTGGTCATCGGGCGCACCGCCCTCGCGCCGCTGCATGACCAGTGGACCGACGTCGACTTCCAGATGAAGATCGGCGACGGCACGTCGGGGTCGATCCGCTGGATCCTGAAGAGCGGCGGTACGACGCTCATCGACAAGTCGCGCACCGGCATCGACACCTTCCTGGAGGACCGGGTCCGCCCCAAGTGGGGCATCTACCGTTCCCTGGGCGACACTTCGGGCTCCTTGCAGGACTGCCACATGCTCCTGACCGACCTGCGCGCCTACCAGCTCGCCTGATGAGCGCCCGGCGACGCCGCCCTTGGGCGGCCCTGACGGCCGTGCTCGCGCTGCTGCTCGGCGCCCTCGCCCTGCCAACCCCCGCCACGGCCGATGTGGTCCATCCCCGCCAGGACTTCCTGCGCGCGTCCACCGCGGGGCTCTTCCTGCACTGGGGGCTGCGCACCGCGCCGTCCCACACCGATTGCGCGGCCTGGGAGCGGGACGTCACCGAGGGCGGCTGGAACGCCGACCACTGGGTGCGCGAGGCGCGCAAGCTGCACGCCCAGTACCTCGTCCTCGCCACCTTCCACAGCCGCCTCGGCTACGCCAGGCCGTGGCCCTCCAAGATCCCGGGCAGCTGCGCGACGCGGCGCGACTTCCTCGGCGAGCTGATCACGGCCGCGAAGGCCCAGGGTCTCAAGACGATCCTGTACATGACCGACGATCCGCAGTGGCACGACGAGGGCGGGCACGAGTGGCTCGACTCGGCCGCGTACTCCGCCCACAAGGGGCGCGACGTCGACCTGCGCACGCGGGACGGCTTCGGCGAGTACGCGTACGACCAGTTCTTCGAGGTCATGGACCGCTATCCGGATCTCGGGGGCTTCTGGATCGACAACGACAACGCGTACTGGGAACAGCACGACCTCTACCGGAAGATCTACGAGCGGCGTCCCGCCTATACGCTCAGCAACAACAACGAGGACACGCCGATCATGGACATGGTCAGCAACGAGCAGAAGACCGGCATGTCCCCGTCCTACGACTACCCCCAGGCCGTCTACACCGCAGCGCCCCGGCTCATCGAGGCGGACTTCAAACTGCCCTCGACCGGCTCCTGGTGGTACACGGGCTCCGATCCCGACGTGGACCGGAAGCTCACGCTGGGGCGGCTGATCACCAACGCCGGATCGTCGGTGAAGGCGCTCATGGCGGAGACACCGATGGTGAACGGCAGGTTCCCGGCCAAGCAGGAGGCCTTCAACTCCTTCGCCGCGGACTATCTGGACCGTATCGGCGAGTCTCTGCACGGCGTCGAGGGCGGCGGCTATCTGCACGGCGGACTCAAGCCCGGCTTCTGGAACGACGGCGCGCACGGCGTCACGACGGTCGCCAAGAAGGATGCGGACCGGCACTACCTGCACGTCCTCACCCCGCCGTCCACGTCCACGCTGAAGGTCAGGGACAACGGCTACCGGGTCAGCTCGGTCACCAACCTCCGTACGGGAGAAGCGATTTCGTACCGGCAGTCCGGCGGCACCCTGACCCTGACGGGCCTGGGCGACTGGGATCCGTACGACACCGTCTTCAAGGTGACCACCGCGGGCCGCGAGGGCATCATCCCCGCCTCCTCGTACACGATGAGCGCGAGCGCGTCCGCGAGCGGCCACGGCGCGGAGCTGACGGCCGACGGTGATTACGGCACCTACTGGGACAGCGACAGGACGACCCCGGTGTCGCTGCGCTTCGACCTCGGCAAGGCCGGGCGCGTGCGGTACCTCGGGATCAACCAGCGGGAGGACTCGGTCAGTTACGCCCGCTCGGACACCGAGCAGTCGGCGCGCATCCGGGACTACCGCGTGTACGTCAGCGCCGACGGCGAGCACTGGGGCAGCCCCGTGAAGACCGGCACTCTCCCGAGCCGTCGCGGCGTCGCGTTCGTCGACATCCCGGCGACGACCGCCCGCCATGTGCGCCTCGACATCGTCAACACCCATGCGGCGGCCTCGGATACGACGCGCCACAAGCGCCTGCGGATCGACGAGGCGTGGCTGGGCGCCGCGTACGCGGGAGGGGGCGGGCGCTAGCTGCCATGGGGCGCCCCGCTCTCACGAGGCGCCCGGGACAAGCGGTGGCGCGGGCTACGGCGCCATCTCGTACGAACCGGCAAGCGCCTCCACGCGGTTCCAGACGCGCGCGGAACGGGCCTCGTCGACGACCGGGCGGCGGACCGCTCCCAAGGCCCAGTCCTGCTGGGCCCCGGTGGCGGAGTCCTTGCCGTGCAGTTCGACGGCGTGTGCGGAGAAGTCGCGCACGAGGACGGCGAAGAGCTCGTCGAGCACGTCCTCGTCCAGGCCGGTCAGGCGGGCCTGCTCCAGGATCAGCTGGCCGTGCACGACGAGCGCGAAGAGCTGGCCGACGCCGAGGAGCAGGTCGAGGTCGCGGCTCTGCGCCTCGTCGGGGGCGGCCGTGGTGACGAACTCGCAGAGGGCGTCGGCCTGTTCGCGGAAGCGGGCGACGTTGGGCAGCCCGGCGTACGCGTCGAAGGCGGTGCGCCAGTCGTGGAAGCGGATGGCGCCGAGGCCCCTGGCCGGTCCCTGCCGGAAGAGGAAGTCGTCGTCGGCCGCGTCCAGACGGGTCGGCACGGGCGCGTACGCGGCCGGGTTCAGCAGGTGGTTGCCCATGAACTTGAGGATCAGCGCGAGGTTGACGTGGACGGTGCCCTCCAGCTTGGGCAGGCCGCGGATCTCGACGGCCGCCTGCGCGAAGTAGTTGTCCTTCTCGAAGCCCTTGGCCGCGATGACGTCCCACATGAGGTCGATGACCTTCTCGCCCTCCGTGGTCACCTTCATCTTCGTCATGGGGTTGAAGAGCAGGTAGCGGCGGTCGTCGGGGCCCGCCGAGCGGAAGTAGTCGACGGCGCGGTCGCTGAACAGCTTCATGCCGACCAGGCGGACGTACGCGTCGGTCAACTCGCGGCGCACGTGCGGGAACGCGGTGACGGGGCGGCCGTAGAGGATGCGGTTGTGGGCGTGCGTGACGGCCTCGTACATCGCGTGCTCGCAGATGCCGATCGAGGCGGTGCACAGGTTGAACTTGCCGACGTTGACGGTGTTGAGGGCGGCGTCGAAGGCGGCGCGGCCGGTGTGCAGGACGTCATCGGCGGCCACCGGGTAGTTCTCCAGGCGGAACTCGCTGACGTACTTCGAGGAGTCGACGACGTTCTTGACCAGGTGGTACGCCTCGTGGCGGCTGTCCGCGGCGAAGAAGACGTACCCGTCGGGTCCCTCGACGTCGGTGCGGCGGCCGAAGACGGAGACCAGACCGGCGGCGTTGCCGTTGCCGATGTAGTACTTGGAGCCGCTGGCCAGGAAGCCGCCGTCGCCGTCGGGCGTCAGGAGCATGTCGGTCGAGTAGATGTCCGCGCCGTGGGTCTTCTCGGACAGCCCGAAGGCGAACACCTCGCCCTGGTCGAGGAGTTCGGCCGCGCGCGTGCGGGCGGCGGCGTTCTCGCTCTGCCAGACGGGGCCGAGGCCCAGGATCGTGACCTGCCAGGCGTACCAGTAGTCGAGGCCGTAGAAGCCGAAGATCTCGTTGAGGGCGGCGATCCTCGCGGTGTCCCACCGCTTGTCGCCCTGCCCGTCCGAGGCGGCGGATGCCGGGGTGAGGAAGGTCGCGAACAGCCCTTCCTTCGCGGAGAACGCGAGGAAGTCCGCGAGCCAGGCGCGGGAGCGGTAGTCCTCGATCAGCCTGCGCTTGCCGCGCGCCTCGAACCAGTCGACGGTCGCCCGCAGCAGCCTGCGGGTCTCGGGGTCGAAGTGCTGCGGGTCGTAGGTGTTCGGGTGGAACAGCAGGGCGTCGGCCATGGCTGTGCGCCTTTCCGGCTCGGGAGGGGGTGAGGGTGGTGGAGGGTGCGGCCGTCGCGCGCCGCTCAGCGCGCGGGGCCGAGGCGGTGCAGGGTGGCGAGCACGTCGTCGAGCCAGTCGAGCGTCATGCGTTCGTACGCGATGCCGCCGCGCAGCACGACGTGCTGGAGCTCCCGGCCGGCATCGAGCGCCCCAGGAGCCCCGGCGGCCTCGGGGGCGTCGGGTCCGGTGAAGTCGCGCCGCTCCCCCGCCAGATACCGCGCGAGCCGGTCGGCATGCGCCTGCCGGTGCCGTTCGACCTCGCGGATGAGTGCGGCGGGGTCGTCGAAGGCCGCGCCGCGGATCTTCACGGCGAGTTCGTGCCGGACGCTCTCGGGCTCGATCGGTTCGTGCAGCCACCGGGACAGCGCGCAGCGGCCGGGGGCCGCGACGGAGTACTCCTTCTTGTCCGGCCGTTCCTGCTGCGCCACTTCGCGGACGTCGATCCAGCCGTCGCCCTCCATGCGCTTGAGCACGCGGTAGATCTGCTGGTGCGTGGCGGCCCAGAAGTACCCGATGGACCGGTCGAACCGCCGGGCCAGCTCATAGCCGGAGCCCGGCTTCTCCAGCAGGGAGACGAGGATCGCGTGCTCAAGCGCCATGCCCGAATCCTTCTATGCAACTCGTTGCATAGACAAGCGGCTCCGGGCAGGTGAGACGCGGCTCACCTGGAACGATCGTCCGGCACCTCGGCCCCGGCGGGGACTTCGTAGATCGTGCCGTCGACGCCCGCCCGGTAGAGCCTGCCCTTGGAGAATCCGCCGTCGCCGTGTCCGTAGGTGATCTGGGTGGAGAGGTTCAGCCCCGACTCGACGGCGCACAGGGCCCCGTCCTCGACCCGCCAGATCTGGCCCGCGACGTGGGTGGCGATCAGGGGGCGTCCCGCGCTGTCGAGCGTGAGGCCGTCGGGCAGGGAGAGGACGTCCGACAGGGGGGTGGAGATCCAGCGGCGCGGGTGCGAGGGGTCGTCGGCGGGGATGCGGTAGAGGCCGGGGGCGACGGTGGTCTGGATGACGTAGATCTGCCGCCCGTCCGGGGACACGGCGATCCCGTTGGGCAGTTGCAGATGGGACCAGGCCGGGTCGACCTGACCGTCCGGCGTCACGCGGCCGATGTTCCCGCCGCCGAGGGTCGTGGTGTACACGGTGCCGTCGGCCGCGAGGGCCACGCCGTCGATGCCGCCGAGCCCCTTGGCGTACGTGCTGACCTTGCCGGACTCCGGGTCCACCAGCAGGAGTTCGGACGTCGGGAGGACGCCTCCGGTGACCGAGTGCAGGGGGTCGTTGCCGGTGCCGACGAGGAGCCGGCCGTCGTCGCGTACGACGATCCCGCCGTTGGCGCCCACGTTCCCGGTGATCGGCACCGCGGCACGGCCCGGTGCGTCGATGCGGTAGACGCGGCCGGTGAAGTACGCGGTGGCGAACATCCGGCCCCGCTGGTCGACGGCGATCGACTCGACCCAGTCGGGTACGTGGGCCACCTTGACCGGCGGCGCCGATCCCGTGTCACCGCAGGCCGGCACCGCATGCGCGGGCGCGGGTGCGAGCACCCCCGCGGCCGCGGCCAGCGCGATCAGCGACGCAATGGCCCGCCCCCGCTTGCGCCGGGCGGCGCGCAGCAGCGGGTTCGTCTTCAGCCTCATGGGGTTCCCCTCCGTCGACGGGTGGTCGGTCCGCCGCGAAGTATCGACCCCGAGATCCCTCCACGTCCTGACAACTCGACGAACTTCACCCGGGGTTCCGCTAGCATGTAAGGCATGAACCAGGATAGTGACTCTTACGAGATCCGCGCCGGTGTGCCGTCCGTCGAGGTCTTCCGCCGCCTGAGGACCGACGCGGGCCTCTCCGACAAGGCTCCCGAAGCCGTCGCGCTCGCCCTGCCGAACACGTGGTACGGCGTGGTGCTCCACCATGACGGCGAGCCCATCGGCATGGGCCGGATCATCGGCGACGGCGGCACCGCGTTCCAGATCGTCGACATCTGCGTGCACCCCGCACACCAGGGACGGGGCCTCGGCGCACGCATCATGGCCGCGCTCACCGACGAACTGGAGCGCCGGGCGCCCGCGACCGCGTATGTGTCGCTGATCGCGGACGGCCCCGCGCGCTTCCTCTACGAGAAGTTCGGCTTCGCGGACACCGCCGAGCACGACTCCATCGGCATGTACCGCATGATGCGGGCGAGTTGAGGCCCAGCGGGCCACGAAGACCCGGCGGGCGAGGAACAGGAGGGGCCGGAATCCGGCCCCGTCACTGCCCCACGCGGCCGTCGACGCACTCCCGCAGCAGGTCGGCGTGCCCGCAGTGACGGGCGTACTCCTCGATCCTGTGCACCTGGAGTTCTCGCACCGAGGTCGCGTCCTTGCCGAGGCGCACGCCCAGATCCGTGTGCGCGGCCAGCGCGGCATCCGTCTCGGCCTGCTCACGCGCCAGATCGGCGTACGCGGCGTCGACCACGGCCTGTTCGGCGACGGCCCCGTGGAAGTCCGCGTCCTTCTTGCCGTACAGCTTCGGCAGCGGATCGCCGTCCGTGATCCAGTTGCGCCAGTCCCGCTCCACCTCGGCGAGGTGCCGGATCAGGCCGAGCAGCGACATCGTCGACGGCGGCACCGAACGGCGGGCCAGCTGCTCCGCGTCCAGGCCGTCGCACTTCATCCGCAGGGTCATGCGGTAGTCCGACAGATAGTCGAGCAGCGTCGCCAACTCGCCGTCCGGGCTGGGGCCTTCGTTGTTGCGGGGGTCCACGTCCGGGTCCGCCCACATGTCGAGGTGGACGGTCGACTGGGTCCAGCGTGCGGGTTGATCACTCATGCGCGCCATGTTCGTCCGTGCGGCCCCGCACCGCTACTCCTTTACGGCGGAGGGGACCGGGGCGCCGGAGCGCGCGGCACGGCGTCCGCCGACCAGGATCAGCACGCCCGCGATCAGGATCATCGGCGCGGGCGAGAGCCCGCCGATCACGAGGTCCATCACGGCCCAGGCCACCAGCGCCCACCCGATGAACCGCGGCGGCACGACGCCCCTGCGGTCCAGCCACAGAATCAGCGCGCCGAGCATGACGAGCGGCGGGCCGAAGCTGTTCAGGCTGAACCAGTACGCGCTGTTCGCCGGGCTCATCGCGGTGAAGTCCTCCCCCCACAGCTCCCCGCTGAACCAGTCCCCCGCGTGGCTCGCGGCCTCCTCCACCGTCAGGGCGAGGAGCGTGTGCGCGGCACCGAACAACACGACGAGCCAGCCTGCCCACTTGTTCATCCGAACTCTCCGTTCTCGTACGGGAACGTGCGGGGACCGAACGGCATGACAGGCCCCCTTCGCCACTTATACGGTGGCGTACAAGATGAGGCTAGAGCTGTTGTACGGCTCCGTACAACAGCTGCACAAGTGAGGTGGCACACGGCATGGGCGCACTGCGCACCCCGCGCGAGAAATGGGTCGAGCAGGGCCTGCGGGCGCTGACCGAGGGCGGGGTGGACGCCGTGCGCGTCGAAGCGCTCGCCAAGGCGCTCGGCGTCACCAAGGGCGGGTTCTACGGGTACTTCGCCGACCGCGACGCCCTGTTGAAGGAGATGCTCGACACCTGGGAGCGCAGGAGCATCGACGAGGTGCTCGACCGCGTCGAGCGTGAGGGCGGCGACGCGCGGGCGAAGATCCGGCGGGCCGGGCGGCTCACCCTCTGGGACGAGTTGCTGCCCATCGACCTCGCGATCCGCGACTGGGCGCGACGCGACGACGCGGTGGCCGCGCGGCTGCGCCGTGTCGACAACCGGCGCATGGACCTGCTGCGCGAGATGATCGGCACCTTCTGTGCCGACCCCGACGAGGTCGAGGCCCGCAGCCTGCTCGCCTTCTGCCTGGCGATCGGCCACCACTTCCTCGCCACCGAGCACGGCGGGCGGACCCGCGCCGACGTCGTCGCCCACGCCGCCGACCTGCTGCTCGACGTCCCCCACGACGAGCCGCTGACCTGACGGTTCGGCCCCGGTGGACCGCCGGTGCGCGAACTCCCCTGCTCAGTCCGCTGCCGGGAGCAGGGCGCGCGCGTGGGCGATGAGCGCGGCCGCGGCAGGACCGGTCGGCCCTTCCGTGCGCCAGGCCAGGGCGAGGCGGCCGTGGACACGCGGCCGGATGTCGACGAGGTGGACCTCGGTTTCGTTGGCGCGGGCCAGGGACGTCGGGATGAGGGCGACGCCCAGTCCGCGCCCGGCGAGCTGGGCCAGGACATGCGGATCGGCGGCCTCGAAGGCGATGTCGGGCCGGAAGCCCGCCGCCTCGCAGGCCGCCTCGACGGTGCGGCGCAGCCCGGTGCCGGGCGTCAGGCAGATCAGGGCGCGGTCGGCGAGTTCGGCGAGGCCGATCTGCTTGCGGCCGCCCAGCGGGTCCCGGTGTCCGACGGCGGCCACCAGGGGCTCGTTGACGATGTCGTAGAGCTCGATGCCGGGGGTGCGGCGGCCGGTGCGCCCGATCACCGCGAGGTCGATGCGGCCCGCGCGCAGGGACTCCACGAGGAACTCCGAACTGCCTTCCGTCAGGCCGATCTCCACGCCCGGGTGCGCCTCGTGGAAGGAGGCGAGCAGCGTCGGCAGGTCGATGGCCTTGCTCATGGCGGTGACGGTGCCGATGGCGACCCGTCCGCGCACCAGGCCGCCGAGTTCGCCGATCGCCCCGCGGAACGAGGACACGGCACCGAGCACGGCCCGTGCGTACGGCAGAACGGTCATGCCGACGGAGGTGAGCCGCACCGTGCGGCTGGAGCGGTCGAACAGGTCCTGGCCCAACTCCCGTTCCAGCTTGCGCACTTGGGCGCTCACGCCGGGCTGGGAGACATGCAGGGCCTCGGCCGCCTTCGTGAAGCTCTCCCATTCGGCGACGGTGACGAAGTACTCCAACTGACGCAGCTCCATAACCACTGATTATATCTCGCAGCCGATCTAGATCTTGGACTTCTGCACGGGGGTGGCCGCAGGGTGGACGGGTGCCGGGGCGCTTCCCCGCGCCCTCCCTTTGACTGCCGAGGAGTTGCCCATGAATGCCCCGACCGCGGCGAGAGACGCGCGTGACAGGCGCGCCGCCACCATCGCCATGGCCTGCGTGGGCGTGTTCGTCGCCTATCTGCCGGTCACCACGGTCTCGGTGAGCCTGCCGACGATCCAGCGCAGCCTCAAGGCGTCGACCGCCGACCTGTCCTGGGTCACCGATGCCTTCGTCCTGCCGATGGCGGCACTCATCCTCACCGCCGGAGTCGTCGGCGACGTGTACGGGCGCCGCAAGGTCCTCCACGCCGGACTCGCCTTCTGCGCGGTGGGCGCGGCGATCGCGCTGAGCGCCGACAGCGTCGAAGTCCTCTGGGCCGGGCAGGCGTTCGCCGGGATCGGCGCCGCCGCCCTGCTGCCCGCCACGCTCGGCCTCATCGGCCACGCGGTGCCGGATCCGCGCGAGCGCGCCAAGTACGTCAGCCTGTGGAGCGCCTCCCTGATCGGCGCGCTGGCCGTCGGCCCCTTGATCTCCGGTCTGATCCTGGAGCACGCCTCCTGGCGCTGGATCTATCTGACGCCCATCCCGGCGTCGCTGCTCGCCATGGTCGCGGCCGCCCGCTTCGTGACCGACTCCCGTGCGGCGGGGGCGCGTCGGCTCGACTGGGCGGGTCAGATCACGGCCGCCGTCGCCGTCACCTCGCTCGTGTACGCGGTGATCGAGGGCGGCGCAGCGTCCTTCGGCGAGACCCGTGTGGTCGTGGCGCTCGTCCTGTCGGCCGTGGCGTTCCTGGCCTTCGTCGTCACCGAACTGCGCAGCGGCAGCCCGATGTTGGACCTGAAGCTGTTCCGCAGCCCCGCGTTCACCGCCACCGCCCTGGTCGCCATGATCAGCTTCCTGGGTCTGATCGGCTTCGTCTTCGTCCTCAGCCTCTACCTGGGCCAGGTCCAGCAGCTCGGCACGCTCGACGCCGGGTACCGCATGCTGATGTTCACCTTCACCGCGATGCTCACCGGGCCGCTCTGCGGCCGCATCATGCACCGCGTGTCGGCGCGGGTGCTCATCACCGGGGGCCTCCTTCTGGCCGCCTGCTCGCTGCTCCTGCTCACCTCCATCGACGCCGACACCTCGTTCGGCGCGCTGGCCTGGCGGCTGATCCTCCTCGGCATCGGCTTCGGAGCCGTCTTCGCCCCGATGACAGCGACGGCGATCAGCTCCGTTCCGCACCGGCTCGCGGGCATGGCGGCCGCGGGCAGCAATGCCTTCCGCCAGGTCGGCGCCGCGCTGGGACCGGCCCTGATGGGCGCGCTGCTGACCACCGCGGTCGGCGACGCACTGCCCGGCCGCCTCACCGACGCACGCCTCGGCACGGCCGCGCAGCAGCAGGTGACCGGCGCGGTCGACCGTGCGGGCTTCGGTGCCGTGCACGCCGTCGACCTCGGCGCCGACACCCCGCGGATGCTGCACGCGTTCACCGACGCGTTCCTCGACGGCATCCACCTCTGCTTCATCGCCTCGGCGGCGATCATGCTGCTCGCCGCGGTGATCAGCGCGGTGCTGCTCCGTCGCCCGCGGGGCGGCGACACTTCGGCCCCGACCCCAGCGGCCGCTCCGCGACAGGCAGAGGAACCCGCGCTGCATCACTGACCCGCACGGGCTTCGGCCCGCAGGGCGTCGACATTGCCTTCGGCTCCATTCATTGCAACGCATCGTTGCATTCAACTCCAGCGTCATTGCATCAATTTAACGCCGACCACCTGGGCACATCACATCTCGGCGATTGACGACACCATGAACGCAACGTAGCTTTCAAAGCGATCCGAACACGTCATATCGCGAGATGAGGACCGGTCATGGGCGAATCCCTCCACACCGTCACGGCGATGCCGACAGCGCGTCAGGCCGGCTGCCCCTTCGACCCGCCGGCGGAGCTGACCGAGGCCCGTCGGCACGGGCCCATCAGCCGCTTCACCCACCCCGGCGGGAAGCCCGGCTGGCTCATCACCGGCTACGACCTGGTCAGGTCGGTGCTCGCCGACTCGCGGTTCAGCTCGCGCAAGGAACTCCTGAACGTGGTCGACTTCGAGATCCCCCCGGCGCCGCCCGGCGAGTTCCTGCTCATGGACGAGCCGCAGCACAGCCGCTACCGGAAGCCGCTGATGGGCAGGTTCACGGTGCGGCGGATGCGCCTGCTCACCGAGCGCATCGAGCAGGTCACCACCGCATGCCTGGACGCCGTGGAGAAGGCCGGGCCGCCGGTGGACCTGGTGTCCGCGTTCGCCAAGCCCATCCCCACCATCGTGATCTGCGAGCTGCTGGGGGTGCCGTACGAGGACCGGGGTTCCTTCCAGGAGCAGATCGACGCGTTCATGGGCGGGGAGACCAACGACGAGGAGCTGATCGCGGCCTACACCGCGACGCAGAACTACCTTGAAGAGCTGGTCGCCGCCAAGCGCGCGAACCCCACCGACGACGTGCTCAGCGAACTCACCGACAGCGATCTCACCGATGAGGAGCTGAAGGGGATCAGCCTGATCCTGCTGGCCGCCGGGTTCGACACCACGGCGAACATGCTGTCCCTGGGCACCTTCGCGCTGCTGCGGCACCCGGATCAACTGGCCGCGCTGCGCGCCGATCCCGCGCTCACCGGGCGGGCCGTGGAGGAGCTGCTGCGGTATCTGAGCGTCGCCAAGACGTTCATGCGGACGGCGCTGGTGGACGTCGAGCTGGGCGGCCAGACCATCGAGGCCGGTACGACCGTGGTCCTCTCGTACCACACCGCCAACCGCGACCCCGAGCGTTTCACCGACCCGCATGTGCTCGACCTGCGGCGCCAGGACGGCGGGCACCTGGCCTTCAGTCACGGCATCCACCAGTGTCTGGGCCAGCAGCTGGCCCGTGTCGAGATGGGGGTCGCGTTCCCCGCACTGTTCGAGCGCTTTCCCGCGCTGCGCCTCGCCGTACCGGCCGAGGAGGTCGGCCTGCGCCCGGAGACCGCGGACATCTTCGGGGTGAAGAGCCTCCCGGTCGCCTGGGACGCGTGACCGCGCGCCGGCGCCGGGCCGACTCGCCGTACGGGCGACCGTGCGGTGAGTCGGCCCGCACCAACTCCTTGACGGGGCACGGGAGTCTGCCTTAAATCAAGTACTGAACGAAGTACCGGGAACCGATCGCCGACCGCGTTCAGTTCTCGACATGTGATTGTCATGCGCATGCCCTCCACGCACCACCGCCCCCACGCGAAGCGATGTGATGACAGTGCACCCCTCCACCGCCACCACCCCCTCCCCCCGCCGGCGTCGGCGCACGAGACTCGCCGCGCTCGCCGTGGCCTGCGGCGTCGCGAGCCTGGCCGCGCTGCCCGCCCGAGCATCGGCCGAGTCCGCACCCCGCTCCCCCGCCGCCCCCAGGGCCGCCACGTTCACCGACGACTTCAACGGCCCCGCAGGGGCGGCGGTCGACGGCTCGAAGTGGCAGATCGAGACCGGCGACAACGTCAACAACCACGAACGGCAGTACTACACGGCGGGCAACAACAACGCCGCGCTCGACGGCCAGGGCAATCTGGTCATCACCGCCCGCAAGGAGAACCCCGGCAACTACCAGTGCTGGTACGGCAGATGCGAGTACACGTCGGCCCGCCTCAACACCGCGGGCAAGTTCACGCAGACCTACGGGCACGTCGAAGCGCGGATCAAGGTGCCGCGGGGGCAGGGCATGTGGCCCGCGTTCTGGATGCTCGGCGCCGACATCGGCGACGTGGGCTGGCCGAACAGCGGCGAGATCGACGTGATGGAGAACGTCGGCTTCGAACCGGGCACCGTGCACGGCACCCTGCACGGCCCCGGCTACTCCGGCTCGGGTGGCATCGGCGCGGGCCACACCCTGCCGGGCGGCGAGGCGTTCGCGGACAAGTTCCATACGTTCGCGGTGGACTGGTCGCCGAACAAGGTCACCTGGTCCGTCGACGGCACGGTCTACCAGACCCGCACCCCGGCCGACCTCAACGGCAACCGCTGGGTCTTCGACAAGCCCTTCTTCCTGATCCTCAACCTCGCGGTCGGCGGCTACTGGCCGGGCGACCCGGACGGCAGCACCTCGTTCCCGCAGCAGCTCGTGGTGGATTACGTCCACGTGACCACCAACAGCCAGGCGATGCGCGGGCGTTGAGACCCACCACGTCAGGCGTCCCGGGGTGCGGCGTCCGCGCGCTGCCGGGCCGCCAGGACGTGCGCGGCGTCACGGGTCGCCGGATACAGGCCGAGGTAGAGCCCGTACAGCTCGTCGTAGACGGCCGACGCCGTGGCGTCGGGGGTGACGACCTCGACCGTCGGATTCCAGTGCGCGATGTCGCCGGGCCCGGCGAGCCCGGCGCCGACCGCAGCGAGGAACGCGTCGCCGTACGCGGCGCCGACGGTGTGGCGCGGCAGATGCTGCTCGCGCCCGGTGACATCGGAAACGATCCGCGTCCACAGCGCGCGGGCGCCACCCCCGACCGCGACCAGGCGGTCGGCCGGGGCGCCCGCCTCGGTCATGGCGGCGAGGTTGTGCCGCACACCGTACGCGGTGGCTTCCAGGGCCGCCCGGTACAGATGCCCCCGGCCGTGACGCAACGTCAGACCGTGGACGAGACCGCGGGCATCGGGGTCGAAGAGCGGGGTGCGCTCCCCCGCGAAGTACGGCAGCATCACGAGCCCCTCGGCGCCGGGCGGCAACTCCCCCGCCTCTGCGGTCAGTTGCTCGTACGACGAACCGGTCAGATCCCGCAGCCATCCGGTGACCGCCCCGGACGTCGCCATGCCCGCCGCCAGACAGTACGTGCCGTCGAACGCACCCGCCGTGCCCCACAGACGCGGGCTGGTCAGCGGCCGCGCCAGGATGCCGACCAGGAACATCGTCGTGCCGTACATCAGCATGAGGTCCCCCGGGGCGGCCACACCGACACCGGCCGCCTCCGCCCAGGCGTCGACGGTGCCCGCGACGACGGGGGTGCCCGCGGGAATTCCGGTGCGGGCCCCGGCTTCGCGGCTCACGCCGCCCACCACATCGGCGGGCCGCACCAGTTCGGGCCACCGCAGCCCCGGCGCGATCTCCTCGCAGCGCTCGGGGATCCAGGTCCGGGCCGCCAAGTCGTACAAGGGGGTGCACTGGCTCGCCGAGTGGTGGTCGAGCACGTACCGTCCGGTGAGTCGGTGCACGAGGTATGAACTCGCCATGAGCCAGCGGCTCGTGGCCCCGTACACCTCGGGCTCGTGGCGGCGCAGCCACGCCAGCTTCGGCCCGACCGCCTGGCTGGTGAGGGGTGAACCGCAGCGCCGGATGATCTCCTCCGCCCCATACCGCAGGTTCTGCTCGGCGATCTCGTCGACCGCCCGGGTGTCGACGCCGTACAGGATGGCCGCACGGACCGGCGTGCC
The DNA here is from genome assembly GCF_042740435.1 of Streptomyces sp. NPDC059002. NCBI lineage: Bacteria > Bacillati > Actinomycetota > Actinomycetes > Kitasatosporales > Streptomycetaceae > Streptomyces > Streptomyces sp. NPDC059002. The sequence continues at coordinate 28,110 of NZ_JBHYJI010000034.1, read as the reverse complement.
CTGGGCGTCCGTCGGCAGCACACAGGGTCCGATCCCGCTGACCCCGACGGCGGCGAGCGACTCCCCCGTCGGCAGACGGCCCGTCAACTCCCTTGCCAGGGACTGGAAATCGGCCCACCACACGGCTTCCGCGTCGTGCTCGAACCAGCCGGGGCGCGGCGTCGCCGTCGCGTGCTCGCGCTGCGCCCGGGCCACGATCGTGCCGTCGGGGCGGGCGAGGACGCCTTTGGAGGAGGACGTGCCGATGTCGATGCCCAGCAGCAGCCCGGGGCGGGCCGAGGTCGTACTCACCGTAGTCGTCGTATGCACGGGGTCCTCCTGTTCAACTCCCGTTACCGATCAGGAGTTCGCGTTCGATCTCCCTGGCCGGGAACGGTGTCCGTTTGCTCTCGGTGAGCAGGCGCCGGTAGAAGGAGTTCAGGACGAGGGCGGGGCGGGCGTGCCGGTCGATGATGGCAGCGATGTCCGGCGGGACGGCGGCGGGCCGGCGGCCCGCGACCCAGTCGTGCAGGAACGCGTCACGGTCCCTCCCGCCGCGCACGCCGTCGAGCAGATGGTGGTTGACCAGGAACCTCGCCGTAGAGCAGTGGTCGTACGCGAGGTGGTGCGCGAGGAACTCGGCCTCGTCCGCCGACAGGTCGAAGCCCGAGCTCAGGGCGAGCCCGAAGTCGGTGAAGCAGAGCAGGCGGCCGTCGGTCAGGACGTTGGCGAAGTGGGCGTCGAAGTGGACGAGTCCGCGGGACCTCATGAAGGCGCTCCCGCGCGCGAGTTCCTCCTCCACCCAGCGGTACGGAGAGGGCGACGCGTCCCCGTTCCCCGTCCCGGCGGCGGCACGGTCGGACAGCCATCCGGCGAGTGTGTACGGGAAGTACTCCAGGAAGAGCACCAGGCTGAACGAGGACCGGCCGATGGCCTCCAGCCGCTCGCGCACGGCCGCCGAACCCTCCCAGTGCGCGACGGCACCCTCCAAGCCCCCGAACTCGTCGGTGAAGCCTTCGGGAGGCGAGTCGGGCAGGATCCGCCAGTGGTACATGAGCGGGAAGCCCGCGTAGGCGTCGCCGAGCACCCAGTTGGTGGTCATGGTGTGCACGGCAAGCTCCCGCCAGGCGCCGAACCCGGCCGAGCCCACTCCGTACTGGTAGAACGTCGGAAGGCCGAAGACATTCGCCGTCGACCGCACGTTCTCCGGCCGCAACTCGGTGTCGGTCAGGGGTACTCGCTTGACGAAGACACGTGTCCCCCCGACGTCCAGCTCCGCCGATCTGCCCCCGATGCCGGACCCGAGCGGGGCGGCGGCCGCAAGGACCTCTCCCAGCCGGTGGTCGCTCAGCAGCGCGAGCCGCGTGCTCACCTTCTCGTAACCGGTCAGGCGCGCGGCACGCTGTGGATCCTGGTCAGGCATCGACGGCCCCTCCGTGCCCGGGACAGGGCCTCGGCGATCACGCGAACACGATCGACCCTAGGATATTGCCGGGCGCGGGGCGGGCGGTGTGCGGTACAACCGGGGCATGGATGAGCAGCGGCTGCCCGGCGGCCGGACCGTGGGCGCGGTACGCATCGGTGACGCGGTGCACCGGCCCGTACAACCCTGGACCCCTGCCGTGCACGCGGTGCTGCGTCATCTGGAGGAGGCCGGATTCCGGGGCGCGCCCCGGGTGTTGGGGACGGATGGGCAAGGGCGCGAGGTCCTGACCCATCTGGTGGGCGAGACCGTCGGCGAGGACCTTCCGTGGCCCGCGTGGGTGTACTCGGACAGCACGCTGGTGAGCGTCGGCCGCTGGGCCCGCCGTCTGCACGACGCGACGGAGACGTTCGTGCCGCCGCCGGACGCGCGCTGGCTCGCCGGGCAGGCATGGCGGCAGGGGCTCGTCATCGGGCACCACGACGCCGCCCCGTGGAACGCGGTGTGGCACGAGGGCGAGCTGGCCGGATTCTTCGACTGGGACACCGCGGGCCCTTCGTCGCGCGAGTTCGAGCTGGCGTTCATCGCGTTGACCTGGGTACCGCTGCACGCGCGCCGACTGGCCGAGCGGACCGGGTTCACCGCGTTCGACGACCGGCACCGGCGACTGCACCTGCTCCTCGACGCGTACGGCTACGAAGGCGACCGGTCCGCGTTCGGGACCGTGGTCGCCGCCAGGGCCCGCACCAATGCCGACGTCATCGACCGCATGGCCGCCACCGGCGACCCCGTCTACACGGCGCTGGCCCCGGTCGCCGACGACCTGCGCACGGCCGCCCTCGAAGTCGAGGCGCTGCCCGCGTCTTTCTGGACGCGCCGCTGAGAGACTGCGCGACCGGCCACAACGCACCCGCAGAGGTGGACCGCACGTCCCGCGGAGCGCTCAGCCGGACTTCCTCTTGTCGAACCAGATCGTGGCCGCCGTGGGCGCGAGGCCTGCCCAGAAGATGAGTTGGGGCACGGAACGGTCCGTCCAGGGGATCTCTGCGATCAGCAGGGCGCACAGCATGGCGAACGCCGCCTGGGCCAGGACGACGCGGGCCCAGCGGCCGCGGCGGATCAGCGAGCGGACGTTGAGCTGGATGCCCGCGCGCAGTCTGCGGTAGCGGCGCCAGGCGCCGAAGGCCCAGACCGCGGCCATGACCACGAGGACCCACAGGCGCTGCCCCACCGGTATCGGCAGCTCGGGGGCGGGCTCGTCGTCCGAGGGGAACAGGTCGACCATGGCGCCCGCCATGACCACGCAGATCACGGCGAGCCAGCGCGTGCCGCGCAGCAGCCGGTAGGTGGCGTGGTCGAGTTGCTGCCGCATGGACGGGGAGTTGGGCTCCACGGCGAGCGCGTCCGCGTACAGCTCGGCGGCCCGGGTGGCGCCCACGCCCGGCGCTTCGGCCGCCTTCCGCGTCTGCCGGGCGAGGGCCTCGGCGTGCTGGGGGTCGATGCGCAGAATGGCTTCGTCGAGCTGGTCGGCGACCGTGCCGTTGCCCGCCGTGCTCGCGATGCGGTGGGCGATCTCGTGGGCGTAGACGTCCTCGGGGCCGAGCCGCAGCGCCTCCATGGCCAGCTCGGCCGCCTCGCCGGAGACACGGTCGATGTCACGGTGGCTGAGCTGCCTCGCGCCGCTCGCCTTGGCGTACTCGACCAGCGACGCGCGCCACACGGCGTCGGCGAGCATGGCGTACGCGAACGGGTCCTGCGGGGCGACGCGGATCAGCTCGCGCAGGACGGGCTGGACGGTCAGCCAGCCGTTGTCGCGGACCATCGACTGGGCGCGGAGACGGAGCGCGCCGTAGTCCTCCGGGTCCAGCTTGAGGGCCTCGTCGGCCGCCTCCACGGCCTGCGCGACCCGCTCCGTGTTGAGGTGGCAGTAGCCGATCTTGACCCAGGCGCGCAGGTCGCCGGGGTCCTCGGCGATGCGGCGGCCGAGGAGGGCGCCGGCCTGGTCGTACCGTTCAAGTTCGATCAGGGCCTGGGCCTGTTCGACGGTCGGGTGCAGCGTGCTCACAGCTTCCGCTTCTTCTTCAGATAGGTGATCAAGTCGTCGTACGTGCCGCCGTCGTTGGCGTACATGGCGACGTTGCGCGCGGTCGCGAACCACGGCTCGGTGGAGGGCACGGTCTCCTTCGCGGCCCGCAGCAGATCCGTCATGCCGATCATGCGGACCGTGCCGGTGCGCGCCGAGTCGAGCAGGGCGCTCTCGGCCGCCGCCTCGCACAGGTGGGCGAGGTCGGCGCCGGAGAGACCTTCGGTGATCTTGACGAGCTTCCCCAGGTCGACGTTCTCGACGGGGCGTTCGTCCAGGTGGTAGCGGAGGATCGCCTCGCGGGCGGGGGCGTCGGGCGGCAGGACGAGCAGCGTGCGGTCCAGGCGTCCGGGCCTGCGCAGCGCGATGTCCACGTCCCAGGGGACATTGGTGGCGGCGAGCACGAACACGCCCTCGTTGGCCGCCGAGTCGATGCCGTCCAGCTCGGTCAGGAGCTGGTTGACGGTGTTGCGCAGTCCGCCGTGCTGGGTGCGGCTGCGCTTGGCGCCCAGCGCGTCGAGTTCGTCGAGGAAGACCACACAGGGGGCCTGACGGCGGGCGGTCTGGAAGATCTCGTGCATGTTGCGTTCGGAGTTGCCGATCCACATGTCGAGGACGTCGTTGACCGACACCGACAGGAATCCCGCCCCCAGTTCACCGGCGATCGCGCGGGCGATGAAGGTCTTGCCGCAGCCGGGCGGCCCGTACAGGAGGAGTCCGCCCCGCAGGCTCTTGCCGTACAGCCTGCGCAGTTCGGGGTTGCGCAGCGGCGCGAGGAACGCCGCCTCCAGACGCTCCTTGACCTCCTGCATGCCGCCGACATCCGCGAGGCGGACACCGCCCGGGGCGCCGGGCGCGCTGACGTCCCAGGCTGCGGCGTCGCCGGGATCGCCGTAGCCGTCGGCGGTCAGCGGGGGCTCGACGAAGCGGGGCGGGATCACGTCGCCGACCTGGTCCGCGGCGGCACGCCAGTCGAAGCCTGCGCGGGGGGCCGGGGCGGGGACTGCCGATGCCGGGGCTTCAGGAACTGCCGGGACCGCCGGGGCCGTCGCGGGCGCGTTCGTGGGCGCCGCGGCGGGGGGCCCGCCCATCGCCCGGATCATCAGCGCCCGGGCCTGTCCGTCCCCCGGCGCGTGCTGCAGCGCGACGGCCACCTCCGCGACCGAGGCGTCCGGTTGCCCGGCGTCCAGCAACAGTTCGGCCAGGTGCAGCCGTAGCGGTACGTCACCGGGGGCCGCCTCGACGGCCGTGCGCATGCTTCGTATCAGCGGGGAGTCCTCGGGCATGCGGCCACTTTATGTACCTGCCGGACCCGGCCGTCCCCCGGCTCTCCCCTCTTCAGGATCATCAGGTTAGCCTTGCCTGACTTTTTGGGGTGCCCTGTGGAGAGAGAGAACAGAATGCACGACGACGCACGCCGGAGCGGGCGTGATGTCCTGCGGGGCGTGGTCGCGGGTGAGCGGCGGCGCGTCGCGGCGGGCTGCGTGCTCGGCGCCTCGCACCAGATCGGCGAGGCGCTCATCCCCGTCCTCATCGGTGTCATCGTCGACCGTGCGATCGTCCACCCCGATCTCGCCTCCTTCGGGCGCTGGGCCCTGGTCCTCGCCGTCGTGTACGTCTTCCTCTCCGGCGGCTTCCAACTCGGCTCCCGCGCCGGGGAGTACGCCTCGGAGTACGCGGGACACACCCTGCGGATGCGGCTGATGCGCCGCGTGCTCGACCCGCGCGGCGGTGCGTCGACGGGGCGGCCGCCCGGTGCCCTGGTCACCGTGGCCACCGAGGACGCGCGGCGGGCGGGCGCGGTCGCGTTCGTGCTGCCGCTGGGGTTCTCCGCCGCCGTGGGGCTCGCGGCCGGAGCGGTCCTGCTGCTGCGCGCCTCCGTTCCGCTCGGCCTGCTGATCCTGCTCGGCACGCCCGTGCTGATGGGGCTCGGCCAGCTGCTCGCCCGCCCGCTCGAACACCGCAGCCACGCCGAGCAGGAACGCGCGGCGCACGCCTCGGGCGTCGCAGCCGACCTGGTCGCCGGGGTCCGCGTGCTCCAGGGTCTCGGCGCCCGGCGCGCGGCGTCGGACCGCTACCGGCGCACCAGCCGCGCCTCGCTCGACGCGACGGTGCGGGCGGCGCGTGCCGAGGCCGTGCAGACGGGTCTGATGCAGACGCTGACCGGCCTGTTCATCGCCCTGGTCGCCCTGGTGGGCGGGCGGCTCGTGCTGTCCGGCAGCATCGGGCTCGGCGAACTCGTCGCGGCCGTGGGCCTCGCCCTCTTCCTGCCGGGACCGCTGCACGTGATGTCCTGGATGGCGGCGGAGCTGGCCCGCTCCCGCGCATCGGCGGGGCGCGTCGCGGAGGTCCTCGCCACGCCGGGGGACATCGCTGCGACGACGGGGGATGCCGTTGCCACCGTCGAGGGCGTCGCCGATGACGCCCCGCGCGGCGCCATCCGTCTCGCGGGGCTCTCGCACGGCGGGCTCGACGGTGTCGATCTGACCGTGGCCCCCGGCGAGTTCGTCGGCGTCGTCGTCACGGAACCGGCCCACGCGGACACCCTCGTACGCTGTCTCGCGCGCCGGGTGGACCCCGATGCGGGGCGCCTCGAACTGGACGGTGTGCCCTTCACGGAGCTTGCGCCGCGGGCCCTGCGGGCCCGGGTGCTGGTCGCCGAGCACGGGGCCGAGCTGTTCGCGGGGTCGCTCCGGGACAACATCACGGCGGTCGGCGGCAGTACGCACCCGGCCGCGGCGGCCGCGGGCGCCGACGAGGTCGCCGACACGCTGCCCGGCGGGTTCGACGCGCCCGTCGGCGAGCGCGGCAGGTCCCTGTCCGGCGGCCAGCGGCAGCGCGTGGCGCTCGCCCGCGCGCTCGCCGCCGACCGCGACGTCCTGGTCGTGCACGACCCCACCACCGCCATCGACGCCGCCACGGAGTCCCGTATCGCCACCGGCATCCGGGAGATCAGGCGCGGCCGCACCACCCTTCTCGTCACCAGCAGCCCGGCGCTGCTCGCCGTCGCCGACCGGGTCGCGCTCATCGACGGCGGCAGGCTCGCCGACGAGGCGCCGCACGAGGAACTCGTACGACGCAGCTCCCTCTACCGGACGGCGGTCCTCGCATGAGCGCGACACCCGAAATCCAGGACACCGAGGCCGTCGAGCCGACCACGCCCCCGGCGCGGCAGACCCCGGAGCGCGCTCCCGCGACCGCCACCGCGGCGGAGCTGCTGCCGGTCGCCACCGGCCGCCGCACCCGTGCCGCCGCGCTCGAACTGGTCCGCCCCGACCGGGGCCTGGCCCTGCGAGCGGGTCTCGTCCTGGTCGCGGCGACCGCCGTCGGGCTCCTCACCCAGCCCCTGCTCGGCCGGATCGTGGACCTCGTGGCCGATGCCGCGAAGGGTGCGGGGGACACGTCGCCCGGTGTCCTGACGCTGCCCGTCGTGCTGATCGCCGTCGTGGCGCTCGTGCAGGGAGCCGCGACGGCGGTCGGCCTCGGCATGGTCGCCAGGCTCGGCGAGTCCGTTCTCGCGCGGGTGCGCGAGCGCTTCGTGGAACGCGCCCTCGGGCTGCCCGCCGACCGTCTGGAACGCGCGGGCGCGGGTGACCTCACCGCCCGGGTCACCGACGATGTGGCCCGGGTGTCGGAGGCGGTGCGTTCGGCGCTGCCCGAGCTGACCCGCTCCGTCCTGACGATCCTCCTGACGCTGGTCGCCCTGGCCGTACTGGACTGGCGTTTCCTGCTCGCGGCGCTGCTCGCGGTGCCCGTGCAGGCGTGGACGGCCCGCTGGTACGTGAGCAGGGCCGTGCCGTTGTACGCGCGCCAGCGCATCGCGACCGGCGCCCGGCAGCAGCAGCTCCTGGAGACCATCGGGGGCGCCGACACCGTGCGCGCGCACCTCCTGGAGAAGGCGCACACCGAACGCGTCGCCGAGCGGTCCCGCGAGGCGGTCGGGCTCCGGCTGCGGGGCGTACGTCTGGTGCTCGGGTTCTACGGGCGGCTGCACATCGGCGAGTACATCGGCCTGGTCGCCGTGCTCCTCGCCGGTCTGGTCCTGGTGCGCGAGGACGCCGTGTCGGTGGGCACCGCGACGGCCGCCGCGCTCTACTTCCACAATCTCTTCGGGCCGATCAACGCGGCCCTCGTCCTCCTCGACGACGCCCAGTCGGCGACCGCGGGCCTCGCGCGGCTCGTGGGCGTGACGGATCTGCCCGAGGAGACGTCCACGGACGTGCCGGGCCTGCGCCCCTCGCGCAGGCCCGACTCCCCCGCCGCCTTCGTCTCCGTCCACGGCGTCAGCCACTCCTACGGAACCGGCGCGCCCGTCCTGCACAACGTCGACCTCGCCCTGCGCGAGGGCGAGCACGTCGCCCTCGTCGGGACGAGCGGTGCGGGCAAGAGCACCCTCGCGCGGATCATCGCCGGGGTGCAACCGCCCACCCGCGGCGAGGTCAGGCCCGCGGACCGCGCCGACGGCAGGCCCGCCGCCGTCCTGGTCTCGCAGGAACTGCACGTCTTCTCCGGAACGCTCGCCGAGGATCTGCGCCTCGCCCAGCCCACCGCGACGGACGACGAACTGCGCGCCGCGCTGGCCACCGTGCACGCCCTGGACTGGGCCGAAGCACTGCCGGACGCCCTCGACACCGTCGTCGGCGAGGGCGCCCACAGCCTGGACGCGGCCAAGGCACAGCAACTCGCCCTGGCCAGGCTGGTGCTCGCCGACCCGCTCGTCGCCGTGCTCGACGAGGCGACGGCGGAGGCGGGCAGCGCGGGCGCCCGGCTCCTGGAACGCTCCGCGCAGGCGGCCCTCGAAGGACGCACCGCCCTGATCGTCGCCCACCGCCTCACCCAGGCCGCCACCGCCGACCGCGTCGTCGTCCTCGAACACGGCCGGGTCGTCGAGAGCGGCCCGCACGAACACCTCAAGAACGCGGACGGCGCATACGCCACACTCTGGGCGGCCTGGTCGGGCGAACGCGCCTCCGCCCCGTCCGAGAAGTGACCTGAACGCGACGCCGCTCTTCGGTTCCGAACTTCCTTGGCCAGGCTGCCACTTGCCGCCTCGCCGCGTTCGAAAACCAGTTGAGCGGCGTCGTCGCGTGCCCGTAGCGTGCCGCCGGGCCCAGTCGTCTAGTCGAGGACACGCCGTTGTACACCCTGTGAGACCTCCCGAGCGCTGATTTCGTCGCGCGGTGCACCTGTGCGCCGTGCTGCTTTTTGCTGCGGACTTCTCACTGAAACCGGTGTACCTCTGTGCTCAACAACTGGGTCGTCGCGCCCACCTGCCTGCCGCTCGTCCTGCGCCGTTGCCACACGTGCGCGTCCGAGCGCTTCCGGGCGAACGGAAAATTTCGCGTCAACGCCCATCACAAACTCATCGACGCCTGGCTCCTCGTCCTCTGCACCGCCTGCGGGGAAACGGCGAAGCTGACGGTCCTGGAGCGGGTGAACGTACGCTCCGTACGACCCCAGCTGCTGGACCGGATGCATGACAACGACCCGGGCCTGGCTGCCGAGTTGCTCCAGGATCCGGTCGTACGGCGCCGCAATCGCATCGCCCTCGACTGGGGCGGCGCCTGGCGCCTCGACACCGGCGGATCGGACCATCTGGACCGGGACGTGGTCGACGTCTCGGTGCGCTTCGCGGCGCGGATCCCGGTCCGGCCGGTGCGGCTGATCGCTGAAGGCTGCGCGCTGTCACGGGCGGAGGTGGGGAGGCTGATCGCGGAGGGGAAGGTCGTCTCGGCGGTCCGGCTGAGCGGCAAGGTCTCCGGCGACTTCACCTTCATGCTCAAGCGCTGAGCGCCCGCCAGGTGTGGCACCACCAGCCGAAATTCACTTCGTTTCGGCTGGTGGGAGCCCTACCGTGGCACGGTGACAACTCAGGTGATCATTCTCAACGGCGGCTCCAGCTCGGGTAAGTCCGGGATCGTGCGCTGCCTGCAGTCCGTACTGCCCGATCCGTGGCTGGCGTTCGGGACCGATTCGTTCGTCGACGCGCTGCCCGCGAAGATGCAGGCGTCGGAGGACGGCATCGACGTCGACGCGGACGGCGGGGTGAGCGTCGGGCCCGAGTTCCGGGCGTTGGAGGCGGCCTGGGTGGCGGGCATCGTGGCGATGGCACGGGCCGGTGCGCGGGTCGTCGTCGACGAGGTCTTCCTCGGCGGGGCGGCGGGACAGCAGCGGTGGCAGCAGGCTCTCGGCGACCTGGACGTGCTGTGGGTCGGCGTCAGGTGTGCGAGCGAGGTCGCCGCGGGCCGTGAGATCGCCCGGGGAGACCGGGTCCCGGGCATGGCCGCGCTCCAGGCCGACCTGGTGCACAAGGGCGTGCTCTACGACGTGGAGGTGGACACGACGCACACCGAGTCGCTGGAGTGCGCGCGCACCATCGCGGCCCACGTCGGCTGACCGCCGTACGCGTGGCCCCCGGACGCGACCCGCGCGGCCCGGCCCTCCGTCACCTCGGGGTTCGACTCCGTTGCCGCCGTGGTGCGGCCGTCGCCGAGCCCCGCCAGGTCATCCAGCCGACGGAGCCGAGCGCGGCGAGCGCGAACGCCCCGGCGCCGAGGATCTCGCCCGTGGCGCTCGCCCGGCCGGGGGTCCGCGGGGCGAGTTCGCCGTCGGGGTCCTCGATGACGGTGAGGCGCTGCCCGACGTCGTACTGATCCGAGTCCGTCTCCATCTCCGGGCCCGGCACGCGCGTGCCGTCACCCCGCTCCAGCGTGTAGTGCGAGTGGCGGGCCTTGCGGCCCTGCGCCGGATCGAGGCGTTCCGCCACGACCTTCGCGGTGACCCGCTCACCGCGCCCCTGCAGTGTGAGGTCGTCGCGCGCCATCCCCGCCACACCGACGGCCAGCACGGAGGTGGCGATGATGAACAGCGTCGCGTAGCCGCTGGATTCACCGGAGACGCCGAGTCCGTGGATCAGTACGACGAGCAGCACCGCGTGCACGATCCACAGCGGTACGAGGAGGGCGAGGCCGAAGTCGTCGCCCAGCAGGTACATTCCCGCACCGGCCGCGAGGACGTACGCGCCGATGGCGAACGCCAGGGGGATGCGACGGCGCGTGCCCCGCTGCCGCGCGCCGCTGTCTTCCGCTGCGCCTGTGTCTTCCGCTTCGCCTTCGCCGCTCACGCCGGACGCACCGCTTCTTCCTGCACCCCGTCGAGGCCGTCCGAGCCGTCCACCGAGACCGTCTCCAGGATGCGGGCGAGGATCGTGAGGTAGTCGTCCCAGTGCGCGACGTCCTCCGTCATGAAGAGGAAGAGTGCCGCTCCGGGCCCGGTCTTCAGCGGCACGCAGATCTCCACGGTCCGGATCGTGGCGGGGACGGGTTCGTCGAGGCCGCACAGCGCGCCGGGCAGCAGCAGGTCCTGGTCACGGATGCAGAGGGCGGAGGGACCGTACGGCAGCATGATCAGCGCGGCCTCGGCGTCCGGGTACAGCGCGTGCCACTGCTCGGCCGTGCGCTTGGCCGAGCCCATCCGGTCCTGGACCACCGGTCCGACGGCGGGCCGCTCGACGAGTACGGCCAGCGTGCCCTGGGAGAGCGTGCCGTCGGCCATCCGGTACATGCAGGTCGAGACGTGCTCGGCGCCCGCCTTGAGCATGGTGTGCAGGGCGTACTCGCCGGACAGGACGAGGCTGAACTTCTGCACGGGCGTGGCGTCGGCGAACAGGGGGTCGATGGCCTCCGCGGTCCGCAGCATGCGTTCCTCGGGGTCCTCGTCGAGGTCGAACTCCAGGAAGCCCGGCGGCAGTTCGAACCAGAAGTCGGGGGCTTCGTCGGGCCGGTCCCCGAGCGAGGCGACCACCACGGGGGACGGCGCCGGGCCGGAATCAGTAGTCGTCATCAGTCCGAGATCTCCCACGCTCCGAGGCCGAGCACGCTGCCGATGGCCACCGCCCCGCCGAACTTGCCGCCGCCGGAACCGTTGATGACGTTGCCCGCGCCGGTGCCCCAGGTCGCGGCGTCGTAGCGGCCCTTGCTCGTCTGGTACGCGTTGAGGGCGGTCGGCGCGGTCGTGGCCAGGTTGGTGGCGGCCTGCACGCCCTCGCCCGCGGTCAGTGCGGCGCCCCGCGAGACGCCCAGCTTGGTCGCGCCGGCGTTCAGGGGCTTCTGGATGACCTTGGAGACCGGGTCGATCTCGTCGATCTTCCGTGCCACGGTCCTGCCCGCCGTCTTGAGCCCGACCTTGGTGCCGTTGGCGAAGCCCTGCGCCGCCCGGCCCGCCCTGAGGCCCGCCTTGGCGCCGCTCATCGCCGCGCCGACGCCGGGCACCATGCCGAGCGCGTCGCCGCCCAGCGTCAGCCAGTTGCTGGCGTTGGGGCCCCACGGCGGGATGAGTCCCTTCGTGCCGTACGCGGCGGCGTGCGACATGAACGCGACGGCGCTCAGGCCGATGGCCAGCGGCGCGAGGACCGGGCAGAAGATGGCGACGACGCCGACGACGGAGGCGAGGACGGTGATCCAGTCGGCGTGGCTCTTCATCCACTCTCCGATGTCCGCGAGGACGTCCGCGAGTTGGCCCGGCAGATCCGCGAGGGCCTTGCCGAGGTCCTCAAGGGCGTTGCCGAGCTTCTCCCACATGCCGGGCTCGTTCGGCGCGATGTCCATCGCGGACTTCAGCCGCCCGGCGATCTCCCCGCCGTACGCCTGGTAGTTCTTCCGCATCGTGCGGCCCTTGCTGCGGAGTTCCGACAGCTCGATGTCCGCGGAGTTCACCGCCCGGTTGGCGTCCTGGACGTCGCGCTCGTGGTCCTTGTCGTCCTTCTTGCCGCCGCCCTTGCCGTCCTGCTTCTTGTCGTTGTCGGCCTTGTCAAGCTTGTCGACCTTCTCGTACGCCTTGCTGAGCCGCTCGGCGACCTCGGCCGCCCGCGTCTCCAGGGCCTTGGCGTCCTTCTGCTTGCGCTCCATGTACTCCGCCCAGTCCTCCAGGGCGGATGCGGCGCCGCGGAACGAGTCGCGGGCGTCGTCCATCTTGGGGCGGAACTCGTCGTCGAACTTCTCCCGGAAGCCCTCCGCCGCCTTCCCCTTCCAGTCGGCGACGCCCGTGCCGTGCAGCACATGGCAGATCTCGACGAGTGCCTTCGCCGTCCCGCGGACCTTCTTGGCGATGTCGTCCGCCACGGCGTGGTCACCGGGGCAGGGCACGAAGCCCAGGGTGTGGAAGTCCTCCAACCGTGCTTCGGCCATGACTACTTGCCGCCCCCCTTGCCGTGCCCGCCCTTGCCCTTTTTGCCGGTCTCGGCGAGTTCGTGGTCCAGCTTCTCGAAGGCTTCCTTGATCTTGACGAGCGCCTCGGAGGCCTTCTCGGAGAACTTCGTCAGCTTCTTGATGCCGTACGACCATTCGTCGCCGAAGTCGTCCATGCGCTTGGCGAGTTCGGTCACCCCGATGGCGTCGCCGCTGACCTTCTCCATGTCGCGCCCCGGCTGCTTCATCAGGTCGGCGATGTGATCGAGGTTGTGCCGCACCCTCATCAGCACCTCGTAGTCGACCGCCAGGTCACTCTTGTCACCCATTAACGCTCTGCCGTTCCCCGCGTGCCGCCCGCTCCCCGTCGATCGGGCGAAGTGATCTTGTGAAGCTAACAGCGCCCGCCGTGCCGCCCCCGGAACTTGATGCCGCGCATACGCGGTCGATGCGCCACGCAGACGCGGGGCCGACGCCCGGCGGGCTCTCCCCCAACGAACCCGTCGGCCATGGAACTTCGCGGGGCGGGACGGCGTTGCCAGATGGAGGCGCGGAACGCGCGCGTGACAGACGAACGACACGGGTAGCCGAGGTGGCACGGATGGCGATGTGGGACCGGATCAAGGACCAGGCCAAGGGTCTGCAGCAGGGGCAGGGGGCACGCGGCTCCGGCGGCCACGGAACGCGGGGTTCTGGGTCCGGCAGCGGCTCGAAGGCCCAGCTCGTCGGCATGCTCAAGAACCAGCTCAGCTCCCTCAAGACGGAGCTCAAGAGCGGCGCCTACCGGGACGCCAGCATGGCCATGTGCGCCCTGGTCGCCGCCGCCGACGGGTCGGTCGACCCGGCCGAGCGCCAGCACGTGGAATCGCTGATCCTGCAGAACGACGTCCTGCAGAACTTCCCGCCCGAGCAGCTCCGCCAGCGGTTCAACAAGCACGTCGACCAGCTCTCGTTCAACTTCCAGCAGGGCAAGGCCGAGGTCATGCAGGAGATCGCCAAGGCGGCGAAGAAGCCGGCCGAGGCCAAGGCGGTCGTCCAGACCGGCTTCGTCGTCGCGGGCGCCGACGGGTACATCGCCCCGGCCGAGGAGCAGGTCCTGCGCGAGGCGTGCGCGGCGCTCGGCGTCTCCCCGCAGGAGTTCGGTCTCTGATCAGGCCGCGCGGCCGGGGCCCGCACCCTGTGGTGCGGGCCCCTGCCCGCCGCGTTTCGGGGCCCCCGGCCCACCGCGTTTCCGGGACCCCGGCCCGCTGCGTTTCGGGGCCCCCGGCCGGAGACCGACGGCACGACCGCGCCGGTCCGGACCGTCACTCCGTGTTAGCCTCAGACGTTTGCACGGTCGGCGCCCGGCGACTCCGGTTCTCCGGTGCGCCCCGTACGCCGACCCTCCACTTCCTGCCGGGCCTTCCTCGGTACGTTCCCCACGCGGAAGGCTCTTCATGACCCACCCCGACCTCTCCTTCGCCGACCTGGACCTGCCGGCCGGGCTGCTGCGGACGCTCACCGAGCAGGGGGTGCGGGAGCCGTTCCCGATCCAGGCGGCCACGCTGCCGAGCGCCCTCGCGGGCCGGGACGTGCTGGGGCGCGGGCGCACCGGGTCGGGCAAGACGCTCGCCTTCGGCCTGCCGCTGCTCGCCAGGACCGCGGGGCGGCGCGCGGAGCCGAAGCAGCCGCTCGCACTGATCCTCGTGCCCACCCGGGAGCTGGCCCAGCAGGTCTCCGAGGCGCTCACGCCGTACGCCGAGGCGCTGCGCCTCCGGATGGCCACGGTCGTCGGCGGCATGTCGATCGGCCGGCAGGCGGCCGCGCTGCGCGACGGGGCCGAGGTCGTCGTGGCCACGCCCGGACGCCTGCACGACCTCATCGACCGCAAGGCCTGCCGCCTCGGCCGGGTGCGGATCACCGTCCTCGACGAGGCGGACCAGATGTGCGACATGGGCTTCCTGCCGCAGGTCACCGAGGCCCTCGACCAGGTGGCCGCCGACGGTCAGCGGATGCTGTTCTCGGCGACCCTGGACCGGGACGTCGACGACCTGGTCCGCCGCTACCTCCAGGACCCCGTCGTGCACGAGGTCGACCCGTCCGCGGGCGCGGTCACGACGATGGACCACCATGTGCTGGTCGTCCACAGCCCCGACCGGTACGCGGTCACCACGGAGATCGCCGCCCGCGACGGCCGCGTCCTGCTGTTCCTCGACACCAGGCACGCCGTCGACCAGCTCACCCGGCATCTGCGGGCCAGCGGGGTGGACGCCGCGGCCCTGCACAGCGGCAAGTCCCAGCCGCAGCGCACCCGGACCCTCGCCCAGTTCAAGGACAGCCGGATCACCGTCCTGGTGGCGACGAACGTCGCGGCCCGCGGGCTGCACGTCGACGACCTCGACCTGGTGGTCAACGTCGACCCGCCCACCGACCCCAAGGACTATCTGCACCGCGCGGGCCGTACCGCCCGGGCCGGTGAGTCCGGCCGCGTCGTCACGCTGGTGCTCTCGGGCCAGCGCCGTGAGCTGAGCCGGGTCCTTGCCGAGGCCGGCATCGAGCCGACGGTCACCAAGGTGCGCTCCGGCGAGGCCCAGCTGAGCCGGATCACCGGGGCCAAGGCCCCCTCGGGCATCCCGCTCGACGGCGGTCCCGCCGCGGCCAGGACCAAGAACCACAACGAACCCTTCCGCGGCCTCGGCACCAGCAAGGACACCTCCCGCGGCACCGGCGGAAAGTCGCGCAAGTCCGGTGAGGCCCGCAAGCTCGCCGAGGCCCGCAGGGCGGCCCGGGTGCGCCGCGGCGGCTGAGCACCGCACCCCCTTCGTTCCTCCTGCACACGGCCCCGTCCCGACCTCGGCACCTGCCTAAAATCCGCGTAAAAATGTGCGGTTATGCTGGGGCTTCTTGTCCGGATTCGAGGGGGGCCGACCGAAGTGAACCGATCTGCCGTACGCGTGATGGTGGTGGACGACGAGATTCTGGTGCGGGAGGGGCTGCGGCGCATTCTGGAGACCTTCGACGGTCTCGATGTCGTCGCGGTCTGCTCGGGGGCCGACGCCGCGGACCAGGCCCTGCTGCACCGCCCCGACGTGGTCCTGCTCGATCTGCGCATGCCCGACCGGGACGGTCTGACGGTCCTCGCCGACCTGCGGTCGCTGCCCGCGCCGCCCGCCGTCGCCCTGCTCACCACGTTCGACGCCGACGAGTTCCTGGCCGCCGCGCTGCGCGGCGGCGCCGCGGGCTTCCTCCTCAAGGACACTCCCCCGGCCCAACTGGAGTACGCGGTCAAGGAGTTGGCGCGGGGCGGCAGCGTGCTCGCGCCCCGGCTCGCGCGTACGGTCGTGCGGCACTACGCGGAATCGGCGGACCGGGAGCCGGGGTCCGGCACGGGCCGACCCGAGCCGACCGGGCCCGAAGCGGCGCGCCCCGAGCCGACGCGCCCCGAACTGACCGACCGCGAACGGGACGTGCTCGCGCTGGTCGCCGAGGGGCTGTCCAACACCGAGATCGGGGAGCGCCTCTACATCGGCACCACCACGGTCAAGGACCATGTCAGCGCCCTCCTGGTGAAGTTCGGGGTCGCCAACCGCGTCCAGGCCGCCGTGCACGCGCACCGGCTCGGCCTGGTGCCCGCGGACCCGGTCGTCGGCGGCGCCGCGAGACGATGAGGGTCGACCGCCGCACCGCCGAGCGCGGGGTCGCGTTCCTCGCCTGCGCCGAACTGCTCACCGTCGCGGAGACCTTCGACCCGCTCGGCCTCGCCGTCTGCTCGGCGGCGCTGCTCGCGCTGCCGATGCGCCGCCGCTTTCCGCTGAGCACCCTGGCCGTGACGCTGCCCGCCACCGTCACCGAATATCTGTGGCTGCCCGCCATGCTCGCGATGTTCGTGGTGGCCTGCCGCGCCTCGCCCCGGGTGATCGCGGGCTGCGGGGCGCTGCTGTTCGTCGCCGCGCTGCTTCCCTGGCCGCCGGGCGCACTCCTGGACCACTCGCGGCCCGAGATCCTGACGATGGTCGAGGGCGCCGGGCTGCTCAGCCTCGGGCCGATCGTGCTCGGCCTGCTCGTCAGGACACGCGACGAACTCAGGCACCGCCTCGCGGACCTGGCCGCCACCCAGCAGCGCGAGCAGTGGCTGGAGTCCCAGCGCGCGGTGACCCGGGAACGCGCCCGGCTCGCCCGCGACATGCACGACACCGTCTCGCACCACGTCGGCATCATCGCCGTCCAGTCCGGGGTGCTCGGCGCCACCGAGCCCGACGCCGGGCGGCGTGCGGACATCGAGGTGGTGCGCGAGCACAGCGTCCGTGCCCTGGAGGAACTGCGCGACATGGTCGGCGTCCTGCGCGGCGCGGATGCCGCAGCGGCCGCGACGGTCGGCAGGACCCGCCTCACGGACCTGCACGGGCTCACCGCGGAGAGCCTCCTCGATGTCGGGGTGCACATCGCCGTTGCGCCGGGCACCAGTTGGGACCCCGCCCTGGAGGCGGCCGCCTTCCGCATCGTGCAGGAGGCGCTGAACAACGTGCGCAAGCACGCGCCCGGGGCGCCGGTCCAGGTGTCCGTCCTGACCACGGAAGGGCAGGACGCACTCGTCGTGGAGATCACCAACGGACCGCCGGGGAAGGACGTCCAGGCGCCCGCCCTGCCCGCCGGCGGGCACGGGCTAGCCGGGCTGCGGGAGCGCGCGGCCCTCGTCGGCGGTCGCGTCGCCGCCCGCCCCACCGCGGAGGGCGGCTTCACCGTCCGGGCCGAACTGCCGCTGTGACGCCCGCCCGTCGGCCCCCGTCCTGCCCGGCCCCCTCCAACTGGAGGGGGCCGGTGGACGGTTACGGCCACCGGGCCGTCGAGGCCAGCATGGTCCCCGGCCGGAACGCCCACGACCTGGGCGTCGGCCACCGAACGGCGGACCGCGGTCGGCCCGCCACACCTACCAGGACGACGCCGCCCGTACCGACGGTGCGGCAGGG
Organism: Streptomyces sp. NPDC059002; assembly: GCF_042740435.1. Taxonomy (NCBI): domain Bacteria; kingdom Bacillati; phylum Actinomycetota; class Actinomycetes; order Kitasatosporales; family Streptomycetaceae; genus Streptomyces; species Streptomyces sp. NPDC059002. Next base: position 10,494 of record NZ_JBHYJI010000034.1, on the reverse strand, counting down.
GGAGATCCCACATGATGTCGACTCAGCAGCGCCCCGTGTTCCGCCGTGCCTCGCTCGTGGGCGTGGCCGCGCTCACCGCGGGCGCCCTGTTCGCCGGTGCCGCCCCGGCGCTCGCCGCGCACGCGGCCGAGACCCGCGCCGCCTCGGCCTCCGCCACGGAGGAGATCCCCGAACTGACCGCCGAGCAGCGTCAGTTCATCGAGGACGGCATGGGCCCGGAGGCGATGGCCGAGCTGAACCGCGCCATGAGCCAGGGCGGCGACGACGGCGAGATCCGCCCGCGCGCCTTCCCCATAGCCGCCGTCGCCATCGGTGCCGCCGCGTGGTGTGCCAAGGGCGCCGTGGCCAGCATCCCCACGTCGGTCCTCAGCGATGTCGCCGACGGCAAGTTCTCCGGCAAGGGCACCTACGTCAAGAACGCGATCATCGGCTGCCTGGGCGGCGAGATCGGCGGCGTGGTCTGGAAGTTCCTGCCGGGCTGGGTCAAGAACAAGGCCGTGTCCATGGTGGCGGCCTTCATCATCAAGTACATCCGCTAGACACCGAGCTCACCCGCTCGGCACCAGGTACATCCGCTAGGCAATCGGGGCCCGCACTCTCATGGCGTACGTCTTCATCCTCTGCTGCTTCGTCCTCCTCTCGGTGGTCACCCTGCTGGCCGCCCGCGTCGGACACCGCGGCGAGGTCTGCGACCGGAGCGTGGGCTATGAGGTGCCGGACGAGGTCAAGCGCGACCCCGTGCTGCGCGAGAAGGCCAACCGCCTGGTCGCGCACTGGTGCACGGGGGCGTCGATCCTCAGCCTGGCCCCGCTGATCCCCGTCGGCAATGTGCTGTTCGCCGACGGCGACCGGGCCATCGGCACCGGCGGCCTCATCGCCGTCGCCGCCTATGGCCTGGTCGTCGTGGTCGTCGCGGGCTACCCGTTCGAGAAGATCAAGCACCTGGCGCGCTGAGCGCCGTCGGATGGCCCGGTTCGCGCGCTCAGCCCGCGAACCGGGCCATCCACGCCTCCACGTCGTCCGCCGACCGGGGCAGACCCCCCGACAGGTTCTCGTGACCGTCGGCGGTGACGAGCAGGTCGTCCTCGATGCGTACGCCGATGCCGCGCCACTCCTCGGGCACGGTGAGGTCGTCCGGCTGGAAGTACAGGCCGGGCTCGACGGTGAGGACCATGCCCGGTTCGAGGACGGCGTCGACGTACGCCTCGTTCCGCGCCTGCGCGCAGTCGTGCACGTCGAGACCGAGCATGTGACCGGTGCCCGCCATGGTGAAGCGGCGCTGGAGGCCGAGTTCGTACGCCCGGTCGGCCGGTCCTTCGATGAACCCCCACTCGACGAGGCGCTCGGCCAGATAACGCTGACAGGCCTCGTGGAAGTCGCGGTACGCGGCGCCCGGCTTGACCGCGGCGAAACCGGCCTCCTGGGCCGCGTGGACCGCGTCGTACACCGTGCGCTGCACGGACGTGAAGGTGCCGCTGATCGGCAGCGTGCGCGTGACGTCGGCGGTGTACAGGGTGTGGGTCTCCACTCCGGCGTCGAGCAGAAGCAGGTCACCGGGGCGCACCGGGCCGTCGTTGTCCGTCCAGTGCATGATCGTGGCGTGCTCGCCCGCGGCGCAGATCGAGCCGTAGCCGACGGCGTTGCCCTCGAGGCGGGCGCGGCGGAAGAACGTGCCCTCGATCCACCGCTCGGACGACGCGACCGCCCGCGACAGCTCGCCGACGACATCGGTGAATCCGCGCACCGTGGAGTCCACGGCCTTGCGCATCTCCCCTATCTCCCAGTCGTCCTTGACCAGACGGAGATCGCTGAGGGCCTCTTCCAGCGCGTCGTCGCGGTCCGCGTCGGTGGTGACGGCGGCTTCCAGGGACGGGTCGACGCCGCGCACGATCCGGGTCGGCGCGCCCGAGGAGGCCGCCAGGTCGTCGGCGGCCGTACGGACGTCGCGGCAGGCAAGGCCGAGCACCAGCTCCGACTCGGCGAGCGAGCGGCGCCTGCCCATCCACAGTTCCGCGGTGGGCCCGGTCCAGAACTCGTCGTCGTCCCTGCTGTCGCGCGGCAGCTGGTAGCAGTACGCGTCGTGGCCGCCGTCCGCGCGGGGTTCGAGGACGAGCGCGCCGTCGCGGGCCTGGTCCCCGGTCATGTGCACATAGCCCGAGTAGGCACGGAAGGGGTAAGTGTCGTCGTTCGAACGGACCTTGAGGTTCCCGGAGGGGATCACGAGGCGCTCGCCGGGGAAGCGCGCGGAGAGCGCGGCGCGGCGGCGGGCCGCGTGCGGAGCCTGTTCGCCGAGCCGCAGGTCGTGCCGCTCGGTGTCCTCCCAGCCCGTCCGCATCAGCGCGGACAGTTCATCGGAGATCCCTGCGTAGAGCCCGTTCTTCCGGCGCTTCGCCACGGCGTACACCTTCCTCATTCTCGTCTGGAGGTCCTGGCTCCCGGACGGTATCCCGTACCGCCCGCACCGGGTGCCGACGAGTGCCAGTGGCACAGATCGGCCACGGCCACGTCCGCGACCGCCGATAATGCGGCTCATGACGAACGCGAAGCTCGCCGAGGCGCTGCGCCTGCTGGGGCTCGAACCCGCGGCGGCCCGGGTCTACCTGGCGCTGCTCGAACTGGCCCCCGCCCCGCTCGGCGCGATGGGCCCGGCGGCCGGTCTGGACGGTGCGGAGCTCACCGCGGCGTACGGCGCGCTCGTCGACGCGGGTCTCGCCAGCGCCGCCGACGACAGCGGGGGCGTGGTGGCCCCGGTGCCGCCCACCGCGGGCCTCGAGATCCTCGCCAGGCACCGGGCGGCCGAGGTCGAGGAGTCGCGCATCGCCGTGGGCGGCGCATTCGAGTCGTTCCGGCGGCAGCGTCTTGCCGCGTACAACGACGACCTCGTGGAGGTCGTCACCGGCGATGCCATCGGCCCCAGGATCCGGCACGCCTGGGCGAGCGCCCGCGAGCAGATCCGGCAGTTCGAGTCGCCGCCGTACTTCCCGCTGTCCGGTGCCACCGACGACGCGCTCGCCACGCTGGCCCGCGGTGTGACGCAGCGCGTCGTGTACTCGCGGGAGTCCCTCGAGTACCCGGGCCATCTCAAGGACGTCATCGAGCCGTGCGTCAACGCCGGTGAGCAGGCCAGGGTGTTGCCGTCCGTGCCGGTCAAACTCGTCATCATCGACGAGGCGTACGCCCTGGTGTCCCTGTCGATCAGGGAGGCCGACGTGCACAACACCATGCTGGTCGTGCAGCCGTGCGGCCTGCTCTCCGCGCTCATCGCACTGTTCGAGCAGTCCTGGCAGAACGCCCTGCCCTTCCACGGCCGCACCACCCGCCCCGGCGGCCTTCCGCCCGCCGACCGCCGTCTGCTGTGGCTCCTCGCGGGCGGCGCCAACGACGACGTCATCGCCCGCGAACTGGGCATCAGCCGTCGCACGCTCTTCCGCCGCCTGCAGATCCTGATGGCCCAACTGGGCGCCGCGAACCGCTTCCAGATGGCCTTGCAGGCGCAGCGGAGCGGATGGTTGTAGGGCCCCAGAGCAGGTCAACGGGGGCGCCCCGAGCCTACGATCGGTCCATGGATCATGCGTCGAAGAATGCCGCCGTGTCCCCGGTCGCCAATCCGCTGCGGCAGCTGTCCCTCGACCGGCTGCGGGAACGCACGAGCATGAAGTGGCGGACGTACCCGGCCGACGTACTGCCCCTCTGGGTGGCCGAGATGGACGTGCCGCTCGCCGAGCCGGTGGCGCGCGCCGTGCACGACGCCATGGAGCGCGGCGACACGGGCTATCCGGCGGGGACGGACTACGCCGAGGCGCTCGCGGACTTCGCCGCGCGCCGCTGGGACTGGGACGGCCTGGCCGTCGGGCACACCGCGATCGTCCCCGACGTGATGCTGGGCATCGTCGAGATGCTCAAGCTGGTGTCGGGTCCCGGCGACCCGGTGGTGGTCAACTGCCCGGTGTACCCGCCCTTCTACCAGTTCGTACGCAACGACAACCGGCCGGTCGTCGAGGCGCCGCTGAGCAAGGAGGGCCGGATCGACTTCACCGCGCTCGCGGCCGCCTTCCGGGACGCGGCAGGCCGTGGCGGGCGGGCGGTCTACCTGCTGTGCAGCCCGCACAACCCGACCGGGACGGTGCACACCGCCGCAGAGCTCGAAGAGGTCGCCCGGCTTGCGCGCCACCACGGCGTACGCGTCGTCATCGACGAGATCCACGCGCCGATCGTGGCCGAGGGGGCCCGGTTCGTGCCGTATCTGAGTGTGCCGGGCGGGGCGGACGGTCTTTCCCTGATGTCCGCCTCCAAGGCGTGGAACCTGGCCGGGCTCAAGGCCGCCCTCGCCGTCGCGGGGCCCGCGGCCGCGGACGACCTGGCCCGCCTCCCCGAGGAGGTCGGTCACGGGCCGAGCCATCTCGGCGTCATCGCGCACACCGCCGCCCTGCGGCAGGGCGGCGCCTGGCTCGACGCCCTGCTGGCCGGACTCGACGAGAACCGCCGCCTGCTCGACGAGCTGCTCGGCGACCGGCTGCCCGCCGTGCGGCACCGCCCCGGCCAAGCGACCTATCTGGCGTGGCTCGACTGCCGCGGACTCGGTCTCGGCGACGATCCCGCGGCCGTGTTCCTGGAGCGCGGCCGGGTCGCCCTGAGCCGCGGGGCGGACTTCGGGCCGGGCGGCGCGGGCTTCGTCCGGCTGAACCTCGCCACCTCCCCCGAGATCCTGACCGAGGCCGTCCGCAGGATGGCCTCGGCCGTGAAGGCGTGAAGGCGTGAAGGGTTGAAGGAGTGAAGGGGTGAACCGGCAGGCCCCGGCTCGGCGGACGGCCGTGGCTACTCGGGCAGCGGCCGGTCGTGGACGACGCTCTTCATGACCAGCGTGGAGGTCAGTCGCTGCACGCCCGGGAGCTTGGCCAACTGCTGGTCGTACAGCTGCTGGTAGGCCGCGAGGTCGGTGGTGGCGACGCGCAGGAGGTAGTCGGGCTCGCCGAACAGGCGCTGGGCCTGGGTGACGTTCGGGACCGCGGCGACCGCCGCCTCGAAGGCCTCGACGGTGTCGCGGTCCTCCCAGCGCAGGGTGGCGAAGACGAGCGCCTCGAAGTCCAGGCCGACGGCGGCCGGGTCGACGACCGCGCGGTAGCCGCGGATCGCGCCCGCGCGTTCGAGGTCGCGCAGGCGGCGATGGCAGGGCGAGACGCTCAGCTTCACGCGCGCGGCCAGCTCGGTCACCGTGAGACGGCCGTCCAACTGCAGCTCGGTAAGAATCTTCCGGTCCAGGGCATCCATGGAGAAGATTCTCCCTCCCAGGGCGCGATCATGGGGTAAAGACGGAAACATCTTCGGGCATATCGCGCCTAATCTTCCCTCCGTAAGGCAAGAAGTGCGGGAGGGGACGGTCCATGGACACGACGACGGTGGCGGCATTCCTGGCGGTGGACCTGCTGCTGGTGTTCACCCCCGGCGCGGACTGGGCGTACGCCATCTCCGCGGGGCTGCGCGACCGGTCGGTCGTCCCCGCGGTCGCCGGGCTGATAGCCGGATACGCGGGGTACACGCTGCTCGCCGTGGCCGGACTCGTCGTGATCGTGGCGAGTTCGACGACCGTCCTCACCGTGCTCACCGTCGCCGGGGCGGCCTATCTGATGTGGCTCGGCTGGGGCGTCCTGCGGCAGCCCGCCACGCTCGCCGCGGACACGGAGACCGTGTCCCACTCACGCTGGCAGGTTGCCCTCAAGGGCGTCGGCATCAGCGGCCTGAACCCGAAGGCGCTGCTGCTCTACTTCTCGCTGTTCCCGCAGTTCATCGACTCAGCGTCGTCCTGGCCCGTCGCCGCGCAGACCGGGCTGCTCGGCACGCTCCACATGACGGCCTGCGCCGTCGTCTATCTCGCCGTCGGCGTCCTGGCCCGCACCGTCCTGACGACCCGGCCGTCGGCGGCCCGGGCGGTGACGCGGGTGTCCGGGGCCATGATGATCCTCATCGGCGGGTTCCTGCTGGCGGAGCAGCTGCTCGGCTGACGCGTCCGCCGCGCCCCCGAATCGTGTGGCCACGGGAACTCCGGCCCGCCTCCGTCCGACCAACTCCTCGTAGGGCCGCCGACGTTCGGCGGCACGGACCTGGTGGACGGAGTCGTACGGCATGACAGGGATGAAGCGGCGCAGCGCGTTGAGGACGGCGGCGGGTGCGGGGGTGGCCGCCGTCGCCTGGGGCGCGACGGACCGGACCGCGTCGGCGGCCGCACCGCGGGAGCGGACGGCACGGCAGCCGCTGCGCGTGCACATCGTCGGGTTCGACGGCGCGGAGGAGTTGGACGTGATCGGCCCGCTGGAGGTCTTCGCGGCGGCGGCCTCCATGGGGCATCCGGTGCGGCCCCTGCTGGTCACCGGCGGGCGGCCCGGCAGATTCACCGCGAGTTTCGGCACGGACGTCGCTGCGCCGGGCGCCTGGGACCCCTCGGCGGCGGACGTGATCGTCGTCCCCGGCGGCGGGTTCCGGGACAAGGAGGCGCCGGGCGTCTGGGCCGAGATCAAGAAGGGCGTCCTCACCCGGGAGCTGCGCCGCGCCGAACGCCCGTCGCTGACCCTGTTCGGCGTGTGCACCGGGGTGATCGTCCTGCATGCGGCAGGAGTGATCGGCAACCGTCCCTGCACCACGCATCACCGCGCCCAGGAGTATCTGAAGGGCCAGGGCGCGGACGTGCGCACCGTCCGCGTGGTCGACGACGGCAACCTCGTGTGCGCGGGCGGCGTCAGCTCCGGCATCGACGGCGCGCTGTGGCTCCTCGAGCGGGAGCTGGTACCGCAGGTCGCGTCGAGCGTCGAGGCGTTGATGGAGTTCGAGCGGCGGGGCACGGTGCTGCGCACGGCGCATACGTAAGAGCGCATGCGTAAGGGCGTGCGGCGAAGCGGCTGTTCAAGCAACCGCTCGACGCGACGAGGCGGCTGTTCAGGCAACCGCTAAGCGCTCCGCGGGAAATGCGGTCCGCATCTGCGGGTGCGTCGTGGCTGGTCGCGCAGTTCCCCGCGCCCCTTCGGGGCACACCCGAACCGCAGCGAACTTCCACAAGGCCGCTTAGACTCCGCGCGTGCGTTGATCCTTCGGGCGGTGGCCGGGTGCCACCGCGGACGGTGGGGCGCCCCTCCTTCCGGCGGGGCCGCCCCGGTCGCCATGCCCGCCACCACTCCCTCCCGGAGATCACGCGATGACCACCGAACAGCCCCTGACCTACGACGCCTTCGTCGCGCTCGCCGCCGCCGACCCGGCCGTGGTCGGCCTCGTCCTCAAGGGCTCCCGGGCCCACGCGCACATGGCCACCCGGCACTCCGACCACGACGTGTACGTCGTCCTCGCCGACGGTGCGACGACGGAGCTCAGCCGGTTCGCGGGACACCGCACCGCCCAACTCGACCTCGTCGTCTGCTCGCTCGACGAGTTCCGCGCCGCGGGCATGCCCGGCTTCGAGCGGTACGCCCTCGCGCGCGCCCGCGTCGTGCTCGACCGGCTCGACGGAGGCATCGCCCGGATCCTGGCCGCCAAGGCGGGGCTCGACGCCGACGAGGCGTTCCGGGCCGCGGACGAGTGGCTCGACGCCTACGCCAACTCCCTTTACCGCTCCGTCAAGAACGACCGTGACGGGCATCCCCTCGCGGCCCGGCTCGACGCCGCCGACAGCATCGGGTTCCTGCTGGAGCTGCTCTTCGCGCTCGACCGGCGGCCCCGCCCGTACAACAAATACCTGGAGTGGGAACTCGCCCGCTTTCCGCTGCCCGGCTGGGACACCGGCATGCTGCTCGACGCCATGGACCGTATTTCGGGGACGGGCGACGTGGCCGTGCAGCGCGGGCTGTTCGCGCAGGCCGAGGCGGCGGCGCGGCGGGCCGGGCACGGCGCGGTGCTCGACGCCTGGGGCGCCGACCTGTCCCTCATGCGGCCGCCACCCGCGGGTAGTTGATCGATCGTCACTGGCGCCGAAGGGGGCGCCCCGTGGACCATGGCCCCGTGAAGACTCAGACGTACACACCGTTGGCCTCCGATGTCCGCGCGGCCGCCGACAGGATCCGTCCGTACGCCCGGCGCACTCCCCTGCTCGATCTTGAGGCAGACGGCCGGCGCGTCCTGCTGAAGCTCGAATTCCTGCAGCGCAGCGGCTCGTTCAAGCTGCGCGGCGCGCTCAACGCGTTACTTTCGGGGCCCGGGGACGAGCATGTCGTGGCGGCGTCGGGCGGCAATCACGGCCTGGCGGTCGCGACGGCCGCCGCACTGCTCGGCGTGTCCGCGACGGTCTATGTGCCGGAGACGGTGCCCGCGGCGAAGGCCCGCCGCATCGAGGCCGCCGGTGCGCGGCTCGTCCGGCACGGCGCCACGTTCGCCGAGGCCGCGGCGGCCGCGTCGGATGCGGCGGCGCGGCCGGGGCACCGGTTCCTCCACCCCTATGACGATCCGGCCGTCGTGGCGGGGCAGGGCACCGTGGCCGCCGAGATCGTGGCCGCGGAGCCCGCCGTCGACGCGATGGCGGTGGCGGTCGGCGGGGGCGGTCTCGCGGCGGGTACGGCGCTCGCGAGTGCCGGGCGCCAGGTCGTCGCCGTCGAACCGGAGCACTGCCGCTGCCTCCACGACGCGCTCGCCGCGGGCAGGCCCGTCGACTCGGCCGTGGACTCCGTCGCCGCCTCCGCGACGGGCGCGAGCCGGGTCGGCGAGATCGCCTTCGCCGTGCTCGGCGCGCACGACGTGTCGTCCGTGCTGGTCGACGACGAGCAGATCCTGCGGGCCCGCGACCGGCTGTGGGAGGAGTGCCGGATCGCGGTGGAACCGGCCGCGGCCGTGCCGTTCGCCGCGTGGCTGGCCGGACTGGTCCCCGGTGACCTGCCGTGTCTGGTCGTCTGCGGCGCGAACGCCGACTGGACCGCCGGGTGAGGACGCGGCCCGGCGCCGATGTGCCGGGCACCGGCAGGGGCTGTGGCGCCGACCGCGGCACACGGTCCTGCCGGATCCGGGTCGCGGGTCCGGGCGGTCTCAGCCGGTCAGCCCCGCGACCCTCAACGGCACGGTGCGGTACGGCACTTCCTCCCCGTCCGCCGCGGCCCACCAGCCGGGGCCGTCCTCCATGCGGCGCAGCAGGATGCCCTCGCGGATCGCCCACGGGCAGATCGTGACGGTGTCCAGGTCCATCAGCTTCATCGCGGTGTGCCCGACCACCGCACCGGCCAGGCTCTGCGCCGCACGCGGTGCGGAGATGCCGGGCAGCTCCGCCCGGTCGGCCTTCGGCAGCGCGGCGAGACGGTCCTGGGCGCGGCGCAGGTCGGAGCGGCGCAGCGTCCGGGTCACGAACGGGCCGTGCCGTCCGGGAGTCGCCCCGCACAACCTGCCCAGCTGCTGGAACGTGCGCGATGTGGCCACCACCGTGCGGGGACCTTCCCAGCGGATCCGCGCGGCCACGTCCCGCAGGTGGTGCCGTACGGCTCTGCGCAGCAGCTTGACCTGGCCGCTGGTCGGCGGTTCCGCGTGCCCGGTGCCGAACTCGCGGGTGAGCCGGTTGGCGCCGAGCGGCAGCGACATGACGAAGCTCGGGAGGCGTCCCCGGCCGAAGGCCACCTCCAGCGAACCGCCGCCGATGTCGAGCAGCGCGAGCGGGCCCGCCTGCCATCCCATCCACCGCCGGGCGCCGAGGAACGTCAACTCGGCCTCGGCCTCCCCCGACATGACGCGCAGCCGCACACCCGTGGACTCGTACACCCTGTCCAGGATCTCGTCCCGGTTCGGCGCGTCCCTGACCACCGCGGTGGCGAAGGCGAGCGGCTCCTCCGCGCCCCTGCGCCGCGCCTCCTGCCGCGCCTGCGCGACCGCGTCGGCGAGCAGGTCGACGGTTTCACCGCCGAGCCGTCCGCACGGGCCCACATGGTCGGAGAGCCGCAGCTTCCACTTGGCCGTGTGCACCGGCAGCGGCGCACCGCCCTCGGCGTCGGCCACCACCAGACGCACCGTTCTCGACCCGACATCCAGCACGCTCAACCTCATGGGTTCCTCCCGGCCCTGCACTGTGTCCCGTCACCCTCGATGATCGATCGACCCTCGCTCGTACGCGAGTTCCCGTCAACGGGGCGTCGCCCCGGTGAACTCCGGGAGAATTTCAGATGACTTGGCATCCGACGACCCGTTCGTATGATCGTCGGTGACTTCTTGATCGGACCGCGGTTACACAGGGCGGGCGGGCCGCGCTGGACGGCCCCGTACGCGTACGGCCCTTGCGGTCCAAGGAGGTTGCGGTGAACGGCAGTTGGGTGCAGACGATGTCCCGTTGGGCGCTGGTCGCGGCGGTGACGGCCGCACCGGCCGTCCTGTGCTCCGGCACGGCACACGCCGACGAGACCCATACGAACGCGCACAACGCGCCCAGGGTCAGCCTGATCAGCACCGGCCAGATCGACGACCCGCTGGAGGACGTGCTGGAGCACACCCTCCTCTTCGGTGACGGCTACCGCTGGGACTGACGGCGCCGCCCGGCCGCTTCCCGCG